>NZ_JAKZBW010000019.1:0-82051 GCF_022539275.1 Pseudoxanthomonas sp. LH2527 | reverse complement strand
GCAGGGAGATTCCGGCGTGGCGAGCTTGCTCTCCCGCGGTCGTAGCACCCAAGGTGTGACGCTCGACCACGCCGGCTCTCGGCATCTAATCTGGCAGATCGCCAAGAGATAAGGGTGCCGAAGGCGGATGAGGGGTGAGCGCCGAACGTGGAGGCACCGCGTTACGTCGATTGCCCAGGCTCCGTTCGCCCCTCACCCGCCCTTCGGGCACCCTCTCCCCGCTGACGCAGGGAGAGGGGACCGCTGCGTCGTCTGCTGATTACAGGAAAATATTTCTGCCTGGCTACGCTCACACGGCGTGACGGCCGTGCGCGTCGGCGGTAGCGCGGCGTTTCACCAGCGCCCGGAAGAAGGGGCCGGTGAGCAGCGTGGATAGCACGGCCAGTTCCTTCTCCCCGCTGGGCGGGGAGAAGGTGCCGAAGGCGGATGAGGGGCGAGCGCTGAACATGGAGGCACCGCGTTACGTCGATTGCCTAGGCTCCGTTCGCCCCTCACCCGCCCTCTCCCCGCTGACGCAGCGAGAGGGGAGAGGCGCGCAACACGTGTGGTCGGACTCCGGAGGTTCAGTGCGACGGGGAGGCGCTGGTCTTGCGCGTGTCCGCCTCGTGCTGGCGGGCATAGCGGCGCGGCGGTAGCCCGGTGTGGCGTTGGAACGCCATGCTGAAGGTGCTGACGGAACGGTAACCGACCTGTTCGGCGGCTTCGGCCACGCTGACGCGGTGGTTGCGCAGCAGATCGCGCGCCATCGCCATGCGCCAGGCCAGCAGGTAGGTCATCGGGGCGATGCCGAGCGCGCGGGTGAACCGCTCGAAGTAGGCCGAACGCGAGAGCGCGGCGCGCTCGGCGAGTTGGGCGACCGTCCACGCGTGCGCCGGGCGCGCATGCAGATCGCGCAGCGACGATGCCAGGCGCGCATCGGCCAGTCCACGCAGCAAGCCGGGTGGCGCGGACGCGCCCGGGGTCGCGCGCAGCGATTCGACCAGTAGCAGATCCACCAGGCGCGACAGCACCACAGTGCGGCCGGGCCGATCGTGGTCGGCTTCGTCGCTCAGCAGGGTGACCAGTTGCGACAGGCGCGGCACGCCGCGCACGTGCACCAGCGTGGGCAGCAGCGAGGCGAGCAGCGTGGGTTCCTGCGCCTCGAAGCGGAACCAGCCGCCCAGCAGGCGCACGTCCGGCGGACCGTCCTGCACGCCATGGCGTACGTCGCGGTCCGGCAGCGGATCCTGTACCGGATCGATGTGCGTCGGCAGCTGCGTCCGGCCATCGGAGAGCAGGAACCCTGGCGTGGCCGGCAACAGTACGAAGTCACCGGTCTCCAGCGCGATGGCGTCCTCGCCGTCCACGGCCAGCACGCAGCGGCCTTCCTGCACGATGCAGAAGCTGGGCTCGCCGAAGGTCGCGTAGCGCACCGCCCAGCGCCCGGCCGCGCTGATGCCCTTGGAGAAGGCGGCGTGCGGCCGGAGCAGGCGGACGACATCGGAGAGGGGGTCGGACATCTGGACGATGCGAGAAAAAAAATGGATTTATCGCAATGGATGGTCCGGTGATGCTCGCCTATCGTGGCGTCCTGTTCAACCACCCTGGATCACCCCATGAAGACCGTCCTGATCACCGGCTGCTCCTCCGGCTACGGCCTGCAGACCGCCCGCCATTTCCACGCCGAGGGCTGGCGCGTCATCGCCACCATGCGCACGCCGCGCCCCGGCCTGCTACCCGATGACGAACGCCTGCAGCTCCTGCCGCTGGACGTGACCCGAACGGAGAGCATCGCCGCCGCGCTCGACGCCGCCGGGCCGCTGGACGTGCTGGTCAACAACGCCGGGCTGGGCCTGTTCGGCGCGTTCGAGGCCACGCCGATGGATACCGTGCGCGAGATCTTCGAGACCAACACCTTCGGCACGATGGCCATGGTGCAGGCGGTCATTCCCGCGTTCCGCGCGCGCCGCGGGGGCACCATCGTCAACGTCACCTCCAGCGCTACGCTGGCACCGATGCCGCTGGTCGCTGCTTACCCCGCCAGCAAGACGGCGATCGAAGGGTTCACGGCATCGCTCGCGCATGAGCTGGGCGCGTTCGACGTGGCGGTGCGGCTGGTCGAGCCGGGTTACGCGCCCACCACGCGCTTCGCGGCGAACGGCGAAGAGCGCATGCGCGGGCTGGTGCCCGAGGCGTACGCGCGGTATGCGCAGGACGTGTTCGCCGGCTTCGCCGACGCTGATGCGTTCACGCTCGAAACCGATGTCGCGCAAGCGGTGTGGGCCGCGGTCCACGATAACGGCGGGCAACTGCGCTACCCCGCGGGCGCCGATGCGGTGGCGCTGGCGGCGTTGCGCTGAAAAAAGAAGCCCCGCATCAGCGGGGCTTCTCCGTTACGCGTGGCACCGCACTCAGGCGTCCACTTCGTCCTTGTACGCATCCACCGGGATGCAGGCGCACATGACGTTCTTGTCGCCGTAGACGTTGTCCACGCGCGCGACCGGGGGCCAGTACTTCTGCAGCTTCAGCGTGGCCAGCGGGAAGGCGGCCAGTTCGCGCGGGTAGGCGTGGGTCCATTCGCTGGCCATCACCATCGTGGCGGTGTGCGGCGCGTTCTTCAGCGGGTTGTCCTCGCGGTCCAGGCGTCCGTCCTCGACCGCGCGGATCTCCTCGCGGATCTCGATCATCGCGTCGATGAAACGGTCCAGTTCGTGCTGCGATTCGCTTTCGGTCGGCTCGACCATCAGCGTTCCGGCCACCGGGAAGCTCAGCGTGGGCGCATGGAAGCCGAAGTCGATCAGGCGCTTGGCGACGTCCTCGGCGCTGATGCCGGTGCGGTCCTTGATCGGGCGCAGGTCAAGGATGCACTCGTGCGCCACCAGCCCGTTGCGGCCGGTGTAGAGCGTCTCGAAGTGCGGCTCCAGCCGCTTGGCGATGTAGTTGGCGTTGAGCAGCGCCACCTGGGTGGCCTTGCGCAGGCCGGCCGCGCCCATCAGGGTGATGTACATCCAGCTGATCGGCAGGATGCTGGCGCTGCCGAAGCTGGCCGCGCTGACCATGCCGACATCGCCTTCGCCGCCCAGCTTCTTCGGCAGGTATGGCGCCAGGTGCGCCTTCACCGCGCACGGGCCGACGCCGGGGCCGCCGCCGCCGTGCGGGATGCAGAAGGTCTTGTGCAGGTTGAGGTGCGACACGTCCGAGCCCCACTTGCCGGGCTTGGCCACGCCGACCAGGGCGTTCATGTTGGCGCCGTCGGTGTACACCTGACCGCCGTGCTGGTGGACGATGTCGCAGATGGCGACCACGTCCTCCTCGAACACGCCATGCGTGGACGGGTAGGTGATCATGATCGCGGCCAGGCGCTCGCTGTACTTCTCGGCGGCGCGGCGGATGTCCTCGACGTCGACATTGCCGTTGGCGTCGCACTTGGTGACCACCACGGTCATGCCGCACATCTGCGCGCTGGCCGGGTTGGTGCCGTGCGCGGATTCGGGGATCAGGCAGATGTCGCGATGCGCTTCACCGCGCGCGCGGTGATAGGCGCGGATCGCCAGCAGGCCGGCGTATTCGCCCTGCGCGCCGGAGTTGGGCTGCAGGCTGACGGCGTCGTAACCGGTGCATTCCACCAGCATCGCTTCCAGCTCGTCGATCAGCTGGGTGTAGCCGGCGGCCTGATCGGCCGGTGCCAGCGGATGGATATTGCCGAACTCCGGCCACGTCACCGGGATCATCTCGGCGGTGGCGTTGAGCTTCATGGTGCAGCTGCCCAGCGGGATCATGGTGCGGTCCAGCGCCAGGTCCTTGTCCGACAGCGCACGCATGTAGCGCAGCAGCTCGTGTTCGCTGTGATGGGTGTTGAACACCGGGTGGGTCAGGAAGTCGCTGCGGCGGCGCAGGTCGGCCGGGATCAGCGACGGCGCGCTGGCGTCCAGCGCATCGACCGACGGCAGGGTGGCGCCTTCAGCGGCGAACACGCCCCACAGCGTATCGATGTCGGCGCGGGTGGTGGTTTCGTCCAGCGAGATGCACAGCGAACCGTTGCCGCGCACGCGCAGGTTGATGCGGGCGTCGCGGGCACGGGCCAGGATGGCGTCGCGGGCGTCGCCCGGTTCGATGCACAGCGTGTCGAAGGCGCTGGCATGCACGGCCGGGTAGCCGAGCGTGCGCAGGCCGGCGGCGAGGATGGCGGTCAGGCGGGCGACGCGGCCGGCGATGCGCGCCAGGCCTTCGGGGCCGTGGTAGACCGCGTACATGCTGGCCATCACCGCCAGCAGCACCTGCGCGGTGCAGATGTTGGAGGTGGCCTTCTCGCGACGGATGTGCTGCTCGCGGGTCTGCAGCGTCAGGCGGTAGGCGGCCTTGCCTTCGGCGTCGACCGACACGCCGATCAGGCGGCCGGGCATGCTGCGCTTGTAGGCGTCGCGGCAGGCCATGAACGCGGCGTGCGGGCCGCCGAAACCGAACGGCACGCCGAAGCGCTGCGAGTTGCCGATGACGATGTCGGCGCCCATTTCGCCCGGCGGCTTCAGCAGGGTCAGCGCCAGCAGGTCGGTGGCGACGACGAACAGCGCGTGGTGGGCGTGGATGGTGTCGGCGTCCTTCGCCCAGTCGGCGACCCAGCCGCTCGATGCGGGGTACTGCACCAGCACGCCGAAGTAGTCGCCGGCGGCCAGCTTTTCGTGGAAGGCGTCGGTGGAGCGCACGACCTCGACGGTGAGGCCCAGCGGCTCGGCGCGGGTGGCCAGCACTTCCAGCGTCTGCGGGTGCGTGTCGCCGGCGACCAGGAAGGTGGTGGACTTCGACTTGGCCGAACGCTTGGCCAGGGTCATCGCCTCGGCGGCGGCGGTGGCTTCGTCCAGCAGCGAGGCGCTGGCGATCTCCATGCCGGTCAGGTCGGTGACCATGGTCTGGAAGTTGATCAGCGCTTCCATGCGGCCCTGCGAGATCTCCGCCTGGTACGGCGTGTAGGCGGTGTACCAGGCCGGGTTCTCCAGGATGTTGCGCAGGATGACCTTGGGCGTGTGGGTGCCGTAGTAGCCCTGGCCGATGAAGCTGCGGAACACCTGGTTGCGGTCGGCGACGGCGCGGATCTTGGCCAGCGCCTCTTCCTCGTTGATCGGGGCGGGCAGGGCCAGCGGCTGCGCGGACTTGATGCTGCCCGGCACGATGGCGTCGGTCATCGCGTCGAGCGAGTCGTGGCCGACCACGCGCAGCATGTGCGCGATCTCGGCGTCGTTGGGACCGATGTGGCGTTCGAGGAACGCGCCGTGGTGCTCGAGCTCGCGCAGGGAGGGGGTGTTCGACATGGGAGGCATCCGGAAGGGCAATAGGGCCAGCGTGCGGAAGCCGCACGTGGGATGCCCCTCTGTCCTTTTGCCTGAGAGTTTGGAAGCGCGCCGACGAGGAGGTCGCGTGCTTCGTGCCCCTTCGGCGCCGGCGCTGCCGCGAGGGCGGCCGGTCTCTCCAGAGTGTCGTTGCAGTGGTGGTATCGGGCCTGAGCGATTACGGGCGTTTGCGCCTTCGGCAGCACGTCGCGGACGACGGGCTTCTCCCACCGGATGTTGCCGGCGGATTATAGCCCGGCAGGGCGGGCCACCGGTGATTTGGGCTTACCATGTGCAGCCCGGCGAGGCCTGTTCATGTGGCCGCGCGGCGCCTGTCCGGAGTTTTCCCGCAATGAGTGCCCCCCACGCCATCTCCAACCGCCGCCTGGCCCTGCTGCTGGGCGGGCTGGCGATGTTCGGCCCGTTCTCGATCGACACCATCTTCCCGGCGTTCCCGGCCATCGGCGCGCAACTGGGCGCGGACAAGGTGGCGATGCAGCAGACCATCAGCGTGTACCTGCTGACCTATGCGCTGATGAGCCTGGTGCACGGGCCGCTGTCGGACACGTTCGGCCGGCGGCGGGTGATCCTGGGTGGTCTGGTCGTGTTCCTGCTGGCCTCGGTGGGCTGTGCGCTGGCTACCGACATGGGCACGCTGCTGCTGTTCCGGGCCGTGCAGGGCCTGTCGGCCGGCGTGGGCTTCATCGTCGGGCGCGCGGTGATCCGCGATGCCCGCGATGGCGACGACGCGCAACGGCTGATGAGCCAGGTGTCGATGATCTTCGGCATCGCCCCGGCCATCGCGCCGATCGTGGGTGGCTGGATCCTGGGCTGGAGCGCGTGGCCGATGATCTTCTGGTTCCTGGCCGGGTTCTCGCTGCTGCTGATCGTGGCGGTGGTCGGCTGGCTGCCGGAAACGCATCCGCCCGAGGCGCGCCTGAAGGTGTCGCCGCGCATCCTGCTGCGCGACTACGTGGGCATCGCGCGCAATCCGCGCTTCCTGCGGCTGGCGGCGGCGGGCTCGCTGAGTTTCGGCGGGCTGTTCCTGTACATCGCGTCGGCGCCGGCGTTCGTGATGGACCTGCTGCACCTGGACGAACAGCAGTTCGCCTGGCTGTTCCTGCCCACGATCGGGGGCATGGTGCTGGGCGCGTTCCTGTCGGGGCGCGCGGCCGGGCGCATCGAGGGCACCCGGCTGGTCGGGATCGGCTACGCCTGCATGGCCGTGGCCATGGTCGCCAACGTCGGCTACAACGCGTGGGCCGGCGATGCCATCCGCGTGCCGTGGGCGGTGCTGCCGATGATGCTGGCGGCGCTGGGCGTGGCGCTGGTGTTTCCCATCCTGACGCTGGCCATCCTCGACATGTACCCGCGCCAGCGCGGTGCCGCGTCGTCACTGCAGGCGTTCAGCAATCTCATCATCAATGCGGTGATCGCCGGACTGCTGTCGCCGTTGTTGAGCCATCATGGCCTGCACCTGGCGCTCGGGATGGCCGGCTTCGTGCTGCTGGGCTGGCTGATGTGGCAGTGGGAAGCGCATGCCCACCGGCGCCGGCTGGCCTGTCCGCGCAACGCCGCCGCACTCGAACCCACCGATCAACTCTGACGTCCTGCGAGAACCCCCATGTCGATCCAGTCCAAGGCCCGCCGCGAGGCGAAGAAGCGCAAGGCGACCAAGGCGCACAACCAGGCACGCGCGAACGCACCGGCGATCGAGCCGCATGCGGAGCTGCGCAATCCCGAGGGCGAGCTGCTGGCCGGCGTGGTGCGCCAGGCGGGCGTGTGGGTGCTGGGCCTGGATGGCCGCATCGCCGGCACGTCCGACAGCGCGGCCGAGGTGTTGGCGATGATCAAGCAGGCCGCCGCCCTGCACGAGGCGCAGGGCAACGCGGTGCGCCTGGTCTATTCGGACGAGCTGCGCGACACCGCGGTGATCGAAGCCGCGGCGCAAGGCCTGACGCTGGAGCAGTTCGAGGCGCAACTGGCCGAACAGATGAAGGCGAACAAGCCGGAACCGGCGCCGGACGTCAATTGAGCGGCAGCATTTTTTTGTAGGAGCGACGTCAGTCGCGACCGCGGATCGCGACGTGTCGTTGACGCGTCAGCCGGTGAAGGTTGTTTCGCCTATTTCTAGGCTTCCTTCGTCGCGATCGAATCTTCCTGCCGTGCGGTCGCGACTGACGTCGCTCCTACAGAGGATCGCGATGGCGGCGCAACCATGCCGCGACGCCAGCGAGCGTCAGCACCGGCACCCACACCCAGCGCAGTTCCGACAGCAGCACCTCCACGCCGCGCGCGCTGAAGAAGCGGTTCACGAAGGGCGACACTTCGATCACCCGCCATGGCGCGAAGTGGCGTGCATCCGACCACGGCCAGTACAGCGCGACGCCGAGGCCGCCGTCGGTCAACATGTCGAGCAGCGGATGCGAAGCCGCGGACAGGGCAATGAACAGGAACGCCGTGAGGGCCGGCGCCCTGAGCCAGCGCGCACCGCCTGCCGCCAAGGCGCCGCAGACGAGGGCGAAGGCAAGCGAATGGCTGGCGCCGCGATGGCCGAGCGCATGCGCGTATTCGATGCCCAGCTTGAACGCCACGACGTCGGCGTCCGGCAGCATCGCCGCGATTACGCCGGCGACGACCAGGCGTGGCGAAAGACGTTTTCGCCCGAGTGCGGCGCCGGCAGCCAGGGGGATCAGCGCGTGGGTCAGGATGGTCGGCATGGAAGTGGCATGCAGGAGGTGGCGTACACTCTCGCGATGCCCTGTGTGGCCACGATGAAGCCGATGCGCGCGAAGAGAAAAGGCCGGCATGTGCCGGCCTTTTCCGTTCGTTCGCAGGGCTGCCCTCAGCGCTCGTGCGTGCCGGTCCGCCGCTGCAGGATGGGGAGACGGTCGCGCGCGGTCGGCGGGGTCACGGTTGCGGGCGCCGGTGCGGACGTGGCGGGCAACGTCCTTGCGCCCTGACCCTGCGCCACGGCGCCAGCGGAACGCACCAGCGCCTGCGATCCGTTCTCGCGGACGGGGTCGGCGGCAATCCACTGCTTGATCTGCGGGAAGATCAGGTCCAGTCGCGAATAATGGTCGCGGTTGGCAGCCGTGGACACATTGCCCGTGTTGGCGCAACTCGCATTGCCACCGTACAGACCTCCGCGCAGGCGGTAGGTCTTGTCCGCGTGCAGCGTGAACAGGCCGGAGCCGCTGCTGCCTCCTTCCGTAGTGCCTTCCAGCCAGCCGACGGTGTAGTTCTCGGGGTAGACGTCGGTCACGTGCTGCCCGCGCGAATATTTCTTGGCATCGCCCGCGGGGTGGTGGATCGCCACGACCTCCGCGTTCGGCGCCAGCGTACCTGCATCCCAGCCGGCGAACGTGGCATTGGCGGGTGCGGGGTTCTTCAGCCGCAGCAGCAGGGCATCGACGTCCGCATCGACGAACAGGATGTCAGCGCCGCCGGTCAGCGGATTCCGCCGCTGGCCATCGGCCGTGCTGCAGCCGCTGTTTTCGTAGCCCCAGTAGGTATTGAGCGTATTGGCGACCGTCTGCGTCTCGATGCAGTGCGCAGCGCTGTAGAAGTAAGGCACCTGGGTGGCCGGCGTGGTGTCGTTGAGCAGCGTGCCGGTGCAGATGTAGCTGCTTCCACCGTCCACGAAGACCATGTGGGCCACTGCATCCTTTGCCTGCACATAGGCCGGGCCCAGCTGGCCGACGCGGCACACCGCGTTGATGTTGCAGGTGCCCGACTCGCCGACCTTCTCGACGATCTTGAAATCGTTGCGGCTGTTGGCGAGCAGGTGCGATGCCTGCGGCGCCTGCACGCGTGCCTGGGCCATCGTGACGTGTGCGGGACGGTAGATCTCGATGATCTGCGCGGCGCCGTCGGTGGCCGGCGTCCAGTACACCCCGTCGGCATCCGCCAGCGCCCGCGCTTCCGCGGCGGTGGTCTCGGCGACGACATGTCCCGGATCATCCGAACCCCCGAAGCGCAGTTCGACGTGGGGATGCAGGCCCTTCGTCTGGATACCGACGCGCATACCCAGCGCGTCCGGTGAGGCAACCCGGAGCCGGGCGACGGAACCACCCGCTTTCAGCGGAATCCAGCGCAGCGCCGGGGTGGAACGTGCGATGCCTTCGCTCGCCAGCGTCCGGCCCACGCCGATCTGGGTCGCCTTGATGTGCCGGCCGGCATTGCGGCGTTCCAGCTCCACCAGGCGCTCGAGGCGCATTTCACGATAGCCCAGCGAAGTGGCGCTGGTCGCCGGGAACTGGGTCAGCTTCCAGCGCGGATCGGCTTGCGAAGAGGTACGGCTGGCTTCGCCGGCGACCTGGGTTGCGCCCGCCGTTGCGACAACGGGCGCTGCGACCAGCAGGCTTGCCAGGAAGAGATAGAGGGTGGGGCGATTCATCGATCGGACGTCCTTTCCATAAGGCGGGTCGACAGAAGGGCGGACCATCATCGGTCCGCCCGTGCGGTAGGAGACTTACGACTTGGCCGGCGCTGCCGGCGTGGGTGCTGCCGCGGTGGCCGGCACCTGCCATCCGCAGGTCTGGCCTTCGTTCTGCTGCTTCAGCCACTCCTGCAGCGGTGCGAAATACTCCAGCACCGCGCCGGCGTCCATCTTCTCGGTGCCGGTCAGTTCCTTCAGCGTGCCCTGCCAGGGCTGGCTGGCGCCCTTCTCGAGCATCGCCCAGAACTTCTGCCCGGCGGCCTTGTCGCCGTAGAAGCTGCAGGTGTACAGCGGGCCCTGGTGGCCGGCCGCATCGCACAGGCCCTTGTAGAACTGGAACTGCAGCACGTGCGAGAGGAAGTAGCGCGTGTACGGCGTATTGCCGGGCACATGGTACTTCGCACCCGGGTCGAAGAAATCCTCGCCGCGCGCGGTGGCCGGCGCCACGCCCTGGTACTTGGCCTTCAGTTCCCACCACGCCTTGTTGTAGTCAGTCGGCTTGATGCTGCCGTCGAACACGCCCCAGCGCCAGCGGTCGATCATCAGGCCGAACGGCATGAACGACACCTTCGCCAGCGCCATGCGCATCTGCGCGTTGATCAGCGCCTCGTTGCTCTGCTGCGGGGTATCGACCATGCCGATCGACTTGAGGTAGTCCGGCGTCATCGCCAGCACCATGGTGTCGCCGATCGCTTCGTGGAAACCGTCGTGCGCGCCGGTCTGGAACAGCGGCGGCAGCTTGTTGTAGGCCAGGTAGTAATACACGTGGCCCAGCTCGTGGTAGATGGTGGTGAAGTCTTCCTCGTTCGGCTTGATGCACATCTTGGTGCGCACGTCGCCGCTCATGTTCATGTCCCACGCGCTGGCGTGGCAGACCACGTCTCGGTCCATCGGCTTGATGAACTGCGTCTTGGCCCAGTAGCTTTCCGGCAGCTTGGGCATGCCCAGGCTGGTGTAGAAATCCTGGGCGCGCTCGGTCATTTGCTTGGCGACCTGCAGCTTGGCCTCGCGCTCGGCCTGGAACAGTTTGTCCGTGCCGAGGTTCGGGCCGGCCTTGGCCAGCGCGGCCTGGTAGTCCGCCTGGTACTGCCTTTCCAGTGCGCCGGTGATGTCCAGGCTGCCCGCGCCCTTGTACGGTTCCAGCACGTCCCAGAGGTTGCCCCAGTCCTGCTGCCACATGTTGCCCATCAGGTGCGCGGGCAGCAGGCCGTTGACCTGGCCCTTCTCTACGCCATAGGTGGCCTGCAGCTTGGTGCGGGTATAGCAGTGCAGCTGCTCGTACAGCGGCTTGACCTGGCCCCAGAGACGGTCCGTTTCTGCGGCGATCTCGGCGGGCGTCATGTCGTAGCCGCTGCGCCACATCTCGCCGGCGTCGGCGAAGCCCATTTCCTTCGAGCCCTCGTTCACCAGTTCGACGAAGCGGGTGTAATCCTGGCGCATCGGCTGCGCGATGGTGTGCCAGCCCTGCCAGGCATCGAGCTGCGCGTCGTAGTCGCGGCTGCTGCGCAGGACGTCCTCGAGTTCGCCCAGCTGCCGGCACTTCTGCGCCTCGCCTTCGCCGGTGCAATAGGTGCCGGCGCCGTAGGTGCCTTCCATCTTCGTGGCGATCTGGGTCAGCTCGGCCAGCTTGGCCGGATCCTTGGGAGCGGGCATCGCGGTGGCCAGCTTCAGCAGCTGGATGGCGCGCGCCGTCTCGGGCGACATCTGCTGGCCCTCGAACTTCTTCGCCTGCGCGATCCAGCTGTTGAGTTGGGTCAGGTAGCGCTCGTTGCCCTTGGCCGCCAGCAACTGGCTGTCGTCGTTGATGTAGGTGCTGGACAGCCACTGCGCGGCGGTCAGTTCCGGGTACATCTTCTTGAGTTCGTCGTTGACGCGCGCGATGAACTGGTCGGCGGTCTCGCCCTTGGGTGCGGCGGGAGCGGCCGCCTCGGAGGCAGGTTCATCCTTCTTGCAGGCGGCGAGCGTGGCGATGCCCACGCCGACGGCGAGGGCGAGCAGGAGGTGGCGATGCTTCACGGGACGTCCTTCGGATGCGGCGGGCGCAGGAAACCGAAGGGTAGTGAGGGTGGGGGGGGGGGTGCAAGTGCGGTGGCGCCGCTGCTGTCCACTGTAGGAGCGACGTGAGTCGCGACAGGAACTTGAACGACCGAATGCGCGTGAGGCGTCCCGCAGCACGGTCAGGTGGGTTGCTTCATTGCGCGGGGCAGGGGGTCTTGGGTGGCTGGGGCGTGAGGTCGCGACTCACGTCGCTCCTACAGGGGGACGGCCTCAGCGGTGAGGCAGCCCACGATCTTTCAGGAACGCGCGCGCATCGTCGGCATCGCGCTCGAACCATGCCTGCGTGGAGCCCAGCCGATAGGTGTAGCCCCACGCATCCATGTCGGCCATCAGCCTTCCACGCCCCACGCCGGGCAACTGGTCGGCCAGGATGATCTGCAGGCAGCAGGTGGCGTCTTCCTCGATCACCGAGTCGGTGGCATCGGTATGCACCTGAGCGCGCCGCTCCGGCGGCAGGACGATCAGGTGGCAGGCTTCGTGCAGCATCGAGTGCACGGGCGTGTCGCCGCGCACGTACACGTTGTGGGCGATGACGCCGGCCTCGGGGTCGCCCCAGAAGCTGCCGGGGATCGGCGCGCCGTCGTCGACACGATGCAGACGCAATCCGTAATGCGAGAGCAGGGCATCGGCCGCGGCGAACGGCAGCGAAGCCACCCGCATCACCTCGGGTTCGACGGTGTCTGTACCGACATCCATGGTCGAATCAGGCGAGGGCGGAGCAGAACCCCGCCCCGGCGGTCAGGCGCTGCCTTCCTGCAGCGACACCGAGATGTCGAGCACGTCGTGCTCGCCTTCCTTGATCAGCTTCACGTTGACCGCTTCGGCATCGACATTCACGTACTTCTTGATCACTTCCAGCAGCTCGCGCTGCAGCATCGGCAGGTAATCGGGCGCGCCGCGGGTGGTGCGCTCCTGCGCGACGATGATCCGCAGTCGATCCTTGGCGATGGAGGCGGTTTCTTTCTTCGGCTTGAGGAAATCGAACATGCCCATGATCAGGCTCCGAACAGCTTGCTGAAGAAGCCTTTCTTTTCGACGGTGGTGAAGCGCAGCGGACGGTCTTCGCCCAGCAGCCTGCCCACGGCATCGTCGTACGCCTGGCCCGCGGGCGACTCCAGCTCCAGGATCACCGGCTCGCCCTTGTTGGACGCATTGAGCACGTCGCCGGATTCCGGGATCACGCCCAGCGTCTTGAGGCCCAGCACCTCTTCCACGTCCTTGATACTCAGCATTTCGCCGCCTTCCACGCGCGACGGGCTGTAGCGGGTGAGCAGCAGGTGCGGCTTCAGCGTTTCGCCGTTCTCGGCCTTGCGGGTCTTGGAATCCAGCAGGCCCAGGATGCGGTCGGAGTCGCGCACGCTGGAGACTTCGGGGTTCACCACCACGATCGCGGTATCGGCGAAATACATGGCCAGGAACGCGCCCTTCTCGATGCCGGCGGGCGAGTCGCAGACGATGTAGTCGAAACCGTCGGCGTCCAGGTCCTTGAGCACCTTCTCCACGCCTTCCTTGGTCAGCGCGTCCTTGTCGCGCGTCTGCGAGGCGGCCAGCACGTACAGCGTGTCGAAACGCTTGTCCTTGATCAGCGCCTGCTTCAGCGTCGACTCGCCCTGGGTGACGTTGACGAAGTCGTACACGACGCGGCGCTCGCAGCCCATGATGAGGTCGAGGTTGCGCAGGCCGACGTCGAAGTCGATGACCGCGACCTTCTTGCCGCGACGCGCCAGGCCGCACGCGATGCTGGCGCTGGTGGTGGTCTTGCCCACGCCGCCCTTGCCGGACGTGACTACGATGATTTCAGCCAACGGTGTTCTCCTTGGTCGTTCTTATGTTCGGGTAACGCCGCGCGTCAGTCCTGCGCGACGATCTTGAGTTGGTCCTGGTCCAGCCAGATCTGCACGGCCTTGCCGCGCAGTTCGCTGGGTACTTCCTCCATCACCTTGTAGTGGCCGGCGACGGCGACCAGTTCGGCGTGGAATTCACGGCAGAAGATGCGCGCCTCGGCGTTGCCGCGGGCGCCGGCGAGGGCACGACCGCGCAACGCGCCGTAGATGTGGATGGAACCGTCGGAAATGACTTCCGCACCGGCGCCGACGGTGCTCAGTACGGTCAGGTCGCGGTTCTCGGCGTACAGCTGCTGGCCGGAGCGCACGGGCGTCTTCTGCACCAGGCCGGGCTTGCTGTCCGCGGCCTTGGCCGCGACCGGCGCCGCGGCCGCTTTGGCAGGCGCGGCCTCGGCCACGGCGGCGCGCGGGGCGGGAGCGGTCGGGGCGGGTGCCCCGCCTGTGGGTTCGTACTGGGCGCGGAACTTGGCCAAAAGCGGCAGTCCCAGCTGTTCGGACAGGGTTTCGGTCTCGCGGGTGCCGTAGGCCAGCGCCACCGGCAGGACGCCCGCGCCACGCAGGCCGTCGATCAGGGCGCGCGCGGTGTCGGCGTCGGGCAGCCGGGTCAGGCCGCCGAAGTCGACGATCACCGCGGCGCGTCCGAACAGCTTGGGCGCGCGCTCGACGCGTTCGCGCATCTCGCGGATCAGTTGGTCGACATCGAGGGTGCGGATGCGGAGGTTGGCGATGCCGACCTGGCCGATCTTCAGTTCACCGGCCTGTTCGTAATCCACGGGCGCTCGCGTCACGCTCATGTACCGGTCGGCCGCTGGGCGCTGGCGTCGGCCAGCAGGCGGGTGCGGGTCCACGGGACGTCCGGCAGCCCGTCGCCATAGGTGTCGAGCACCCACGGATAACTGCAGAGTTCCTTCATCAGCATGCTGGCGCGGACTTCGGCTTCCTCCATGACGTTCTGGCCCACTTCGCGGAAACCAAAGCTGCCGTGGAAGAGCAGGGCGGGGTCGGCGCCGTGGTCGAGGAAGACTTCGCAGGCCAGCTGCGGATAACGCAGTTCGGCGAAGCTCTGCACGTCGGCGTAGAACGCCCGGCCGACGCCGCCGCCGCGACGGCGGCTGGCCACGACGATGCGGTCGATGTAGAAGAACTGCGGGTAGCGCTCGCCGAACCAGGCGAAGTTGCTGCTGTCGTGGCTGGCACCGGAGCCGAAGCCGACGAGGAAGCCGGCGAGGTTGCCCTCGCGTTCGGCGACGCGGAAATACTCGGCCGTCTCGTAGAAGCGGCGGACCTTGGCCGAATCCAGCGGCAGGATCGCCAGTCCGGCATTGTTGTTGAGGGCGAGGACGGAATCCAGCTCGTGCTCACGCACGTCGCGGATGACAATCGACATTACCTGACTCCGAACGGGTCTTGCAGGGCGGCACGCGGCCAAGCCGGGATTATCGCATGGGGCCGCCGCGACCGGCGAGGCGCGGGTGAGCCGGGGATGAACCCGGCCACCTCACGTTCCAACGTCGGCATGACTTTAGTTGGGACATGGCCGTGCGCGATTCCGCCTAAGATGCCGGGATGTTGGGACGACTCAGCCATACCCGCCTGCTGCGCGCCGCCGGGCTCTACACATGGGCCCTGGTGGGGATTCCCATCATCCTGAATGTGTGGGTGCTGCCGCCGTCCAGCGGCACGGACGGGCAGGGGGTCAACCTGCCGCTCACCGCCCTGTGCTACTTCAGCTTCGGCGCGGTGTACTGGCTGGCGACACGGGCGCTGGATGGGCGGCGGGACAGCCTGCCGGCGCATTGGAATGTCCCGCTGGCGATGGTGCTGACGGCGACCGCGATCGGCGTGGGGTTCTACACCCAGACCGGGCTGGGCGCGGTGCTGCTGCTGATCATGGCCGGCGTGCTGCCGTGGCTGCTGGAGCTGCGTTTCGCCATCGCCTGGCTGCTTGCCGCGCATGTGCTGCTGGTGCCGTCGTTCATGGCGCGCGACGATTTCAACTTCTGGGAAGCGCTCTTCCAGTCGATGTTCTACGTGGGCTTCGCGGCCTTCGTGCTGATCACCACCTACGTGGCGCGGCAGCAGGCGCAGGCGCGCGAGGAGCAGCGCCGGCTCAATGCCGAACTGCGGGCCACCCGCGTGCTGCTGGCCGAAAGCGCCCGCGTGAACGAGCGCACGCGCATCTCGCGCGAGCTGCACGATCTACTGGGCCACCACCTGACCGCGCTCAGCCTGAACCTGGAAGTGGCCGGCCACATGACCGAAGGACGGGCCCAGGAGCACGTGCGCCAGGCGCACACGCTGGCCCGCCTGCTGCTGACGGATGTGCGCGAGGCGGTCAGCCAGCTGCGCGACAGCGGCGCGATCGACCTGGGCGCGGCCCTGCTGCCGCTGGCCGAAAAGGTGCCGTCGCTGGCCATGCACATGGACATCGAGGAGCCGCTGACCCTCGAGGATCCGCACCGGGCGCACGTGCTGCTCCGCTGCACCCAGGAAATCATCACCAATGCGGTGCGCCATGCCGGCGCCCGCCACCTGTGGCTGCATTGCCGGCGCGACGGGGCGAGCATCCTGATCGATGCCCGCGACGACGGCGCCGGCAGCCCGCACGTGGTGGCCGGCAACGGCCTGACCGGCATGCGCGAGCGCCTGGCCCAGTACGGCGGCGAACTGCGCATCGAAACCCGGCCGGGGCAGGGCTTCCGCCTGCACATCGCCCTTCCCGTCAGCGACGCGGCTCCCGCGCTCGCGCCCCTTCCCGTTCACCCACCCGAACCCACACCCGAGCTCAGCTCCGGAGGAACCCTGTGATCCGTGTCTGTCTGGTCGACGATCAAACCCTGGTACGCCAGGGCATCCGCTCCCTGCTGGCGCTGGACGACGGCATCGAGGTGGTGGCCGAGGCCGCGGACGGCAAGCAGGCCGTGGACCTGGTGCCCCAGGTCAAGCCCGACGTGGTGCTGATGGACATGCGCATGCCGGTGATGTCGGGCCTGGAGGCCTTGCAGGCGCTGGCGCGCACCGGCCAGCTGCCGCCGACCATCATCCTGACCACCTTCGACGACGACCAACTGGTGCTGGCCGGCCTGAAGGCCGGGGCCAAGGGCTACCTGCTCAAGGATGTCTCGCTGGAGCAGCTGGTCGGGGCCATCCGCACGGTCGCCGATGGGGGTTCGCTGGTGCAGCCGGCGGTGACCCAGCGCCTGCTGTCCGGGCTGGAGCACATGCGCAACGAGTTCGTCAGCCTGGACCGCCCGGACCCGCTGACCGACCGCGAGACCGAGATCCTGCGGCTGATGGCCAGCGGCTTTTCCAACAAGGAGATCGCCAATTCGCTGGGCGTGGCCGAGGGCACCATCAAGAACCATGTGTCCAACATCCTCTCGAAGCTGGGTGTGCGGGATCGCACCCGCGCCGTGCTGAAGGCCTTCGAGCTGCAGCTTGTGTGAGCCGGGCCGGCCGGCCCGGCACGCGCGCGAACGGCGGGTCCGGGCATCCGCGGCGGTGCCCCGGAATGCCCGCCGTTGCAGCGCAGCAGGGCCGTCGCATGCGCCCGCGTACGTCCGGGAATCGGGCGGCCAACCGGTGTCAGATGGGCTGCCCGAAGCCCCGCAACCCTGCTAGGATGCGCGTTGCATTTTTTTCACGGCCGAGGCACCGGCCCCCGGAGACTCCTGAATGACCCGTTTGATCGAGTTCGTGATTGCGTTGGCGCTGGTTCTGGCGCTGTTTCTGGTGATCGGCCTGGTCCTGCCGTCCTCGCGCTCGCTGCAGGAAAGCGTCGAGACCAACCGCCGCATGACCATCGTGTTCGACACGCTGAACAACGTGCGTCGACTGAAGGACTGGAACCCGCTGATCCCGAGCGCGGCCAACGAACTCAGCTACTCCGGTGGCGAGAACAACACGGGCGTCGGCGCCAAGGTGGACTTCAATTCCGCCAACGCAGCCTGGGGCCAGGGCAGCTGGGAAATCGTCACCAGCGAGCGTCCCACCACGCCCGGCACGCCCGGCAAGATCGTCTACTCGATCGTCGACAAGCGCATGGGCAGCGACAAGCAGGCCACGTTCGACCTGCTGCCGACCGGCAAGGACAACCGCAACGTCAAGATCACCCAGAGCTACCAGGTCACGTACGGCTTCAACCTGATCGGCCGTTATGCCGGCATGTACGTCAGCCGCCACGTGGGCGACGCCGTCAAGGCCGGCCTGGGCAAGCTGACCAACATGCTGGCCACGGTGCCGAACTTCGACTACCGCACCGAAGGCAGCCCGCTGACCGACCTGAAGATCGTCGACGTGCCCTCCGAGGACCTGCTGGTCGTCAACGCCGGCAACATCGACCGCACCAACGACGCCATCAAGGCGTCGATCAAGCAGAACCAGGAATGGATCAAGCGCGTGATGGACGCCAACGGCCTGGTCGCCGCCGGCCCGCTGCGCGTCATCACCACCGACTTCGGTTCCGAGAAGTACGCGTTCGACATCGCCCAGCCGGTCCGCAAGGGCAGCGCGGCGCCGAAGGCCGACGCCGCCGCCGATGCCGCCCCGGTCACGCCGCCGGCGACGCCCGTCGCGTCGACGGGTGAGCTGAAGGTCACCATCCCCTCCGGCGCCCCGGTCGAATACGTGCGCACCGAAGCCCGCAAGTCGGCGTTCGCCAGCTACACCGGTTACATGGCCGAACTCGACAACCAGCGCAATGCGCTGCGTGCATGGGCGGTCACCGGCGGCCACGAAGTCGTCGACCGTCCGTACGAGTCGTGGAAGTCGGGTGTCGATGCCTCGTTCGAGGCCGACGGCAAGTTCGACATCTACTGGGCCGTCAAGCAGTAAACCCTTCCCGGACACCCGTCCCGGATGACCCGCTCCACGCCAACGCGCCGCTTCATGCGGCGCGTTGCGTTTGTGGGGCGGCGAACCGGCGGCGCGGCGTCCTCCGCTGGCAGGATGCCCGCCCGATCCCGGGACCGCTGAGCCGATGAACTACGACCGACGTCAACGCAAGCCTTCGTTCCTGGCCCTGGCCGGCGGTCTGCTCGCCGCGGTGGCGGTCGGCCTGTCCGCCTACGCCTCGCACGGGATAGCGGCCGCGCAGGCGCAGTCGCACGTGCAGACCGCCGCGTTGTTCGCGTTCGGCCATGGCCTGGCGCTGGCGGCGCTGGCGCCCAGCACCACGCGGCGCACCGGAAAGGCGGCGCTGTGCCTGCTGCTGCTGGGCACGCTGCTGTTCGCGGGTAGCCTGGCGGCCGCTGCGTTCGGCGGGCTGTCCACGCGACTGGCACCCGCTGGCGGCATTGCCCTGATGCTGGGCTGGGTGATCTGGGCGGTCGACGCCATCCGGCGCTGACGCCCGTGCCACGGTACGCGCGCGGTTTCGACACCGAACAGGCCTGGGACCACCTGACCCGGCGCGACCGCCGGCTGGGCGCGTGGATGAAGCGGATCGGCTACATCGAGCCGCAGCCCACCTGGAAGAAACCGTTCGACCCGGTCGATGCACTGGCGCGGGCGATCCTGTACCAGCAGCTGAGCGGCAAGGCCGCCGCCACCATCGTGGGACGTGTCGAGGCGGCCATCGCCAGCACGCGCCTGCACGTCGACACGCTCGACCGCATCGACGACGCGGCGTTGCGCGCCTGCGGCGTCTCCGGCAACAAGACGCTGGCGCTGCGCGACCTGGCGGCGCGCGAGCAACGGGGCGAGATTCCCACACTGCGGCAGATGTCGACGATGCGCGAGGACGACATCGTCGCCGCGCTGGTGCCGGTGCGCGGCATCGGCCGCTGGACGGTGGAGATGATGCTGATGTTCCGCCTGGGTCGTCCGGACGTATTGCCGATCGACGATCTGGGCGTGCGCAAGGGCGCCCAGCTCGTCGACAAGCTCGACACGATGCCCACGCCGAAGGAACTGGCGGCGCGCGGGGAGAAGTGGGGTCCGTACCGCACGTACGCGGCGCAGTACCTGTGGCGGATCGCGGACTTCGCGGTCGAGGCGAAGGCGCCGACTAAGCGGTCGCAGGATTGAGTCAGGCTGTTACCGCCCTGCGCCGGACGTGCGCATCCTGTTGCATCCGCCAGAGGCGACCGACGATGTACAGCAGCACCAGGCTGAGCACGATGTTGCCCGCATCGCTGGCGATCATCGCGACGTTGCTGTCGATCTCGTCCCGCACGTCCTTGATGGTCAGGCTGGTCTGCATGGCAGCCCACGACAGTACGCCCGTTGCCAGCCACAATATCCACCACAGCGGGAGGATCGGGTGGCTGCGTGCGTTCGCCACATCGTGCGGAGATGCGCTGGCCTTCCAGGTCTCGCGCATCGCTACGAACGGCATCCACAAGTTGGCGAACGGAATGAAGTACCAGAGCACTGCCCAGCGGGGCGTCACGGTCAGCTGACGTGCGCCGGCCAGGCTGTGCGCGTTCCAGGACATGCGGTAGAGCCACATGCCGATCACGATGTAACTGGCCAGCATGACCAGCATCTGCAAAAGACCGGTGCCGATCATCGCAGCCAGCAGTGGCAACGGCGTGTCGTAGTATTCGCGTGTGCCCGCGACAACTTCATCCAGCACCACGTTCTGCAGGAGATAGACGATGATCGCGGCCACCGAGATCGCAGTGCCTGCGAGCAGCAGGGCCATGGCCATGCGCGTAAGCAGGGTGGCATCGCGGAAGGGACGCCCGCGCGCGACGTCGGGGACCTCGGTGAGTTCCGCGGCAGGAGGTTGGTACGGCTGGTCCATCGTGCTATTCCCTGGTGGTTCCCGCTACGTCACGTGAGGCCGTGGCGCCAGTGCCACGGCTCGTAGACGATCCCGTGCGGGTTGTCGCGGGGATAGCTCATGACGAAGCCGAAGTCGCCGGCATGGCGGGTGAGCCAGGCGAATGCGGTCGTGTGCTCGAACGATTCCTCGGCCGGCGGTTCGCCGGGCGTGCCGATATCCAGGGCGCGGCCGCCGTGATGTTCGCTGTAGCCCGGTGCGGCGTTGACGGTGAGGATCTGTTCCACCGTCTGCCCGCGCGCCAGCTTCCGCGCGAAGATGCCGAGCTGGTAGTCGTGGCTGCGGTATCCGGAGATCGCGTCGAGCACGACGCCTTCCTGATAGGCGGCGTGCTGCATGGCGAGCCAGGCGCGTGCGGCCGCTGCGGTCAGCCACAAGGGACGGCGATAGCGGTCCCGCCCGGCGAAGACGAGCGCAGCGGGCTCGGCGACCAGGGCAAGGCCGCTGCGTTCGCCGTAGGTGTCGTCGAGCCCCAGTTCGTGCAGCCGTTCCTGCAGTGCGTGCAGTGGCAGCGTGCCCTGCGCATCCGCATCGAATCCGCGCGTCGCGCCTTCGAGTTGGTGCAGTGCGTCCCAGGCCTCGTCGAGTCCAGGTTCGCGCGACAGGGTGGGTACCAGCGGATGCACGGCCTGCGCTGAGACTGCGGCCAGGTAGCGGCCGTCGTGCTTGCGGCGCAGTACGGTATGGGCACCGGCAAGTGCGCGCGCATCGGCATTGCTGCGCACGCGCAACACGTCCGCAGGCCACAGTTCGATCTGCGCGGTGTTGTGCAGCCGCGTTTTCAGCGCTCGGGTGGGCAGGCGTCGCATGCCCGCAGCTTAGCGGTGCGGCGAGGGTGTCGCCAGTTCGCGCAACCGGGCCAGCAGGTCGGCGGGGCGCGCCGGGCTCAGCAGCACCAGGCCGCCATCGCGCAGGGGCAGGGTGAGCACGCGGCTGCGGTCGGTGACCAGGCAGAACGCCTTGCCCAGGTTGCGCAGGCGGAAATGACCGGCCTTGAAGCCGGGCAGGCTGAAGCCGTTGGTTTTCAGCATCGGCGACAGGTCGGTATGTTCCTCCAGGCTCAGCACACGCGCCCTGTCCAGGTCGATGGCCTCGACCGGCAGGGTCTTCGTGTAGAACGTCGCTTCGACCCGCAGCGTGCGGTGGTCCAGCACGATGCGTCTGCGGCGCAAAGCGAGTGTCAACACGATGCCGACCGCCATCACGAACGGTACGGCCAGCCACGCGACGAGCGAAGGCGGCGCCGGGGATTGCATCGTGAGCGCTGCGACGGTCACCGCGATGGCGCCCAACATCGGCAGCCAGATCCAAAGAGCCGCATGGCCGGCGAGGGGAGCGAGCGCGTAGTCCTGCGTCTGTTGCATGGGGTACCCGATCAATAGGGAGAAGCGTGGCAGTCGGACTGCGCGGCGACATGGTCGAGCAGGCGGCGGGTTTCCTCCGCCAGTGCCCGCTGTTGGGTCTCGCGCGGGATACGGGCGAAGCGGTCGCCCGGCTGGAAGCCGTAGTCGCCGAACTGCGAATGGTTGGCGCCAGGGACCTCGACCCAGCGGGTCTGCGGAGGCAACCTGGAACGGTTGCGTGCCACGCGTTCCGGGGTGGCCAGGCCGTCGCGGTCGCCGACCAGCTTGGTCACCGGCATGGAGAGTGCCGACAGATCGATGTCGCGCGGGTGCGACGTCGCGACCAGCAGCAGGGCGGCAGTAGCGGCCGGGTCGGTGAGCGCGTGGCGCGACGCCACTTCACCGCCGCGGGAATGGCCGCCGACGATCCAGCACCGCACGCCGGGCAGCGCCGCCATCGCGTCATGGCCGCGTGCCAGTACGGGCGAACCTTCCGCACCTCCGAAAGCGCCCCGTCGCGGCAGTTCGACGATCACGGCGGGATAACCGGCCTCGGCGAGACGGCGTGCCGTCCGTGCATACGCGCGCGGATCGACCAGCGCGCCGGCGTAGAACAGCAGGCCCGTTGCCTGCGGTGGACGCGTGCGCGGCAGGAATACCCAGCGGCCCTCACGATGTTCGACCGAGACGCGCGCATCCCCGACGGCCGCGCGACGACCTTCCGCATTGGCGTAGTAGGCGATCAGGCACCACGCGGTGAAGACCACTGTGGCTACGATGCCCAGCGTGACCCAGACGCGCGTGATCCGTTTCACGAGTCCGGCCACGGCATCGCTGCTCAAGCCGGCTTCTTGAAGAACAGGCGCACCGAGACTTCATGCTCGATGAAGAGCGTACTGACCAGTTCCCAGCCCTGCGTGCTCATCTTGTCCAGCTCCTGCTGGATGCGGTCGCTCAGCTTGCCGGCGAACATCTTGTACGGGACTTCGACGACCTTGTGGCTCCAGCGGTGGTTCATGGCGATTCCTTCTTGTTTGCGGAGGCGTCGCCCTTCGGCAGCCGCCCGGCCTTGCGCAGCGCGTCGCGCAGTACGTACTCAATCTGGGCATTGAGCGAGCGCAGTTCGTCGTCCGCCCAGCGCTGCGCCGCCGCCAGCACCTCGGCGTTGATGCGCAGCGGATAGGCCTTCTTGTCCTGCTTCTCGCTCACGGTTGCTTCCTGTTGCGGCGCAGCTGCAGCATCATCGACACGATCAGCGCGTTCACCAGCACCACCATGGCGATCACGATGCCCTGGGCCACCCTGTCGTCATCGTCCGCCCAGTAGACGCCGACCGCACCGGCCTGGATCGCCAGTCCCACCAGCACCCAGTGCAGGGCCATGCCGCGCGAACGGACGGTGGGTTCGCGACTCATCCATGCGCCGATCAGCAGGGCAGGCAGACCGGACACGGCGAGGATCAGCGGAACGAGGGCGTGCATGCGCGTGCGTCCGCGTTAGTAGATGGAACCGGTGTTGACGATGGGCTGGGTGCCGCGCTCGCCGCACAGCACGACCAGCAGGTTGCTGACCATCTGCGCCTTGCGCTCCTCGTCCAGCTTCACCACGTCGTTCTTCTGCAGTTCGGCCAGCGCCATCTCCACCATGCCCACCGCACCGGCGACGATGCGGGTGCGCGCGGCGATCACCGCGTTGGCCTGCTGGCGCTGCAGCATGGCCTGGGCGATTTCCGGCGCATAGGCGAGGTGGCTGATGCGCGCCTCGATCACGTCCACGCCGGCCTTGCCCAGACGCTCGGCGATCTGCTCCTGCAGGTGCTGCGAAATCTCCTGCGGATGGCTGCGCAACGCGATCTGGCCTTCCTCATGCTGGTCGTACGGGTAGCTGGAGGCCATCGCGCGCAACGCGGACTCGGACTGGATGTGCACGAAGCTCTCGTAGTCGTCCACGTTGAACACGGCTTCCGCCGAATCCACCACCTGCCACACGATCACCGCCGCGATCTCGATCGGGCTGCCGTCCAGCTCGTTGACCTTCAGCCGGCTGCTCTCGAAATTGCGGATGCGCAACGAGATCTTGCGCTTGCTGAAGAAGGGGTTGTTCCAGCGCAGGCCGTTGTCCTTCACCGTGCCGACGTACTTGCCGAACAGGCTGAGCACGGCCGACTGGTTGGGTTCCAGCTTGTACAGGCCCGCCATCAGGAAGATGACGACGACACCGAGGAGGGCGCCCGCGACCAGATAACCGGGTTGCTTGAGTGCGGCCCCCTGGACGAACACGGCCAGTGCCCCCAGTCCGAGCAGTAGCAGGCCCAGCAGGGTGGGAATTCCGGGCAGCGACGACGTGGCGTTCTCTTTCATGGTCTTGGTCTCAGGACGGGATCACAGCAGCGACAGGCCGGCGCCTGCGGCAAGCAGGGCAACGGAGAGGAGAAGCAGGGCGGGAGCGACCCGGTGCGCCTGCGAGGGAGCGAGACGCTGGATCTGGTGGATCACATGGAGCATGTCGGGTCCCTCGTGGGTGCTTTCGGGTGAATGAAAGATATCAATTTGATATCAGATGTCAACGTGCCGCAGGCACCGTCCGTCAGCCAGCCCGGTAAACTGGCGACCCCTCGTCCGGACTCTCGCGCATGACCACCCTTGGAACCCCGTTGTCCCCGCATGCCACCCGCGTCCTGTTGCTGGGGTCGGGCGAACTGGGCAAGGAAGTGGCCATCGAACTGCAGCGCCTGGGCGTGGAAGTCATCGCCGCCGATCGCTATGCGGACGCGCCGGCCATGCAGGTGGCGCATCGTGCGCACGTGCTGGACATGCTGGACCCGGCAGCCATCCGCGCGTTGATCGCGCTGGAAAAGCCGCATCTGGTGGTCCCTGAAATCGAGGCCATCCACACCGAGACCCTGGTCGCGCTGGAGGCCGAGGGCGCCGCGCGCGTCATCCCCACCGCGCGCGCCGCGCGGCTGACGATGGATCGCGAAGGCATCCGCCGGCTGGCCGCCGAAACGCTGGGCCTGCCCACCTCGCCGTACCGGTTCGTCGACACCGCCGCCGAATACCGCGAGGCCGTGCGCGCGATCGGCCTGCCGTGCGTGGTGAAGCCGGTGATGTCCTCGTCCGGCAAGGGCCAGAGCACGCTGCGCAACGAAACCGACATCGACGCGGCCTGGGAGTATGCGCAGACCGGCGGTCGTGCCGGCGCGGGTCGCTGCATCGTCGAGGGCTTCATCGACTTCGACTACGAGATCACCCTGCTGACCGTGCGCCATGCCGGCGGCACCTCGTTCTGCGATCCGATCGGGCACTGGCAGAAGGACGGCGATTACCGCGAGAGCTGGCAGCCGCAGCCGATGTCGCCGCGGGCGCTGGAGCGCGCGCAGCAGATCGCGCGCACGGTCACCGACGACCTCGGCGGCTGGGGCCTGTTCGGCGTGGAGCTGTTCGTTAAGGGCGACGAGGTATGGTTCAGCGAAGTCTCGCCGCGCCCGCACGACACCGGCCTGGTGACGCTGGTCTCGCAGGAGCTGTCGGAGTTCGCGCTGCATGCGCGCGCCATCCTCGGTCTGCCGATCCCGGTGATCCGCCAGAGCGGTCCGTCCGCGTCCTGCGCGATGCTGGCGCATGGCCACGGTGTGCCGGTGTTCGGCAACGTGGACGTCGCGTTGGCGACGCCCGACACCGCCCTGCGCCTGTTCGGCAAGCCGCGCGTGGAAGGCCATCGTCGCGTCGGCGTCACCCTCGCGCGCGCGGACAGCATCGACGCCGCACGCGCGGTGGCACGCGATGCCGCCGCCGCCATCACCATTGCACTGGAATGAGGCCTGCGCCATGAACGGCAATACCGGCTACGCCGTGTTCTTCTTCCCGCAGGCACTGGAAGCCCTGGGCGACGCGATCAAGCCCTACCTGACCGACCAGCCCGACGGCCCGCACGTGTTCTGTCGCGAGATCGACACCGGTGGCGCCTTCACCGAGATGACCCTGGTCGGCAAGAATGCCGAAGGCCATGACGTGCAGGTGGAACTGATGGTGCCGGGCAGCATGATCCGCATGATCGTGTCGGCACAGAACGAGTCGCTGTTCGGCTTCGGGCCGCGCGTCGCCGCCCCGGCGGTGGGAGCGACGTAAGTCGCGAAGCTCCTGCTTTTCCGGTCAGCCCGTCACTCCCGCACGTGGGAGAAAAGGCCTGCTAGAGGGAAAGATCCACCCACACCAGGTGATGGTCGCTGCCGTCGGCGATGGCGGCGTCCGGATGGCCCTTCTTCGGCCAGAACACGCCGCTGCCCGTCAATGCGAAGCCGGTGGACGGCAACACGTAGTCAAGTCGCAGCGCGCCGTTGCGACGCCCGAAGTCGCCGGTGACGTGCGCGGGGGCGCCGCGGCGCTGCATGCCCTTGGCGGCATAGGCAAGCGCGGTCTCCTCGCCGCCTTCGCTGCGCGGCGTGGCCATGCGCATCACGCGCGGGTGCTCCAGCAGTTCGATGATGGCGTCGTGCTGTCCGTCGCCATCGGCCGGATCGTTGTTGAGATCGCCGGCGATGACGAAGCGCGCATCGGCCGGCAGGCTACCGCAACGGCCCTGGTCGTCGCAGAGCCAGGGCGCATCGCCCGGCGTCAGGTATTCGCGCCACAGGCGGATCTCGTCCGCGTTGCGGAGGCCGTTGCGGTTCTCCGGCCCGTCGAACACCGGCGGCGTGGGGTGCGAGACCAGGAAATGGACCACGCCGGCCGGCGTGCGCACCGGCACATCCCAGTGCGACTTCGACGACAGGCGCAGCTGCTTCCAGGTAGCGTCGGGATAGAACGCCTCGCGGGTGGTCGGATCCACCGGATTGGTGGTGCCTGGCATCGTGCTCCAGCGCAGCAACTGGAAGGTGCGTACCTGCGCCTCGTCGATCGGGAAGCGCGACAGCACCAGCATGCCGTACTGGCCCGGATGCAGGCCGTAACCCCAGGCATCGTTGCCGCGCCCGCGTCCTTCGCCACCCACCGCGCCGTTGCGGTCCAGATCCAGCCCGCTGGGCACGCCGGTGTTGACCGGAGCGAGGTAGCGGTAGGGGTAGCGGAGCGGATCGCCACCGCCGCGTTGGGCCACTTCCAGGTAGCGCTGCTGGAACAGATCGGCGGCGCGATGCGCGTCGTCGTAGTCGAATTCGTTGAGCAGCACCAGGTCCGGGCGCACCTTCTGCAGGACCGCGGCGATCTTGCGTGCGTGCGCGTCGTCGCCTTCGAGTTGCCGGATCACGCCGCCGGCGTCATCGGAGAACAGCGAGGTGTTGTAGGTCGCCACGCGAAGTGGCACGTCCTGCTGGCCGGTGGGTTCGCCGACGGTCATGGACGAACTGCAGGCGGCGAGGGTCATGGTGAGCAGGAGGACAAGGATGCGCATGCGCGGATTCTGTCACGTCACCGTGACAGACGTAAAAAAGGCGCCCCGGACTCCCGGGGCGCCGCAGGCTGACGACGAAGTCGGCCGTTGGACCGTCAGAACGAGCAGCCCATCGCCGCATAGGCGGTCTTGGCCTGATCCATCGCGGTTTTGCACTGCGCAGCCAGCGTGGTCTTGTCGGTGACCGCAGACCAGCTGGCCTTCGACTGCTCGATGCCCTGCTTCATCATGTCGCGCTGGGCTTCCGGCACCTTGTCGCTGATGCAGGCGTAGACCTTTTCCAGATACTGGTCGCACTCGGCGACGCCGGTGCCGGCCTCGACCGTGTCGGTCGTGGCGGCAGTCGCGGTGGCCGGGGCTTCGACGGCCGGCGCGTCCGCGACGGGAGCTGCTTCGTCAGCAGGCTTGCAGGCGGCCATGACAAGGGTGGTCAGCGCCGCGAGGGCAAGGAGGTTGAACTTCATGAAAGCTCCAGACGTGTGAGTGGATGTTCGGATTCCAACGCCGACACACAGGAGCGTCGGCGGCACATTCTGTGCACTCCGTCACGAAGTTGCTATTCACATTTGCGTTTCACATTAAGCGCAAACGCTTGCACGCCTCACAAAGGCGTGCGAACCCAGTCACGGCCGTCGAAGCACTCGAGCGGCGCAAAACGCCGCTTGTAGTCCATCTTGCGATGGCCCTCGATCCAGTAGCCGAGATAGAGGTGCGTGTAGCCGTCGCGGCGTGCCCATTCGATCTGTCGGAGGATCGCCAGCGTGCCGAGGCTGCGGGCTTCCAGCGCGGGATCGTAGAAGGTGTAGACGGCCGACAGCGCGCCGGGGATGACGTCGGTCACCGCGACGGCGAGCAGCTCTCCGTCCTCGCGCAGTTCCACGAACCGGCCGCGCGACCAGCTGCCGACGAGGAACTGGTCGAACTCGGTGGCGCCGTGATTGTCCATGCCGCCCAGCGGATGCCGCGCGGCCAGGTAGCGCTGGTAGAGCGCCAGGTGCTCGTCGTCGCGCAAGGCGGCGACGATCCGTGTTTCCACGCGCGCGTTGCGCGCTGCGCAGCGTCGCTGGCTGCGGTCGGGTGCGAAGTCGGCCACCGGGATGCGTACCGCCACGCAGGCGCGGCACTGCCGGCAATGCGGCCGGTAGACGATGTCGCCGGAGCGACGGAAACCCCAGCCCAGCGCATCCGGATACAACTGCGGCAGCCGTGGGTCGCGCGGGTCCAGCACCAGGTCGCGGGCGACACGCTCGGGCCAGTAGCCGCAGGGATGCTCGCCGGTATGGAACAGGCGCAGGTCATCGAGCGATTGCGTGTTCTCACCCATGTCATCCCGTCCAGCGCGACGCCAGCGGCCAGAACGCGAGGCCGGCCACCGCACCGGTCGCCGCGCCTGCCACCAAGTCGCGGCGGGTGTGGCGCCCGAGCGCGAGGCGCGACCACGCCACGGCAACCGCAAACAGCAAGGCCGCGAGCATCCACATCGTGCCCAGTTCGCGCAGCAGGCAAGCGGCGAACACGACGAACGCCAGGTGCAGCGACAGCTTCCACCAGCGTGAGGTCAGCACGGCCACCAGGATCATCGCAGCGGACAGTGCGAGACCCAACGCGAACAGCGGCTGGCCGCCGTGCCAGACGACCAGCAACGCGCCTGCCGACAACGCCACCAGCAGGAAGCGATTCAGCGCGCTGCGCTCGTGCACCGCGCTGGCATCCACGTGGCCCCAGCGACCGCGGCGGACCTGCCACCACGAATAACCCATCACCAGCAGGGCGAACGCAGCGAAGCCCAGCGCGGACCACGCCGCCTCGTGCGCGTTGCCTTGCGCCAGCGCGATCACCAGCACGGCCATCGGCAGCACCAGCATGGGGTGGCCGAAGATCGACAGGGTGCGGGCGAAGGTCAGGGACATGTGGTCAGCATACTGCGGCGTCCCGGTCGCGGGCACTGCGACCGTCCGCCGCCTGAACGCGTCCGTCAGCGCGTCAACCGCCGCCGAGCCGGCGCGTTTTCCGTGTCAGTGGCGCAGATGGCGCCGCGTCTTCAGGAGAACACGATGAACCGCAAGACCCTGCTTTTCGTGGCCGTGCTGGCCGCCCTCGGCGCCGGATCCGCGTTCGCCGCCACGCAGGCCGGCGACGCAGGCAAGCCGGCACGCGCCAGCCTCGACAAGAACAACGATGGCGCCATCGACAAGGCCGAGGCCGCCACGCACCCGCGCCTGGCCGAACGCTTCGCCGAGATGGACAAGAACGGCGACGGCAGGCTGACCGCCGACGAACGCCCGCAGCGCAAGGGCATGCGCGGCCACGGCAGCCATGGCGGGGCGCGCCACGGCGAGGGCTTCAAGAAGCTGGATGCCGATGGCGATGGCAAGGTCAGCCGAGCCGAAGCCGCGGCCCAGCCGCGTTTCGCCGAACGCTTCGACACGATGGATGCGAACAAGGATGGCGTGCTGGACCGCAGCGACCGCGAACTGCGCGGCAAGCAGCGTCGTGACGAGTGGTTCGCCAAGGCCGACACCGACAAGGACGGCAAGCTCACGCGCGCCGAGATCGACCAGGCCGATGTGCAGCGCCGCGCCGACTTCCAGCAGCGCATGCAGACGCGCATGGATGAGCGCTTCGCCACCGCCGATGTCAACAAGGATGGTCGCCTGTCGCGGGATGAGGTGAAGGACAACCGCCGCCTGGCCGGTCGTTTCGATGTGCTGGACGGCAACAAGGATGGCGTCCTGTCCCGGGAAGAACTGGCCGCCGGTGCGGCTTCCCGCCGCTGAGCGGCACGCGCGCACCCGGTTCTCCGGGTGCGCGTGCAACCGGCGTCAGAAAGAAAGACGGCCCGACATCACCAGGCCCGCCAACACGCCCAGGCTCGCGAGTCCGACAGCAAGCACCAGGGCCCAGATCCTCCAGAAGCGTTGGCGCTCCAGTTGCCGGCGTGCGCCTTCCGGATCGCGCATCGCATCGCGCGCCTGCCGCCGTTTGAGGATGCGCGGCAACCAGAGGGCGCTGGCCCAGCAGATGCCGCCCACGTAGACCAGGGTCAGTCCCAGGTGCGGCATCCATCCGCGCACCTGGGTCAGCGCCACGATGCCCACGACGAAAGCGACGATCAGTGCGGTGCAGAACACGCCGTACCGTATCAGGTCGCGTCGCTCGCGCACGTCCAGCGGGTCCTTCAGCGGTTTGCGGATACCGAACCACACCGCGCCGATGCCGACGAGCGTTCCCAGCGCGGCCACGCCCGCCGTCCCTCCCAGCAGTTTCAGCACGCCCTTGCCCACGACCGTGCCGCCGCCAGCGAGCACGGTGGCACCTGCGGCGGGCGGCGCCGCCACCGCCAGCATGCCCAGTACGCCGCTGGCGAATGCCGCCGACGGTGCCGACGCGCGTGCGAACTCGCCGAAGCGCGCCATCAGTTCCTCGCGCACATACTGGCGCGCACGCGACAGGCGCTTGCGCACGGCCGCATCGGTGATGCCCAGCAATGCGGCGACCTGCCGGGAGCGCTGGCCTTCGCGGTAGTACAGCAGCAACACTTCGCGGCTTTCCTCCGGCAGCATCGCGATGACCTCGCGCGCGGCGCATTCCTGCTCGGTCTGCAGCACCGTTTCCGCCGGCGTTGGTGCGGTGTCGGCGGCCAGCGTCAGCGCGATCTCGGCGATTTCGCCGGTCATCGGCCGCCGGCGCTGTGCACGCAGGTGGTCGCGCGCCAGGTTGCGGGTGATCTCGCGCAGCCATGGCAGGAAACTGTCGGGGTTCTTCAGCGTCGCCAACTGCCGCCAGCCCTTCAGGAAAACCTCCTGCGCGATGTCTTCGCTGGCCTGCACGTCGCGGGTGATCGCCAGCGCGATGCCGGTGATCGCGTTCTGGCACAGTGCGACCACGCGGCCGTAAGCGGCCTTGTCGCCCCGTGCCGCCGCGGGCAGGGTCTCGCGCAGGGAAAGTTCGATTGCCAGGGTGTCCATCTTGCCTCCGTTCGTCCGGGTCATGCAGGCACGACGACCGGCTCCGCGAAGTGTGACCCGCCCTGGCAGGGCCGCGCGCTACAGCACCAGCCGCCCACTGTCGACCAGCGCGTAGAGGATGGCGCCGACAGCCAGTGCGCTGGTCAGCGCCACGGCCTTGCGGCCGATGACGTAGTCGTAGCCACGCCGGCGCGCGGCGTTGCGGGGATGGGCGAGGATCGGGTCCATGATCCGCGGCAGGGTGACCAGGTACTGGTAGTTGATCACGCACATGCCGGCGAGCGTGACCAGGCTGATCGCCACCCACCCCGTCGCGATGACCGTCGCCAGCATCAGGCAGAACAGCCAGGCCGAGCCGGTGGTCGCGTTGAGCGCCATGAAGCGGCGCACCTGCACGCGTTCCTGTGCGGTGTGGCAGAACCGCGCGAGGTACCACCAGGTGAAGGCGTAACCGGCCAGGCCACCGATCACGCCGCCCAGGACACCGCCGAGGGCGGCGGGATGCTGGGTGATCTGCTCGAAGATCACGCCCAGCGAGCCGCCGGCCACGCCGCCGGTGACGCCGCCCGTGGTCAGGCCGCCGGTGCCCAGCTTGCCCACCAGTCCGGTGCCGAGCACCCCGGAGCCGATGACCGTCGCCGCGCTGGCCGCCGGCATCGCACCGACCAGGCCGCCCAGCACGATCATGGTGAACGCGGCCGTCGGCGCCGTGGAGCGTGCGAACTCGCCGAACCGCTGCAGCATCTCGTCGCGGACCAGGGCACGGGCGCGCGACAGGCGCTTGCGCACGGCGGCGTCGCTGAGGCCGAGCAGTTCGGCGACCTGCTGCGAGCTCTGGCCCTCGCGATAGAACAGCAGCAGCGCCTCGCGGCTGTCCTCCGGCAGCGAGGAGATGATCTCGGTGGCGACGATTTCCTCTTCCGTCTGCAGCAGGCGTTCGGCGGGCGTGGGGTCCGGATCGGCGGCCATGCCGATGGCGATCTCCGCCACCTCGCCGGACATCGGCCGGCCGTGCTGCGCGCGCAGCCAGTCGCGGGCCAGGTTGCGGGTGATCTGCCGCAACCACGGCAGGAAGCTGGCGCTGTTCTTCAGCCGGTCGAGCTGCTGCCACGCCTTGAGGAAGGCCTCCTGCGCGATGTCCTCGCTGGCCTGCACGTCGCGGGTGATGGCCAGGGCGATCGCGGTGACGGTGTTCTGGCAGGCGTTGACGATGCGGCCATAGGCTTCCTGGCTGCCGCGCGTGGCGGCGGGCAGTTCGGCCTGCAGCATCAGGTCCAGGGCGATCGTATTCATGGCGTCAGGCTCATCCGGTGGGCTGATGACCCTGACGGGCCAGTGCGACGGATGTGACCGGATGCCGCGACACGCCTCCTGCCATGCCCCGGGCTCAGTCGCCGCTGACGGGTTGGATGCGGATGCGGTCTTCTTCTTCGTCCACCGGCGCGGGCGGGGTGGGGACGGTCTGCGCCGGCACGGGCGGCGCTACGGCGGGCGGCGGCACGGGACGCCGCATCCACATCACGACGGCGGCCAGCGCGATCAGCGCCAGCAGGACCAGGCGGATGCGCCAGGCCCATGAGCGCTGCGGCGTCGTGGTGTCCTGCGCACTGCTGAAGGTCAGCGTGGATGCGTAGCCGGGCCGCGTGCTTTCCAGCAGGCCGGCCTCGCGCAGCAGTTCGCGTGCGCGCGGCTGGTCGTCGGCATGCCGCACCCAGACCGCAGGCTGCAACTGCGCCTTCACCGGTTCGGTATAGCTGAACTGGCCGCCGCGCTTGCTGTGGTACGAGCGCCCGTTGCTGATGTGCACGGGAATGCCGGCCTCGGTCAGCATCCTGGCGACGCCTTCGACCGTCTCGATCCGCTGGCTGGAAAACACCTGGCGCATGCGTGTTCCTCAGTCCTTCGCCGGGACGGCCGCTGCCGCTTCGGCATCGGGCACCACGCGGATCAGGCCCTCCTGCGCGGTGCTGGCGACCAGCCGGCCCTGGCGGTCGAAGATCTGCCCGCGCGCCAGGCCGCGCGAACCGCTCGCGCTGGGGCTGTCGATGGAATACAGCAGCCAGTCGTCGGCGCGGAACGGGCGATGGAACCACAGTGCATGGTCGAGCGAGGCCATCTGCACGTTCGGCTGGTAGTAGCTGATGCCGTGCGGGTACGTGGCCGTGCCCAACAGCTGGAAATCGGAGGCGTAGGCAAGCAGGGCGCGATGCAGTTCCGGCGAGTCGCCGACCGGTTCGCTCAGGCGGAACCACACCTGCTGGAACGGCGGGCGCTTGGGTGGATTCAGTTCGTCGCGCGGGTAGACGTGGCGGAACTCGAACGGGCCGCGGCGCGACATCCAGCGTTGCACCTTCGGCGGCAGCGTGGCCATCACCTCGGGCGGCACCGGCGGTGCGGCGGTGATGTCTTCCGGCTGCGGCACTTCCGGCATCGACAGTTGATGCTCGGCGCCATCCTCTTCCGCCTGGAACGAGGCCGCGCAGAAGAAGATCACGCGGCCGTGCTGGATCGCGGTGACGCGACGGACGGAAAAGCTGCCGCCGTCGCGCGTGCGGTCCACTTCGTAGACGATCGGCGCCTCGATGTTGCCCGCGCGCAGGAAATAGGCGTGCAGCGAATGCGCACGGCGGCTGCCGGAGCCGCCTTCCACCGTGGCCTGCGCGGCGGACAGCGCCTGTCCCAGCACCTGGCCACCGAACACGTACTTGGTGCCGATGTCGCGGCTCTGGCCGCGGAACAGGTTGTCTTCCAGCCGCTCCAGCGACAGCAGCTCGATCAGTTCGGAGACGACGGGTTCGGGAGCGGGCACGGCAGGGCCTGGTCGATGCAATGGCGACGGATTATAGCGGGCTGTCCGCGAGCGCCCGGCGCGATTCGTTTCGACGCGGATACAGGCGGATCAAACCGGGCAGAACCTGCCTTGCATCCGCCCTGATCCGTGTCCGATTCCCTGCCCGGATTCGCCGTCACGGCTGCGTCGATGTCAGGCGGCGCCGGTATCCGTCCGGGGCAGCAGCCGCTCCAGCGAGGTCGTACGCAGCACCGCGTCCCAAGGGAACAGCGGACCGGGATCCATCTTGCGGCGGACCAGTACATCGGGATCGTCGCTGGCAGGTTCGCAGGCGGTGTCGAGGTCTTCGTGGCCGGCGATGAAGCGCAGGGAGGGCAGTTCGTGCTGCAGGTCCGCCAGCAGCGCCTCCAGCGAGGCGATCTGCGCGTCTGTGTAGGGCTCGTGCATCGACTGGCTGCCGGTGGAGAGCCAGTGCGGGTAGCGGCCGGTGTTGACCAGTTCGATCCCGACCGAGCGCGGGTTGTAGCCGCGCACATGGTGGGCGATGCGCTCCGGCCGCACGTACACATGCACGCTACCGTCGCGGTCGACGTAATAGTGCCCGCAGTTGCCGGTGCCCGAGGCATGCAGGACGCGCTCGCCGTACTCGCGCGCCATGGCCAGATCCGGCAGTTCGGTGCAGTGGATGACCACCAGGTCGATCTGGTCCAGCGGCCGCGCCTCCAGCCTGTCCTCGTAGGGCAGCGGATCGACGACGCGGGCGAAAGGCGTGGGTTCTGCGCTCATGCGCCGATGCTAGCAGGCGGGGCGCCCCGCAGCCGGGTCCGGTAAACTGCCCGCCTTCCCCGTGCCGCCGGTCGCCCATGCCGCTCAATCCCGATTCCCCGCTGGCCAAGCTGATGGCCACCCTGCCGCGTGCCGGCCAGGTGGAGTGGATCGGCCTGCGGCCTGCGCGTGACGAGCTGATGGTCGCCATCGACGCCGTCGAGGCCGTCACCGGCGCCGGCCTGGTCGGCGACCGCTACAAGGGCGGCAGCGGCAAGCGCGGCATCACCCTGATCCAGGCCGAACACCTGCCCGTGATCGCCGCGCTGGCGCAGCGACCGGACCTGGCGCCGGCGCTGCTGCGCCGGAACGTGGTGGTGTCGGGCATTCCGCTGGTCGCGTTGAAGCAGCGCCGCTTCCGCATCGGCACCGCGGTGTTCGAGGGCACGGAAGACTGCGATCCGTGCTCGCGCATGGAAGACGCCCTTGGACCCGGCGGCTACAACGCGATGCGCGGTCATGGCGGCCTGTGCGCGCGCATCGTCGAAGGCGGCAGGTTCCGCCTGGGTGATCCGGTGGAGGCGCTGTGACGCGCGGGCACTGCATCCTGTCGCACGGGTTCGAGAGCGGCCCGGACGCGACCAAGGTCACCGCGCTCGCCGAGGTGGCCGAGCGGCTGGGCTGGAGCCATGAGCGCCCCGATTACACCGACCTGGACGCACGCCGCGACATCAGTTCGCTCGGCGACGTGGTCGCGCGGCTGGCGCGCCTGCGCGGTCTGGCGCAGGCGGCGGCCGCGCGTGGTCCGGTAGTGCTCGCCGGTTCCAGCCTGGGCGGCTACATCGCCGGGCGGATTTCGCTGGAGGTGCCGGTGCGTGGTCTGTTCCTGATGGCGCCGGCGATCGCGATGGGGCCGCTGCCGACCCTCGATGCCGCCGCCGTGCCCGTGTCCATCATCCATGGCTGGGATGACGAACTGATCCCGGCGCAAGCGGTCGTCGACTGGGCGCATGCGCGCCGCGCCGATCTGTTGCTGGTCAATGACGGGCATCGCCTGTCCGATCATGTCGATACTTCGGCACAGGCGTTCGGACAGTTGCTGGCGCGTCTTTGACGTCTCCTTCCGTCATTCCGGCGCAAGCCGTAACCCGGCGACGTTGATCGCGGCGGGCAAGTCACTGGGCCCCGGCCTGCGCCGGGGTGACGTTCATAACGAGGTTCCATTTGAAATTCTTCGTCTCCTGCGCCAAAGGCCTGGAATACCTGCTCGCCGATGAGCTGGTGGCGCTCGGCGTGCCCAGGGCCACCGCGACCATCGCCGGCGTTAATGCCGAAGGCGAGCCGGTCGATGCGCAGCGCGCGGTGCTGTGGTCGCGCCTGGCGAGCCGCGTGCTGTGGCCCATCGCCGAGTTCGAGTGCCTCAACGAGCAGGCGCTGTACGACGGCGTGATGGCGATCGCCTGGGAGACGCATACGCGTCCCGAGCTGACGCTGGCGGTGGATGCGCACGTCTCCGGCGAGGCGATCACCCATGCGCGCTTCGCCGCGCAGCGCGTCAAGGATGCGGTGGTCGACCGCCTGCGCCAGCAGGGCCTGGAACGGCCTTCCGTGGACGTGGAACAGCCGGACGTGCGGATCAACCTGTCGCTGCGCAGGAACCGCGCGACGATCTCCATCGATCTCGGCGGCGGGCCGATGCATCGCCGCGGCTGGCGGCAGGCGCAGAACGATGCGCCGCTGAAGGAAAACCTGGCGGCGGCCGTGCTGATGCGCGGTGGCTGGCCGGCCCTGTACCACGAGGGCGGCGCGCTGCTCGATCCGATGTGCGGCAGCGGCACGCTGCTGATCGAAGGCGCGTTGATGGCGGCGGACGTGGCGCCAGGGCTGCAACGCCACGGCAACGTGCTGCCGTCGCGCTGGTCGGGCTTCGACGTGGAGGCGTGGCGTGCACTCTTCGCCGAGGCGGTGCAACGCGAAACGGAAGGACGCAAGGCGCTGCGCCCGGCGTTCTCCGGCAGCGACATCGACCTGGGCGCGATCCGCGCCGCCCGCGACAACGCCGTGCTCGCCGGACTGGCCGGGCAACTGCAGTTCGACGCGCGCGACATCGCGCAACTGCCGGTCCAGGAAACACCGCGTGGCCTGGTGGTCTGCAATCCGCCCTACGACGAACGGCTGGCCGCCGACGCCGACCTGTACCGCGCGCTGGGCGATGCCTTGCAGCGGGCCGTGCCGCAATGGCGCGCCAGCCTGCTGTGCGGCAATGCCGACCTGGGCTATGCCACCGGCCTGCGCGCCGGCAAGAAGTACCAGCTGTTCAATGGCGCCATCGAATGCGCGCTGATCGTCTGCGACCCGGTCGCCACGCCGGCACGCGAGCCGCGTGAGGCCAAACCGCTGTCGGACGGCGCGCAGATGGTCGCCAACCGCCTGCGCAAGAACCTGAAGAAGTTCAAGCGCTGGCGCGAACAGGAACAGGTGAGCTGTTACCGCGCCTACGACGCCGACCTGCCCGAGTACGCCGCCGCCATCGACGTGTACACCGAAGAGGGCGGACAGGCGCGCACGTTCCTGCACGTGCAGGAATACGCCGCGCCGGCGACCATTCCCGAGCACGACGTGCGTCGCCGTTTCAGCGAACTGCTGGCGGCCACGCGCGAGGTGTTCGGCGTGCCGCAGGAGCAGATCGCGGTGAAATCGCGCGAGCGCGGCAAGGGCGGTTCCAAGTACGGCCGCATGCAGCAGCGCGACGAGTTCATCGTCGTGCGCGAATCCGGGGCGCTGTTGCGGGTCAACCTGTTCGACTACCTCGACACCGGCCTGTTCCTCGACCACCGGCCGCTGCGCCGCCGCATGGCGCAGGAGGCGCGCGGCAAGCGCTTCCTCAACCTGTTCTGCTACACCGGCGTGGCCAGCGTGCAGGCGGCGGTCGCTGGGGCGGCGTCGACGACCAGCGTGGACCTGTCGGCGACCTACCTGCAGTGGTGCGCGGACAACCTGGCCGAGAACGGCCTGGGCGGCGCCAAGCACCGGCTGGTGCAGGCCGATGCGGTGCGCTGGCTGGAAGCGGAGCAGGGCGAGTACGACCTGGTCTTCTGCGACCCGCCGACGTTCTCCAACTCCGCGCGCGCCGACGATTTCGACGTGCAGAAGGAACAGGTGCGCCTGCTGCGTGCCGCCGTGGCGCGGCTGGCGCCAGGCGGCGTGCTGTACTTCAGCAACAACTTCCGTCGCTTCAAGCTGGACGAGAACGCCCTGGCCGAGTTCGCCCGCTGCGAGGAGATCAGCGCCAGCACGATCCCGCCGGACTTCGAACGCAACGCCCGCATCCACCGCGCCTGGCGGCTGACGCGGGCGTAAGCCGCCTCAGCCGACGATCAGCACGAAATCCCCGCGCTGCGAGGCCATCGACAGCGCCAGCGTGCTGTGGCGGGAGGCGAGGTCGCTGGCCGACAGCTGGGTGACCGGCGGATGCGCGCGATAGCTGGCGTCATCGGCCAGGGTGTCGCGCACCACGTAGCCCATCAGCACGTTGACCAGTTCGCCCAGCGCGTCGAGGGCGAGCTCGTCGTCGCACTGGTCGGGCGTGATCGACAGCAGCGAACAGCCGATCGCCTGCATGGTGGCGCGGCTGCAGCCGATGCCGATCAGCAGGGATTCCGTGCCGGCGTCGATGCGGACGTGCGCGGTGACGTCGCAGGCGGCGAGCGTGGCGGCATCGGCGATGCCGGAGGCCTGGCACTGGCTGCCCAGCAGGCGCGGGAACAGGCGGTTGCTGACGCGGATGGCGCTGGTGGCCACGTCGGCCAGCGCGTGGCCGGCGATGCCCAGTGCGAGCGCGTGATTGGCTTCGTCCAGGTCGCGGCGATGCGCGGCCAGTTCCGTCTCCAGCTGCTCGGCGGTCAGCGTGCCCTGTTCGACCAGGATCTGCCCGAACAGCTTGCGGCCCTTCTTCTGCGCGGTCAGCAACACGTCGAGCTGGCCGGCGTCCAGCAGGCCCATCTCCAGCGCGATGTCGCCGAAGCGGCGATCCTCGGCGCGCTGGCGGTCGTTGATGCGGCGCGCCTGCGTGGCATCCAGCATCTGGTGGTGCACGGCCAGTTCGCCGAGCAGGGGGTTGGAGGCGCGCTGCGCGTCGAGCGCGGCCAGCAGTTGTGCGGAGGTGATGGTGCCGCGTTCCAGAAGGAACTGGCCCAGGAATTTCGCTGCCATGATGTGGTCTCGTACTGAAGAGGAAGGAGAACGTGCGCGGTGGTCAGGCGACCGCTTCGTGCAGCACGCGATCCATCACTTCCGGATCGATGGGCTTCTGCAGGTACGACTTGGCACCCAGCTTCAGGCAGTCCTCGATGTCGCTCTGCGCGCCGAGCGAACTGAGGATGACCACGCGGGCGCCGGGATCGTGCGAGAGGATCCGGGCGAGGGCCTGCTTGCCGTCGCACTCCGGCATCACCAGGTCCAGCAGCACCACATCGGGCTGCAATGCCTGGTACTGGTCGAAGGCTTCGTTGCCGTTGCCGGCTTCACCGACGACTTCGAAGCCGCAGTCGGACAATTGGCGTGCGGCGAGCATGCGCAAGGCGCGCGAGTCGTCGCACAGCAGGACGGTAGGACGTGACGTCATGGTGGTGGATCCCCCTGTTGGATCGTGAAGGCCCCGCGTCGGAGATCGACGCGGGGCGACATGTAGGCACTATCGGCCGGTGCAGGGAGATCTTGAGAGGTGGCGCACGCACATCGCGCCGCGGACGGCCCGGGGAGAGGGGCGGTCCGTCCGCGGCGCGCGGCGGTCAGAAGTCGAAGCGGGCGGCGATGGAGACCGGCACCGACACGCGCTTGCCGGTGTCGTTGATCGAGCCCAGGCCCAGGCCGCCGATGGCGCTGTCGTCGCCGCTCAGGTCGGCCACGTAGCGCACGCCCGCCTGCGCGGTGATGCTGAAGGACTCGCCGACCGGGATCAGCACGCCGACGTCGATGCCGGCGCTGGCGGCCCACTTCTTCTCGGTGAACGGCGCGTTGGCGATGGTGATGCCGGCGTCGGGGATCTCGAAGGTCGCGCGGATGTCGTCGGTCTGCGTGGCGCCCAGGCGACCGGCGATGAACGGGCGGGTGTAGCCCGGTTCCATGAAGTAGTGGCGATAGCCGGCTTCGACGGTCGTCGCCTTGTAGTCGCTGAAGGTGCCGTAGACAGGCAGCGTGGTGTTCAGCGCGGGCACGAAGGCGCCGCCCACCTGCACGGTGCCGGGATCGGTTTCGGTGCGGCGGATCTGGCCGAAGATTTCCGCGTTCTGGCTCAGCCCGTAGGCGAACTCCAGGCCGTAGCCCATGGCGTTGTCGTAGATGTCTTCATGCGAGCGCGGCTGGATGCGCAGCTCGGCGCTCACGCCGGCGAGTGCCGGATTCAACGGGCCCAGGTCCGGCACCGCGGCGGTCGCACCATCGTGCACATCGCCGCTGACAGGCGTGTCGGTGCCGCCGAAGACGGACATCGAGAACTTGCCCGGCTGCGGGCCGGCCGCGTAGGCGGGTGCTGCGAGGGCGAACGATACGGCCACTGCAAAGAGCGACTTCTTCATCGGGGGAATCCTCCAGGGGAAAAGGCCGATGCCTCGTGCATCGGGCGCCACCCCTTACGCGGATGTGCCGACAATGGATGCGCGAACGTCGCAGAACACACGCGCCTCGTTCTTCACGCGCCGTGCACGCAGGCCGCATCGCCCGCGGATTTCACGCCGCCTTCACTGCTGGGGAAGCGGGTCGCCGTTGCCTGCGAGCGCTTCCTCGACGGCGGTGAAGGCGGAGTGCGTACCGGCCGCCGATGTGCCCGCGTCGGTGGCGAAATACGTCACGCCCGTGCCGCGCTCGCGATCGATCCACAAGCCGGAGCGCAGGCCGTAGGCGTCGCCGGAATGGCCCACGTACGCGCGCCCATCGCCGAACAGGTCATCACCGCACTGCGCATGCGGTGTCGCCAGCGTCTGCGCGGCGAGGCCGTAGCGGCAGAAGAAGGCCTTGGCCGTGCCGACGCCGGTGTCTTCTTCGTGCGTCACGCCGTTGTCGCCGGTGAAGGTCCACTGGGGGCGCAACAGTTCAGCCACGCCTGCCGGTTGCAGCAGCCGGACGCCATCGACTTCGCCGTCGTTCAACAGCAGGCGCCCGATCTTCGCCAGCCCATTGGCCGAGATGCGCAGGCCGCCCTGCGGCGAGAACAGCGCGCCGTTCTCGCCGGCCTTCCAGCGGGCGAGATCGCAATCGGCGCCCTCCTCGACGACGACGGCACAGGCGGGTTTGCCCGCCCGGTTCTCGTCGCGCACCGGCGCGCGCTCGCGGTACAGCACCACGGCGCGCGTGGCGGTCGCCGCGTCGCAGCTTTCCCAGTTGAAGCACGCGTACAGCTGCAGCGGCGCCAGCACCAGCCGGCGCATCAGCAGGTCGAAGCGTTCGCCGGTGGCGCGCTCCATCGCCATCGCCACCAGCGGGAAGTTGAGGTTGGTGTAGCGGAAGTGCGTGCCGGGCGCATGCGCGTCGTCCCAGGCCCTCGGATCGTCGAGGATCGTCCTGAGCGGCTCGCCCAGCGGCGTGGCGTAGTAGCCGGCGGCATCGGTCAGGCTGGACCGGTGCGACAGCAGCAGGCGCAGGGTGATCGGTGTGTCGGGGAACTGCGGGTGGCGCAGCGTCCAGCCCAGGTAGGTGGACACGTCGGCATCGAGGTCGAGCGTGCCGGCATCAACGAGCCGCATCACGCCGATCGCGGTGACCAGTTTCGAGATCGAGGCGATGCGCACGGGATCGTCGGCGGTGACCGGGCGGCCGGTGGCGAGATCGGCCTGGCCTTCGGCGCGGGTGGCGACGATGCCGTCGCGGTCGAAGGCGACGCGCACCTGCGCGACGGGTTCGCCGGCCGATGCGATCGCCGCGACAGCGAAACAGGGCAGCAGGACGAGGATGCGGATACGACGGAAGGACATGCGCCAGCGCCTCTCGGGGACCGGCACCGACTTTACTTCATCGTCGGCATCACGAACTCGGCGGCGTGCGTCTCCGGCCAACGGGCGGTGACGGTCTTCAGGCGCGTGTAGAAGCGCACGCCATCCGGACCGTGCACGTGCAGCGGGCCGAAGATGGAGCGTTTCCAGCCGCCGAAACTGTGGAAGGCCATCGGCACCGGGATCGGTACGTTGATGCCGACCATGCCGGCCTGCACGCGATGGGCAAACTCGCGCGCGGCGCCGCCATCGCGGGTGAACACGGCGGTGCCGTTGCCGTATTCGTGCGCGTTGACCAGATGCAGGGCGGCGTCGAGATCCGGCACGCGCATGACGCAGAGCACGGGGCCGAAGATCTCCTCGCGGTAGATCGTCATGTCCGGGGCGACGCGGTCGAACAGGCAGCCACCGAGGAAGAAGCCATCGGCGTGGCCGTCTACCACGTGGCCGCGGCCATCGACGACCAGCGTCGCACCCTCGGCCACGCCGGCATCGACATAGCCGCGCACCTTGTCGCGGTGCGCAGCGGTGACCAGCGGGCCCATTTCCGGATCCAGGCAGCCCGGGCCGATCTTCAGCGCGGCGACCTTGGGCGCGAGCGCCGCCACCAGTGCGTCCGCGGTGGCATCGCCCACGCAGACCGCTACCGAGATCGCCATGCAGCGCTCGCCGGCCGAACCGTAGCCGGCGCCAAGCAGCGCGGAGACGGCACCGTCCAGGTCGGCATCGGGCAGCACGACCATGTGGTTCTTCGCCCCGCCCAGCGCCTGCACGCGCTTGCCGTTGGCGCTGCCGCGCGCGTAGATGTATTCGGCGATGGGCGTGGAACCGACGAAGCTCAACGCCTGCACGCGCGGCTCATCGAGCAAGGCGTCCACCGCCACCTTGTCGCCGTGGACGACATTGAACACACCATCCGGCAACCCGGCCTTTTTCAGCAGGTCGGCCATGAACAACGCCGCAGACGGGTCGCGCTCGGACGGTTTCAGTACGAAGGTGTTGCCGCAGGCCAGCGCCACCGGGAACATCCACAGCGGCACCATCGCCGGGAAGTTGAACGGCGTGATGCCGGCGACCACGCCGAGCGGCGCGTACTCGCTCCACGAATCGACATCGCGGCCGACGTTCATCGAATGCTCGCCCTTGAGCAGGTGCGGGATGCCGCAGGCGAACTCGACGACCTCCAACCCGCGCGTCACTTCGCCGCGTGCATCGGAGAGCACCTTGCCGTGCTCGGACGTGATGATCTTCGCCAGGTCGCCGGCGTGCTTTTCCAGCAGTTCCTTGAAGCGGAACATCACCCGCGCGCGGTTCAGCGGCGTGGTCGCGGCCCAGGCGGGGAAGGCGACGGATGCGGCGTCCACCGCCCGCCTGACGTCATCGGCCGACGCCAGCGGCACGCGGGCGGTGATGGTGCCGATGGCGGGGTCGAAGACGTCGCTGAACCGGCCGCTGCTGCCCTCCACCTGCTGTCCGTTGAAGAAATGATGCAGCGCTTCAGTCATGGCGGACTACCTGGTGGAATCCCTCGCCCCGCGTGCGGGGAGAGGGTGCCCGAAGGGCGGGTGAGGGGCGACGGCGCCCGTGTCTTCAAACGTGATGCGTTGTTCCGAGTGTTGTGCTTTCCGGACGCTCGATCGATTGGCGACCGCTGGGGCAATGACGGCTCCGGCATGCCCCTCATCCGCCCTTCGGGCACCTTCTCCCCGCTTGCGCGGGGAGAAGGAACAGCGCATCAGGCCAGTGCTTCGCGCGCCGGCGCGTAGGCGTAACCCAGGTCGTCGGCGACCGCCTTGTAGGTGATCTTGCCGGCGTGCACGTTCAGGCCGTTGAGCAGGTGCTCGTCGTCCAGCATGGCCTGCTTCGCGCCCTTGTTGGCCAGCTGCACGGCGAAGGGCAGGGTGGCGTTGGTCAGCGCGAAGGTGGACGTGCGGGCGACGCCGCCCGGCATGTTGGCCACGCAGTAGTGGATGATGCCGTCCACTTCGTAGGTCGGGTTCTGGTGGGTGGTGGCTTTCGAGGTCTCGAAGCAGCCGCCCTGGTCGATCGCCACGTCCACCAGCACCGAGCCGGGGCGCATCAGTTTCAGCTGGTCGCGCGAAACGAGCTTGGGGGCAGCGGCACCGGGAATCAGCACCGCGCCGATCACCAGGTCGGTGTCGGGCAGGCGCTCTTCGATGGCGTCGCGGGTGGAATAGATGGTGGTCAGCTGGTGGCCGTACAGCTCGTCCAGGTACTTCAGGCGGTCGAGCGAGCGGTCGAGGATGGTGACGTGCGCGTTCATGCCCATCGCCATGCGCGCGGCGTTGATGCCCACCACGCCGCCGCCGATCACCAGCACTTCGGCCGGCTTCACGCCGGGCACGCCGCCGAGCAGCACGCCGGAACCGCCCTGCGCCTTTTCCAGCGCATGCGCGCCGGCCTGGATCGACATGCGGCCGGCCACTTCCGACATCGGCGCCAGCAGCGGCAGGCCGCCCTTGCGGTCGGTGACGGTCTCATAGGCGATGCAGGTGGCGCCGGAAGCGACCAGCGCCTTGGTCTGCTCCGGATCGGGCGCGAGGTGCAGGTAGGTATAGAGCACCTGGCCGGGGCGCAGCATGGCGCACTCGTTCGGCTGCGGCTCCTTGACCTTGATGATCATGTCGGCGCGGGCAAAGATCTCTTCGGCCGTGTCGACGATCTGCGCGCCGGCCTTGATGTACTGCTCGTCGGTCAGGCCGATGGCCTTGCCGCCGTCGCGCTGGACGATGACCTGGTGGCCGTTCGAGACCAGTTCGCGTGCACCCGCCGGCGTAAGGCCGATGCGGTACTCGTGGTTCTTTATTTCCTTGGGGACGCCAATCAGCATGTTGCTCTCCAGTAGCGGGAAGGGGCTTCGCGCGTGGGGAGCGCTGGTGCCATTGGTCCGTAATTTTACGCGGTTGCCCGTATGGTGTCCGCCAGGACATCCACGATCCGGTCGATATGCGGCTTCTCGACGATCAGCGGCGGCGACAGGGCGATGACATCGCCGGTCACCCGGGTCAGCAGGTGGCCGTCATGGAAGGCGCGGCTGAACACGTCGTAGGCCCGGGTGCCCGGCGCGCCGGCGCGCGGGGCCAGTTCGATGGCGCCGACCAGGCCGACATTGCGGATGTCGATCACGTTCGGCAGGCCCTTCAGCGAGTGCAGCGCTTCCTGCCAGTAATCGCCCAGGCTGAGCGCCTTGTCGAACAGGTTTTCCTCCTCGTAGGTGTCCAGCGTGGCCAGCGCGGCGGCGCAGGCCAGCGGGTGGCCGGAGTAGGTGTAGCCATGGAACATGTCGATGACGTGGTCCGGACCGCTCATGAAGGCGTCGAACATGCGGTCGGACACGAAGGTCGCGCCCATCGGCACGCAGCCGTTGGTGATGCCCTTGGCGGCGGTGATCATGTCCGGCGTCACGCCGAAGCGCTGCGCGCCGAAGGCATGGCCGACGCGGCCGAAGCCGGTGATCACTTCGTCGAAGATCAGCAGGATGCCGTGCCTGTCGCAGATCTCGCGCAGTCGCTGCAGATAGCCCTGCGGCGGGATGACCACACCGGCCGAGCCGGAGATCGGCTCGACGATGACAGCGGCGATGGTGGAGGCGTCATACAGCGCGATCTGCCTTTCGAGATCTTCGGCCAGCTCGATGCCGTGCGGCGGCAGGCCCTTCGAGAACGCATTGCGCGACACGTCCAGCGTGTGGCGGATGTGCGACACCGCCGACAGCCCCGGGCCGAACCACTTGCGGTTGTTCGGCAGGCCGCCCACCGACATGCCGCCGAAGCCGACGCCGTGATAGCCCTTCTCGCGGCCGATGAAGCGCGTGCGCTGGCCTTCGCCACGCACGCGGTGGTAGGCCAGGGCGATCTTCAACGCACTGTCCACCGCTTCCGAACCGGAGTTGCTGAAGAACACCTTGTTGAGGTCGCCCGGCGCCAGCGCGGCCAGGCGCTCGGCCAGCTTGAACGGCAGCGGCGAGCTCATCGAGAAATTGGGCGCGAAGTCGAGCGTGCCGATCTGCTGCCGGATCGCTTCGACGATCCGCGGCCGCGAGTGGCCCGCATTGCAGCACCACAGGCCGGCCGTGGCATCCAGCACCTCGTTGCCGTCGACGTCGCGGTAGTACATGCCGGACGCGCTGGCGAGCAGGCGTGGCTTGGCCTTGAACTGCTTGTTGGCCGTGAACGGCATCCAGAAGTGGTCCAGCGAGGCCGGTGCCTCGAGGTTCTGGCGGGCGTAATGGTCGGCCAGGGCGCGGGAAGAGGAAGTGTCGTCGGCGCTCATCGCGGGTCCGGGGCGGGGTGGATGGGCGCAGCTTAGCGCGTTGAAAAAACTTTACAACTGACGAGGGTCACGGTCGGCCTTGCAGGCGGGGCTGCCGCGTCGGCCCTCATGGCTGCAACCCTTCACAGCGTAAGCGTCCGCCCCGGAAGCATCCAGAGGGCTTCCCAAGATTAGGGTCCCGGGGTGTAAAGTATCCCGTGACATCAGGGTTTCACCAAAGGGTGGTGATGGACATCGGCGCACGCCTGCAACTGGTCCGCAAATCCAAGAGCCTCAGCCAGCGCGAGCTGGCCAAGCGCGTGGGTGTCACCAACAGCACCATCTCGCTGATCGAGCAGAACAAGGTCAGCCCGTCGGTCAGCTCACTGAAGAAGGTGCTGGACGGGATTCCAATCTCGCTGGCCGACTTCTTCACCCTCGATCTGGAAAAGGGCCTGCCCGACAGCCCGTTCTATGTGGCCGACGAGTTGCCGGACGTGGGCAGCAACGGCATCCACTATTTCCTCGTGGGCCAGCACCGTCCGCAACGGCAGATGTGCATCCTGCGCGAAGTGATGCCGCCCGGCAGCGACACCGGCGACAGCATGCTGGCGCACGATGGCGAAGAAGGCGGCGTGGTGATCGCCGGCGAAGTGGAGGTCACCGTCGGCGAGCAGGTGCGCGTGCTGAAGGCGGGCGAGGCCTACTACTTCGAAAGCCGCGTGCCGCACCGGTTCCGCAATGTCGGCGAGGTGGATGCGGTGATCGTCAGCGCGAATACGCCGGCGACGTTCTAGACGATTCGAGCCCCTCTCCCGTCGGGAGAGGGGTTGGGGGTGCCCCACCGCTTATACGGTCCTATGATGAACGAGCCGCGGCGAGCCATGAAGTCGGTCCATCGGCTGTTTGCTCCATCCACTCGCTGTGGCTCGCTATGCAGCACAGGTGCCGGATAGATGGCAGTGGCACCCCTCATCCGGCGCTTCGCGCCACCTTCTCCCGGTGGGAGAAGGGAACACAGCCCAGGAGTCTCCATGAGCAATTCCCGCACGCAACACGACTGGCAGGCCATGGCCGCCGCGCTGTCGATCCGCACGCAGGCCTTCATCGACGGCCGGTATGTGGACGCGGCGTCCGGCAAGACCTTCGACTGCATCAGTCCCATCGATGGCCGCGTGCTGGGCCAGGTGGCCGACGGGCAGGAGGAGGACATCAACCGCGCCGTTGCCGCCGCGCGCCGCAGCTTCGATGCGGGCGCCTGGTCGAATGCGCGGCCGACGCACCGCAAGAAGGTCCTGCTGAAGCTCACACGGTTGATCGAAGAGCATGCCGACGAGCTGGCGCTGCTGGAATCGCTGGACATGGGCAAGCCGGTCAGCGACGCCCGCAATGTGGATCTCGCCGCGACCATCCGCTGCATGGGCTGGACCGCCGAGGCCCTGGACAAGGTGTACGGTGAGGTCGCCGCCACCGGGCAGGACGAGCTGGGCCTGGTGACGCGCGAGCCGCTGGGCGTGATCGGCGCCATCGTGCCGTGGAACTTCCCGCTGCTGATGGCCACGTGGAAGCTGGCGCCGGCGCTGGCGATGGGCAATTCCATCGTGCTGAAGCCGTCGGAGAAATCGCCGCTCACTGCGATCCGCCTGGCCGAACTCGCCATCCAGGCCGGCATCCCGGCCGGTGTGCTGAACGTGGTGCCGGGCTTCGGCAAGACCGCCGGCGAGCCGCTGGCGCTGCACCTGGACGTGGACGGCCTGGTGTTCACCGGCTCCACCGCGGTCGGCAAGCGCCTGCTGCAGTGCGCGGGCCTGTCCAACATGAAACGCGCCTACATGGAGTGCGGCGGCAAGAGCCCGAACCTGGTGTTCGCCGACGCGCACGACCTGGACGTGGCCGCGAAAGCGGCGGCGGGCGGCATCTTCTACAACCAGGGCGAAGTCTGCACCGCCGCATCGCGCCTGCTGGTGGAGCGCTCCATCAAGGATGAATTCGTCGCCCGCGTGGTCGAGGCCGGCAAGGCCATGCGGCCGCGCCACCCGCTCGATCCCGGCGCACCGATGGGCGCGATGGTCGACGAAGGCCAGACGCAGCGCGTGCTGGACTACATCGAGAAGGGCAAGGCCGAGGGCGCGCGGCTGGCGCTGGGCGGCCGGCGTGCCGAGGTGGAAGCCGGCGGCTGCTATCTGGAGCCGACCGTATTCGACGACGTGGCGCACGAGCACACGATCAGTCGCGAGGAGATCTTCGGCCCGGTGCTGTCGGTGATCGCCTTCGACAGCGAGGAAGACGCCCTGCGCATGGCCAACGACAGCGAGTACGGCCTGGCCGCTGGCGTGTGGACGCGAGACATCAGCCGCGCGCATCGCGTCGCCCGCAAACTGCGCGCCGGCAGCGTGTGGGTGAACTACTGGGACGGCGGCGACATGACCGCCCCGTTCGGCGGTTACAAGCAGTCCGGCAACGGCCGCGACAAGTCGCTGCACGCCTTCGACAAGTACACCGAGATCAAGGCGACCTGGATAAATCTGGGGAGCTGAGGGTTGTCTCCTTCTCCCCGCGAGGCGGGGAGAAGGTGCCCGAAGGGCGGATGAGGGGCGCGCGCGAACTCGGAAACGTCGCGGCGTCTGGTTTGCGCGGATTCCGTTCGCCCCTCACCCGCCTGCGGCACCCTCTCCCCGCAGGCGGGGAGAGGGAAGTCCCAGCGAGCACCGCGGCTTGTGGTTCTGCCAGAATCGCCCCGTCCCACCGATCGGCTACTCCATGACCGCCAGCGCCGCCGCTTCCACGCCCACCAACTCGCCCGGCCGCGTGCTGTTCGCCAGCCTGATCGGCACCACCATCGAGTTCTTCGACTTCTACATCTACGCGACGGCGGCGGTGCTGGTGTTCCCGCACCTGTTCTTCCCGCAGGGCGATCCCACCACCGCGACGCTGCAGTCGTTCGCCACCTTCGCGCTGGCGTTCATCGCGCGGCCGGTGGGCTCGGCCTTGTTCGGCCACTTCGGCGACCGCGTCGGGCGCAAGGCGACGCTGGTGGCGGCGCTGTTGACGATGGGTATCTCCACGGTCCTGATCGGCCTGCTGCCGACCTATGCGCAGGTCGGCATCGTCGCGCCGTTGCTGCTGGCGCTGTGCCGCCTGGGGCAGGGCATCGGCCTGGGCGGCGAATGGGGTGGTGCGGTGCTGCTGGCGACGGAGAACGCGCCGCCGGGCAAGCGGGCGTGGTACGGCATGTTCCCGCAACTGGGCGCGCCGCTGGGTTTCCTGTGCTCGACCGGCATCTTCCTGCTGCTGACCGAAGTAATGGACGATGCGCAGTTCCTGGCCTGGGGCTGGCGCATTCCGTTCGTCGCCAGCGCCGTGCTGGTGTTCGTCGGCTTGTGGGTGCGGCTGAGCATCACCGAGACGCCCGATTTCCAGAAGGCGCTGGACCGCGACGAACGCGTCAAGGTGCCGATGCTGACCACCGTGCGCGAGCACCCCGTCGCGCTGGTGACCGGCACCTTCGCGCTGGTGGCCACGTTCGTGCTGTTCTACCTGATGACCGTGTTCGCGCTGAGCTGGGGCACGTCGAAGCTGGGGTACGCGCGCGAGCACTTCCTGATGCTGCAGATGGCCGGCGTGCTGTTCTTCGCGCTCACCATCCCGGTGTCGGCGCTGTACGCGGATCGCTTCGGGCGGCGCAACGCGATGATCGTGGCCACGCTGCTGATCATCGGCTTCGGCTTCTTGTTCGCACCGCTGCTGGAATCCGGCAGCGACCTGGGCGTGCTGGCGTTCCTGGCGCTGGGGCTGGGCGCGATGGGCCTGACCTATGGCCCCTGCGGCACGATCCTGGCGGAAATGTTCCCCACCGCCGTGCGTTACACCGGCGCATCGCTGGCGTTCAACCTGGCCGGCATCCTGGGCGCATCGCCGGCGCCGTACATCGCCACGCGACTGGGGGAACGGTACGGGCTTGCATCGGTCGGCTGGTATCTCGCCGCGATGGCGGGCCTGACATTGGTGGCGCTGCTGGTCATGCCGCGCCGCCGCTAACGTGTCCGCACGCGCCGTAGCGTGCGCCACGCGCACGACCTCAGGATTCCTCCCCACGCCGTAGCGTGCGCCACGCGCACGACCGCAAGATTCCTCCCGTGCGCATAGGGCACGCTACGACCTCGTGACCGTCGTGATCCGCCACGCGCACGACTGCAGGATTCCTCCCCATGCCGTAGCGTGCGCCACGCGCACGACCTCAGGATTCCTCCCCGTGCGCACAGCGCACGCTACGACGTCGTGACCGTCATGATCCGCCACGCGCACGACCGCAAGATTCCTCTCGTGCGCACAGCGCACGCTACGCGAACAGGCGCTTCACGGTGCGGCTCAGCCAGCCGCCCTGCTGGTGGTCCCGCACGAACTGGTTGAGGTGCCGCTTCACCGAATCGGCGTACGCCTTGTCGTCGTTGCGGATATGGTTGAATAGCCAGCGCGATAGCATGCTGCGCAGTTCGTCCACGATGTCCTCGCCGGCCTCGAAGCGCAGCCGGTATTCGGAAACCCGTTTGGTGAACACCTCGTGCACGCGCTTGTGCGCGGCGCTGAACGGATAGCCGGCTTCCTCCATCAGCTCTTCCTCGAAGGCGAAGTGGGACAGCGTGTAGTCGACCAGTTCGTCGATCACCTCGCCGACGGCGAAGCGTTCCATCGACTTCTGCGTGATGTGGAGGTGGTTGATCATCTCCACGATGCGGCGGTGCTGGCCATCGATGATGTCGATGCCGGTGTCCATGTCGTCCTGCCAGATCAGCAGTGTCATGTGCGGATTCCCCTGCCGGCGGATGCCGGAATGCGCAGGGAATCTAGGTTCGCACCGAGGCCCTGGCATTGATCGGGATCAATGCTGCGGCATGGGGTCAAAGGGAGCGAAATTGATGTTTGGTGTGGGAGCGACGTAAGTCGCGAGCTCTTACCTCAACGACGGCAAAGCTCGCGACTTACGTCGCTCCCACAGGAGAGTGTCTCAGCCGCTGGAGACCACCCGGTTCCGCCCGCCGGCCTTGGCCAGGTACAAACGCCGGTCGGCTTCGCTGAGCAGGTGATTGAGCGTCTGGCCGGGGAAGCGCGTACGGAACACGCCGATGCTGACCGTCATGCGCAGGGTGTGGCCGCCGATGTCGACGGCCAGTGCTTCGATCGCGGTACGCAGGGACTCGAAGTACTCCACCGCCTCGCTTTCGCCCAGGTAAGGCACCAGCGCGCAGAATTCCTCGCCGCCGAAGCGGGCGACCAGGTCCTGCGCGCCTGCGTGCCGTGCGATGGCCTGTGCGACCGACTTCAGCGCGACGTCGCCGGCCTCGTGGCCGTGGGTGTCGTTGATGTGCTTGAAGTGATCGATGTCGATGATGGCGGCGGTGACCGCCTGCTGCCGGCCCAGCGTGTTGGGCAGCAGCGCATGGCATTCGGCCAGGAAGTGGCGGCGGTTCGGCAGGCCGGTCAGGAAGTCGCGCGTGGCGAGGTCCTGCAAGGTGCCGATCAGTTCCAGCTGGTCGATGTTCTGCGAGACGCGGCAGAAGAATTCCTCGCGCGAGAACGGCTTGTGCAGGAAGTCGTTGGCGCCGCTCTTCAGGAAACGCGGCACCAGGCTCCCGTCGCTGGTGCCGGAGATGCCGATGATCGCCAGGTGGTCGCGCGCATGGCGTGCGCGCAGGCGGCGGGTGAATTCGTGGCCCTTCATGCCGGGCATTTCCTGGTCGACGATGGCCAGGCGGATGTCGGGGTTGGCGTCCAGCATCGCCAGGCCGGCTTCGCCATCGGCGGCTTCGACCACGCGGAAGCCGTACATCGACAGCAGCGCGGCCGCATGCTGCCGCGCCGAACGCGAGTCGTCGACGATCAGCGCCGCGATGCGGCGGTTGCGCTCCAGCCGCTGCACCAGCCAGACCAGGTAGTCGATGCTGCCCGGCGTGTTCTTCAACACGTAGTCCACCACCTGCCGGCGCAGCACCTGCTCGCGCAGGGTGTCGTCGTACACGCCGCTGACCACCACGGTGGGCAACTGGCGCGACAGGAAGAATTCGACCACCTCGTCGTGGCTGCCATCGGCCAGCACCAGGCTGGTGACCACCATGAACCAGTCGGGATGCTTCTCCAGCGTGGTCCGCGCCTCGCCCAGCGTGGCGGCGTACACCACCGGCAGACTGAGTTTCTGCTCGATGGCCTCGCCGATCAGGCGCGCATGCGTGCGCGAGTTCTCCACCACCAGGACACGCTGGGGCAGGGGCGACTGGCTGGCGGTGGCGGGGAGGGCGCGTTGCGGATTGGACATGCTCGGGAAGGCCGAGGAAGGTTTCCTGTCACTTTCATCGGCGCCTGCGGGCGGAACTTGAGAGCCGCGTCACGGAACGCCGCCGCCTACCAGAGCGCGTCGCGCAGCTTGTACCAGGCCATGGCCGCGACCAAGAGCGGGGTGCGCAGGGCGCGACCGCCGGGGAAGGGGTGGTGGTCGATCTTGGCGAACAGGTCCAGCCGCTCGGACTGGCCGCGGATCGCCTGGGCGAGCACGGTGCCAGCCAGCCCGGCGGCGATCAGGCCGTGTCCCGAGAAGCCCTGGGCGAAATACAGGTTCGGCGACAGCCGGCCCCAGTGCGGGGCCCGGTTGAGCGAGATGTCGATCATCCCGCCCCACAGGTATTCGATGCCGACATCGCCCAGTTGCGGGAACACCCGGTGCATGCGCCGCGTCATCACCCCGCGCAGGTTGGGCGGGGTCATCGCCGAATAGCTGGCGCGTCCGCCGAACAGCAGCCGGTGGTCGCGACCCAGGCGGAAGTAGTCCAGCGCCCAGTTGGTGTCGGCCACCGCCATGTCGTTGCGGATCAGGTCGCGCGCGCGCGCCTCGCCCAGCGGCGGCGTGGCGGCGATATAGGTGCCCACCGGCATCATCCGCGACTCCAGTTCCGGTGCGATCCCGCGCAGCAGTGCGTTGCCGGCCAGGATCACCGTGTCGCATACGACCTCGCCCTGCGCGGTTATCAGCACGGGACGCGCACCCCGGATCAGCTGGATGACCGGCGAACCCTCGAAGATCCGTGCACCCACCTCCAGCGCGGCGCGACCCAGTCCCAGCGCATAGGCGAGCGGATGCAGGTGGCCGCTGACCGGGTCGTACATCGCGCCCAGGTAGCGGTCGCTGGCAAGTTCCGCGCGCAGGCGCTCGCGGCTCCACCATTGCACGGGATGGCCATAGCGGGTGTTGAAGTCCTCGACCGCGTGTTCGACCTCGCGCTGCTGTCGCGGCTTGATCGGCACGGTGGCATGGCCGTCGCGCCAGTCGCAGTCGATCCCGTGCCGGTCGATGCGACCCCGCAGCCAGCGCAGGCCGTCCAGCGACAGGTCGAACATCTTCTTCGCATCATCGAAGCCGACCAGCGCTTCCAGCTTCGCTTCGCCGCAGCTGAAGCCGGCGATCGCCTGCCCGCCGTTGCGCCCCGACGCGCCCCAGCCGATGCGCTCGGCTTCCAGCACGACCACCTTGTAGCCGGCTTCCGCCAGTTCCAGCGCCGCCGACAGCCCGGTGTAGCCGGCACCGAGGATGCAGACATCGGCCTCGATGCGGCCTTGCAGCGCAGGTTGCGCCGGCAATGGCGTGGCGCTGGCGGCGTACCAGCTGTCGGGGTAGGCGGGCGCGGCAACGGTGCTCAAGAGGTCTCCCCGCCGTCATCCCCGCGCAGGCGGGGACCCAGTGTCTTTGGACTTGCGAAGCTGAAGTCGCTGGGTTCCCGCCTGCGCGGGAATGACGGTATCCGGGGCGACATGTTGTTCCTCACACCGACCGCAGATACCACGCGTATTCCAGATCCGTCACCTCGGTATAGAAGCTGTGCATTTCCTTGAGCTTCTGCTGGCCGTAGATGTGCCGGAACGACGTGCCGAACTGTTCGCCGATGAACTCGCTGCCCATGAACGACGCGATGGCCTCGCGCCAGAACGGCGTGCGGACTTCGGTCTGCTCGTAGGCGTTGCCGGTGATCGGTGGGCCGGGGTCGAAGCCCTGTTCCATGCCGTGCAGCATGCCGGCGAGCACGGCGGCGGTGACCAGATAGATGTTGGCGTCGGCGCCGGCGATGCGGTGCTCGATGCGCGTGTTCGCCTCGTCGCTGTGCGGGATGCGCATGGCGACGGTGCGGTTGTTGTAGCCCCAGACATCGTTGAGCGGCACGAACGCGTTGAGCACGAAGCGCCGGTAGCTGTTGGCGTGCGGCGCGAACAGCAGCAGGCAATCCTGGTCGCTGCGCTGCAGGCCGCCGATGGCGTGCTTCAGCGCATCGGCCGGCGCCGTCTGCGGCGAAGCGAAGATGTTGCGGCCCTCGGCGTCCAGCACGCTGGCGTGGATATGCATGCCGCTGCCGGCCTGTTCGGCGAACGGCTTGGCCATGAAGCTGGCCATCAGGCCCTGTTGCTGCGCGGCGGCCTTGATCGCGCGCTTCAGGTAGATGGCGTCGTCGCAGGCCAGCAGGGCGTCGTCGCGGTGCTTGAGGTTGATCTCGAACTGGCCCGGCGCGTATTCCGCCACCGCGGTGTCGGCAGGAATGCGCTGCGCCTGGCAGATCGCGGCCACCGCATCGGTGAAACCGCGGTAATCGTTGAGGTCTTCCATGTAGTAGACCTGCGTGCTGGTGTTGCGCACGCCGGTGGCCGGGTTGATCGAGGTGCGCGGCCGGCCGGCATCATCCAGCCGCTGGTCGAACAGGTAGAACTCCAGTTCCACCGCGACCACCGGCTTCAGGCCGCGCGCCGCGTAGCGCGCCAGCACGCGCTTGAGCACTTCGCGCGGATTGGCCTCGAACATGCCGCCCTTCGCATCCTCCATGCTCAGCAGCAGCTGCGCGGCGGGGCGGGGCGACCACGGTACCGGCCGCAGCGAGCCAGGCACCGGGCGGCAGATGCGGTCCTCGTCACCGATGTCGTAACCCAGCCCGGTCTCTTCCACCGTGTTGCCGGTGATGTCGGTGGCGATCAGCGACATGGGCAGGCAGACGCCGTCGCGGTAGACCTTCTCCAATGCGTCGCGGGTGATGCGCTTGCCGCGCAGCAACCCGTTCATGTCCGGCAGCAGCAGGTCGACCTGCTCGCAATCGGGGAGGGCGGCCAGCGTGGCGGCGTCGTCGGCAGGCAGGGAAGGCGCGGCGGAATCGGGGCGCATGAGGGTCATCCAGGAGGCTGCGGCGCAGCTTAGCAGAGCGGTCGATGCGTCAAGAATACTCAACGCACGGATTTGCGTAACCCACGGAAATGCCCGGAATTGGTGCCGCAACGCACCATATCAGCGCCAAAAATGTCATTCGAGAGCGTCGTGTTGTAAAAATAAAACAGCCGGGTTAAGTTGCCTGCAAGCCATTCCGGGCTTCCTGCATGACCCCGCTGCCGCGGGTCGGTCTGCCGACCGACCACAAGCAAATCGGTGCACATCCCTTTCTCGCGGTGGGCGAGAAGTACGTGCGCGCGGTGGTCGACGGCGCCGGCTGCTTGCCGCTGCTGGTGCCCACGCTGGATCCCGTGCTGCCGCTGCGCCAGGTGCTCGAAGGCCTCGACGGCCTGTTGCTGACCGGGGCGGTCAGCAACATCGAACCGCACCACTACAGCGACGAATCCAGTTACGAGGGCAACCTGCTGGATCCCCGCCGCGACGCCACCAACCTGCCGCTGATCCCGCTCGCGATCGAGATGGGCGTGCCGGTGCTGGCGATCTGCCGCGGCTTCCAGGAGGTCAACGTCGCCTTCGGTGGCAGCCTGTACCAGAAGGTGCACGAGCAGCCGGGCTTCATGGATCACCGCGAGAACAAGGACGATCCGCTGGATGTGCAGTACGGGCCGGCGCACGACGTGGCGCTGGTGCCCGGCGGCGTGCTGGCCGGGCTGGTCGGCGGCACGCAGGCCACGGTCAACTCGCTGCATGGCCAGGGCGTGCGCCGGCTGGGCGACGGGCTGGTGGTGGAAGCGCAGGCCCCGGACGGGCTGATCGAGGCGTTCCGCCACGACGGCCCGGCCTTCATGCTGGCCGTGCAGTGGCATCCGGAATGGAAGGTGGCGGACAACCCGTTCTACCTGGCGATTTTCCGCGCCTTCGGCGATGCCTGCCGGGCGCGTGCGCAGCAGCGTGGAGTGACGGCATGAAGCGGCGGCATCCCCCGCCCTGGGGAGGGCGCGCTCGCCACATCGTGGCGACGCCGTAGACGCCGGCCGCAGCACGCGGCGGTCCTTTCCTCCTTCAATTGATTGCGCGGACACCATGAGCAAGAAACCCATACAACGAAAGAAGACCGCCGCCGAGCCGGCCGACAGCTCGCTGCGCCGCTGGCTGCGGGAGCGCAACATCACCGAGGTCGAATGCCTGGTGCCCGACATCACCGGCATCGCCCGCGGCAAGATCATCCCGGCCGACAAGTTCAGCCACGACTACGGCACGCGTCTGCCGGAAGGCATCTTCGCCACCACCGTCACCGGCGATTATCCGGACGACTACTACGAACTGACCTCGCCGTCGGATTCGGACATGTTCCTGCGTCCCGATCCGGACACCGTGCGCATGGTGCCGTGGGCGACCGATCCCACCGCGCAGGTGATCCACGACTGCCATACCAAGGACGGCAAGCCGCACGACCTGGCGCCGCGCAACGTGCTGCGGCGCGTGCTGGCGGCCTACGAGAAGGAAGGTCTGCGCCCGGTGGTGGCGCCGGAACTGGAATTCTTCCTGGTGCAGAAGAACACCGATCCGGACTTCCCGCTGCTGCCGCCCGCCGGCCGTTCGGGACGACCGGAAACGGCGCGGCAGTCGTATTCCATCGATGCGGTGAACGAGTTCGATCCCATCCTCGACCTGATGTACGACTACTGCGATGCGATGGAGCTGGACGTGGACACGCTGATCCACGAATCCGGCGCCGCGCAGCTGGAGGTCAACTTCACCCACGACGATGCGCTGTCGCGCGCCGACCAGGTGTTCCTGTTCAAGCGCACCATGCGCGAGGCGGCGATGCGCCATGGCGTGTACGCCACCTTCCTGGCCAAGCCGATGGAGAACGAGCCGGGCAGCGCCATGCACATCCACCAGAGCCTGCTGGACGTGAAGACCGGCCGCAACGTGTTCACCGGCAAATCAGAAGGCAAGGGCAGCAAGCTGTTCGGCCATTACCTGGGCGGCTTGCAGAAGTACGTGCCGATGGCGATGGCGTTCTTCGGCCCCAACGTCAATTCCTACCGTCGACTGGCGCTGGGGCAGGTGGCGCCGATCAACGTGCAGTGGGGCTACGACAACCGCACCTGCGGCCTGCGCGTGCCGATGGACACGCCGGAAAACATGCGCGTGGAAAGCCGCTTCGCCGGTTCCGACGCCAATCCCTATCTTGCCATGGCCGGCACGCTGGCCTGCGGCCTGCTCGGCATCCGCGAACAGCTCAAGCCGACCGAACCGCTGGCTAGCAGTGCGCAGGACATCGGCTTCGAGCTGCCGCGCTCGCTGGGCGAGGCGCTGGACGAACTGGAAGGCTGCGCGCCGCTGCAGGAGCTGATGGGCGCGCGCTTCGTACGTGCCTACGTGTCGGTGAAGCGCAAGGAATACGAGACCTTCTTCCGCGTGATCAGTTCGTGGGAGCGGGAGTTCCTGTTGTTGAACGTGTGAAGGCTGTTCCCTTCTCCCGCCGGGGGAAGGTGGCGCGAAGCGCCGGATGAGGGTGCGGCGAAGTCCAGGCGATCCGGACATCGTGGACTTCGCCGCACCCTCTCCCCAACCCCTCTCTCCCACAGGGACTTCCTTTGGTCGCCGGTGGGAGAGGGGCTCGAAATCATGGAGCCCGTATGAACCAACTCGACACCCGCACCCTGCAGAAGCTCGACGCCGAGCATCACCTGCATCCGTTCAACGACAACGCCGCGCTGGCCAAGAAGGGCACGCGCATCCTGACCAAGGGCGAGGGCTGCTATGTCTGGGATGCCGACGGCAACCAGCTGCTCGACGCCTTCGCCGGCCTGTGGTGCGTCAATGTCGGCTACGGGCGCAAGGAACTTGGCGAAGTGGCGTCGAAGCAGATGACGCAGCTCGCCTACTACAACAGCTTCTTCCAGTGCACGACCGAGCCGACCATCGCGCTGGCCGCCAAGCTGGCCGAGCTCGCGCCGGGCGACCTCAACCATTCCTTCTTCGTCAACTCCGGTTCCGAAGCCAACGACACCATCCTGCGCATGGTCCGCCACTTCTGGGCGGTGCAGGACCAGCCGCAGAAGAACATCTTCATCGGCCGCCACGACGGCTACCACGGCACCACCATGGCCGGCGCCAGCCTCGGCGGCATGAAGGGCATGCACAAGCAGGGTGGCCTGCCGATCCCGGACATCCACCACATCGATCCGCCGTTCTGGTTCGCCGACGGCGGCGACCTGTCCGAGGACGAGTACGGCCTGCTCGCGGCGCGCCGGCTGGAACAGAAGATCCTCGAACTCGGCCCGGACCGCGTGGCCGCCTTCATCGGCGAGCCCATCATGGGCGCCATCGGCGTCTACATCCCGCCGAAGACCTATTGGCCCGAGATCGAGCGCATCTGCCGCCAGTACGACGTGCTGCTGGTGGCCGACGAAGTGATCTGCGGCTTCGGCCGCACCGGCGAATGGTTCGGCTCGCAGTACTTCGGTTTCCAGCCCGACATCATGCCCGTGGCCAAGGGCATCACCTCGGGCTACATCCCGCTGGGCGCGGCGATGTTCAACGACCGCGTGGCCAAGGTGCTGAAGGAGCAGGGCGGCGAACTGGCGCATGGCGCCACGTACTCGGGCCACCCGGTGTGCGCGGCGGTGGCGCTGGAGAACATCCGCATCCTGCAGGACGAGAAGATCGTCGAGCGCGCCAAGACCGAGATCGCCCCGTATCTGGCGCAGCGCTGGGCCGAGCTGGGCGAGCACCGGCTGGTCGGGCAGGCGCGCATCGCCGGCATGGTCGGTGCGCTGGAGCTGGTGCCGGACAAGAAGAAGCGCGCCTTCTTCCCGGAGCGCGGCAGTGTCGGTCCGCGCTGCCGCGACCACGCGCTGAAGCATGGCCTGATCCTGCGCGCGACCTGGGACGCGATGCTGCTGTCGCCGCCGCTGGTGATCACGCGCGCGCAGGTCGACGAACTGTTCGAGAAGACCTGGAAAGCCCTCAACGACACCGCGACGGACCTGGGAATGTAATGTCATCGCACGGTCCGTGCGCTGCGTCACAGCGTCGCGGCCCGGGCGTATGATGGTTCCATCCCGCATTCCTGTTGCATGGAGAAGCCGATGAAGCTCAAGACCATCACCGTGGTGCTGGCCGTCAGCGTGCTGGCCGCCTGTGGCGGCAAGGAAGGAGCGGCCGCCGATGGCGCGCCGTCCAAGACATTGAACGTCTACAACTGGTCCGACTACATCGCCGAGGACACCATCCCGAACTTCGAGCAGCAGTCGGGCGTCAGGGTCACCTACGACGTGTTCGACAGCGACGAGATGGTCGAGACCAAGCTGCTGGCCGGCAGCAGCGGGTACGACGTGGTGGTGCCGTCGCTGAGCTTCCTGGGCCGGCAGATCCAGGCGGGCGTGTTCCTGCCGCTGGACAAGAGCAAGCTGCCCAACCTGAAGAACCTGGACCCGAAGATGCTCGAGCGCATCGCGCTGCAGGATCCGGGCAACCAGTTCGCCGTGCCCTACCTGTGGGGCACCAGCGGCATCGGCTACAACGTCGACAAGATCAAGGCCATCTTCGGCGACACCGCCGTCACCGGCAGCTGGGACGTGGTGTTCAAGCCGGAAAACGCCGCCAAGCTGAAGGACTGCGGCATCACCGTGCTGGACACGCCGTCGGAACTGATCCCGATCGCGCTGAACTACCTGGGCGAGGATCCGCACAGCTTCGATCCGGCGGTGATCGACAAGGCCGCGGCGCTGCTGAAGTCGATCCGTCCGTACATCCGCAACTTCCATTCGTCCTCGTACATCAACGACCTGGCCAACGGCGATGTCTGCCTGGTGGTGGGCTGGTCGGGCGACATCATCCAGGCGCGCGACCGCGCCGCCGAGTCCGGCAACGGCGTCAACGTGGCGTACTCCATCCCGAAGGAAGGCGCGCCGCAGTGGTTCGACATGCTGGCCATCCCCAAGGATGCGAAGAACGTCGACAATGCCTACGCCTTCATCAACTACCTGCTGGACCCGAAGGTCGCCGCGGCGAATACCAACTACGTGACCTATCCGAATCCGGTGCCGGCGTCGAAGCCGCTGGTCGACAAGAGCATCGCGGACGATCCGACGATCTACCCGCCGGCCGACGTAGACGCGAAGCTGTTCACCTTCGCGGTGCTGCCGCCGGACGTGGATCGCCAGTACACGCGCATCTGGACGGAACTGAAGACAGGGCGCTGAAACACCGGGGCGCGTGCCGCGACGGACGCGCCCTTCGTCATCCTGGCGTCGCCCCGGGGAGCGGGCGATGCCACGGGGGAGGGGTAGGGGAGCACGACGGCACGGATCCGGCCATTGCAATGACAGCACGCCCGCGACGGCCCCCGGCCGGCAAGGGACCACATCAAGCCGCCCTCGCGGGCCGAATGGAGAGAGATTGATGAAACTGCGCGTACTGGCAACCACCCTGGCCGTGTGTACCCTTGCCGCCTGCGGCGGAAAATCCGGCGGTGACGGCGGCGATGCCGCTGGCGGCGCGAAACAGGTCAACGTCTACAACTGGTCGGATTACATCGCCGAGGACACCATCCCGAACTTCGAGAAGGCCACCGGCATCAAGGTGACCTACGACGTGTTCGACAGCAACGAGGTGCTGGAAACCAAGCTGCTGGCCGGCAGCAGCGGCTACGACGTGGTCGTGCCGACGATGAACTTCCTCGGCCGCCAGATCCAGGCCGGCGTGTTCCTGCCGCTGGACAAGAGCAAGATCCCCAACTACGCCAACCTCGACCCGGCCATCATGAAGCGGCTGGAAAACCAGGACCCGGGCAACCAGCACGCCATTCCCTACATGTGGGGCACCACCGGCATCGGCTACAACGTCGACAAGGTCAAGGCCGCGTTCGGCAACACCGACATCGCCAGCAGCCTGGACATCGTGTTCAAGCCGGAGAACATCAGCAAGCTGAAGGACTGCGGCGTGACGTTCCTGGATACGCCGTCGGAGATCATCCCGATCGCGCTGAACTACCTGGGCGAGGATCCCAACAGCCAGGACCCGGCCGTGATCGACAAAGGCGCCGCGCTGCTGAAGACGATCCGCCCCTACATCACCAACTTCCATTCCTCGCAGTACATCGATGCGATGGCCAACGGCGACACCTGCCTGGTGGTCGGCTGGTCCGGCGACATCATCCAGGCGCGCGACCGCGCGGTCGACGCCAAGAACGGCGTCAACATCGCCTATGCCATTCCGAAGGAAGGCGCGCCGCAGTGGTTCGACATGCTGGCCATCCCGAAGGACGCCAAGCACCTGGACGAGGCCTACGCCTTCATCAACCACCTGCTCGACCCGCAGGTGATGGCCAACAACTCCAACTTCATCAGCTATCCGAACGCCATCCCGAAGGCCAAGGAGCTGATGGACGCCTCGATCACCGGCGATCCGACCATCTATCCGACGCCGGAGGTGGAAGCCAAGCTGTTCACCTTCGCCATCATCACGCCCGAGGTCGATCGCCAGTACACGCGCATCTGGACCGAGCTGAAGACCGGCAAGTAAGCGCCGCGGCCGGAACGGACGACGTCCGTTCCGGCCATCGGTGATCGCAGACATCCACATCCGCGCCGGCGTCCATGCGGGCCGGCGACCAGGGGAACTCCATGGCGGCAGAACAGGGCAACGGCGCGGCACCGAACGGCAAGGCGGATGCGCAGGAGTACCTGCGCATCGTCGACGTGCGCAAGGAGTTCGATGGCTTCGTGGCGGTGGACGACACCAACCTGACCATCCGCAAGGGCGAGATCTTCGCCCTGCTCGGCGGCTCGGGCAGCGGCAAGTCCACCCTGCTGCGCTGCCTGGCGGGTTTCGAGACGCCCTCGTCCGGCAAGATCTACCTGGACGGGCAGCTGCTCAACGACCTGCCGCCGTACGAGCGTCCGCTCAACATGATGTTCCAGTCGTACGCGCTGTTCCCGCACATGACGGTGGAGCAGAACATCGCCTTCGGCCTGAAGCAGGATGGCCTGTCCAAGGACGCCATCAAGAAGCGCGTCGAGGAGATGCTGGCGCTGGTGCAACTGGGCAAGCTGGCCCAGCGCAAGCCGCACCAGCTGTCCGGCGGCCAGCAACAGCGCGTGGCCTTGGCGCGCTCGCTGGCCAAGCGGCCCAAGCTGCTGCTGCTGGACGAACCGATGGGCGCGCTGGACAAGAAGCTGCGCTCGCAGATGCAGCTGGAACTGGTCAGCATCATCGAGAAGTCCGGCGTGACCTGCGTGATGGTCACCCATGACCAGGAAGAAGCCATGACCATGGCCACCCGCATCGCGCTGATGGACCAGGGCTGGATCCGCCAGGTCGGCACGCCCGATGAAATCTACGAACAGCCCACCAGCCGCTTCGCCGCCGAGTTCATCGGCTCGGTGAACCTGATCGAGGGCGCGGTGGAGGAAGACGAGGCCAACTACGTCACCATCCGTTCGCCGCAGCTGCCGGATCCCATCTACATCGGCCACGGCATCTCGGGCTTCGAGGGCCAGGAGGTCGGCTTCGCGGTACGGCCCGAGAAGCTGGGCATCGGCAAGGACGAACCGCCGCAGCCGCACAACAAGGCGAAGGGCGTGATCGAGGACATCGCCTACTTCGGCAGCCACTCGGTCTACCACGTGCGCCTGCCGAGCGGTTACAAGTTCATGGCCAACTTCGCCAACGTGCAGCGCTGGGCCAGCGAGGGACTCACCTGGAACGACGAAGTCTGGGTGTGGTGGGACGACAACGACGGCGTGGTGCTGACCTCATGAACCTCCTCCGCTCGCTGGGCAAGCGCCTGCCGGGGCCGCGCTGGGGGGTGATTTCGGTGCCCTATGTGTGGCTGCTGCTGTTCTTCGCCATCCCGTTCCTGATCGTGCTGAAGATCTCGTTCGCCAAGCTGGCGATCGCGATGCCGCCGTACACGCCCATCCTCGAGTACATCGACGAGGCGCTGACGCTCAAGCTCAACCTGGGCAACTACGCGGCGCTGTTCACCGATTCGCAGTACGTGGCGGCCTACCTCAGTTCGATCAAGATCGCGGCCATCTCGACCCTGCTCGCGCTGCTGGTGGCGTACCCCATCGCCTACGTGATCGCACGCCTGCCGCCCTCGTCGCGCAACATCGCGATGATGCTGGTGGTGCTGCCATCGTGGACCTCGTTCCTGATCCGCGTCTATGCCTGGATCGGCATCCTCAAGAACAACGGCCTGCTCAACAATCTGCTGATGAAGATCGGCATCATCGATGAGCCGCTGCAGATCCTGTACACGCCGCTGGCGGCCTACATCGGCATCGTCTACTGCTACCTGCCGTTCATGGTGCTGCCGCTGTACACCAACCTGGTGAAGCACGACCACCGTCTGCTGGAAGCCGCCTACGACCTGGGCGCCAAGCCGTGGAAGGCGTTCTTCACCATCACCCTGCCGCTGTCCAAAGCCGGCATCATCGCCGGCTGCATGCTGGTGATGATCCCGGCGGTGGGCGAGTTCGTCATCCCCGAACTGCTGGGCGGGCCGGACACGCTGATGATCGGGCGCGTGCTGTGGGGCGAGTTCTTCAACAACCGCGACTGGCCGGCCGCCTCCGCCGTGGCCATCGTCATGCTGATCCTGCTGCTGATCCCGATCCTGATCTTCAACCGGGTGCAGCAGCGCGAGATGGAAGGGAGGCTGACATGAGCCGCGCGCGACAACGCGCCGTCAACTGGACGGTGCTGGGGCTTGGGTTCGCCTTCCTCTACATCCCCGTCCTCATCCTGATGGTGTACTCGTTCAACGAGTCGCGCCTGGCCACGGTGTGGTCCGGCTTCTCGTTCAAGTGGTACGGCGAACTGTTCCGCGACAAGCAGATGCTGCAGGCCGCGTGGATCAGCATCAAGGTTGCGTTCTGGACCGCGACCGCGGCGGTGGTGCTGGGCACGATGGCGGCGCTGGTGATGACGCGCATGCGCCGTTTCCCGGGCAAGACCCTGTTCGGCGCGCTGATCACCGCGCCGCTGGTGATGCCCGAGGTGATCATCGGCCTGTCGATCCTGCTGATGTTCGTCTCGCTGGGGCAGGTGGTCGGGCTGCAGCCGCGCGGCATCCTGTCGATCTGGATCGCGCACGTGACCTTCACCCTGGCCTTCGTCACCGTGGTGGTGTCCTCGCGGCTGTCCGAACTGGACAAGTCGCTGGAAGAAGCGGCGATGGACCTGGGCGCGAACCGGATCAAGGTGTTCTTCCTCATCACCCTGCCGATCATCGCGCCCGCGCTGGTCTCGGGCTGGCTGCTGGCGTTCACGCTGTCGCTGGACGACGTGGTGATCGCCAGCTTCGTCGCCGGTCCCAACTCGACCACGCTGCCGATGAAGGTGTTCTCGTCGGTCCGCATGGGCCTGAGCCCGAAGATCAACGCGCTCGCTACCCTGATGATCCTGGTGGTGAGCGTGGCCGCCTTCCTCGGCTGGTGGTTGATGTACCGCGAAGAAAAGCGCCGCCAGCGCGACATGCAACTGGCGTTGCAGGACAACGGGTAGCGATCGGGGCTGTAGTTGGCAGGTCGCGCGCTGGCGCGCCCGCAACTCTTGTCCCGTCATCCCAGCGCAAGCTGGGATCCAGCTTGATCTTGCCTTTGCTCCCTTCGAGAAGTGATCGCGAACGTCACCATGGATCCCAGCGTGCGCTGGGATGACGGCCACGGGCTTCCGGCAACGGTCGGGATGTCCCGCCACGGCGCCGTAACGTCGCCGCTCGCAGAATCCAGCCCTGTTCACCCATGCAGCACCACATCGAACGAGCGCCATGACCATCGAAACCATCAATCCCGCGACCGGGCAGGTCGAATACCGCCATGAGCTGATGACGTCCGCACAGATCGAAGCGGTTCTCGCCGCCTCATCGCGTGCCTTCACCGCATGGTCCGCGTTGTCGCTGGACCAGCGAGGCAAGTTGCTGCGCGCAGTCGGCGCCGAACTGCGCCGTCGCCGCGACGACATCCAGCGCATCATGACCGTCGAGATGGGCAAGCTGCGCAAGGAGGCGCTGGCCGAAGTCGACAAGTGCGCCGGCGCCTGCGATTACTACGCCGACCATGCGGCCGACTACCTGCAGGACCGGCCGGTCGCCACCGACGGACAGCGCAGCTACGTGCGCTACGAGCCGATCGGCTGCGTGCTGGCGGTGATGCCATGGAACTTCCCGATCTGGCAAGTGTTCCGCTTCCTCGCACCAGCGCTGATGGCGGGCAACGTGGCGGTGCTCAAGCACGCCAGCAACGTGCCGCGCTGCGCCGACGTGATCGGTGAGGTGCTGACAGCGGCGGGCGTGCCGGACGGCGTGCTGGGCGTGCTGCACATCGACAACGACCAGGCGGCCGAGGTCATCCGCGACCCGCGCGTGGCCGCGGTGACGCTGACCGGCAGCGAGCGCGCCGGCCGATCCGTCGCATCCAATGCCGGCAGCCAGTTGAAGAAGAGCGTGATGGAACTCGGCGGCAGCGACGCCTTCATCGTGCTGGACGATGCCGACCTGGAGAAGACCGTGGCCGGCGCGATCGCTTCGCGCTTCGGCAACGCGGGCCAGACCTGCATTGCCGCCAAGCGCTTCATCGTGCAGGACGGCATCGCCGATGCGTTCGTGAAGCGCTTCGTCGAAGCGGCGGCGAAGCTGCGGCTCGGCGACCCGCAGGACGAAGCCACCACGCTGGCGCCGATGGCGCGCCAGGACCTGCGCGACGAACTGCACAAGCAGGTGCAGGCCAGCGTGGCCAAGGGCGCGAAGGTACTGCTTGGTGGCGAGCCCGATGCGTCGCATGCGGGCTATCCGGCGTCGATCCTCGATGCGGTGGCACCGGGCATGCCGGCCTACGACGAGGAACTGTTCGGACCGGTCGCCAGCATCCTGCGGGTGAAGGACGATGCCGAGGCCGTGCGCGTGGCCAACGACACCACGTTCGGCCTGGGCGGCAGCGTGTGGACCAGGGACGTGGCGCGCGGCGACCGCATCGCCCGGCAACTGGACGTCGGCGCCGCCTTCGTCAACGCGATCGTGCGCAGCGACGTGCGCCTGCCGTTCGGCGGCACCAAGCGCTCCGGCTTCGGACGCGAACTGGCCGAACATGGCATCCACGAGTTCATGAACATCAAGTCGGTCTACGTGGCCTGATTGTTTGTAGGAGCGCCCCATGGGCGCGATGCTCCTGCTTTCGATCATTCCCGGAGCAAAAGCATCGCGCCCATGGGGCGCTCCTACGAGGGATTGCCTGCTCCGGTGGAACGGATGGTTACGGTGGCCGCCGTTCCTAAGCGGTCATGCCGGTGCCATCTTGTCGGCAGTCGAACCGGAGGCACCATGAACACCCTGACCGATACCACGCCCGCCCGCGTGATCCGCACGATCCGCGGCCGACCCACGTCCGATGGCGCCGGCGTCAAGCTGACGCGCGTGATCGGCGGCCCCGACCTGCCGGACCTGGACCCGTTCCTGCTGCTGGACGAATTCGGCACCGACAAGGCCGAGGACTATCTCGCCGGTTTTCCGGAGCATCCGCACCGCGGCTTCGAGACCGTGACCTACATGCTCGACGGGCGCATGCGCCACCGCGACAACCATGGCAACGAAGGCCTGCTCACGCCGGGTGCGGTGCAGTGGATGACCGCCGGTCGCGGCCTGGTGCATTCGGAGATGCCCGAGCAGGAATCCGGCCGCATGCGCGGTTTCCAGCTGTGGGTGAACCTGCCGGCACGCGACAAGATGACGGCGCCGAAGTACCAGGAGTTCGCGCCGGACCGGATTCCGGTCGCGCATCCGGCCACGGGTGTCGAAGTGAAGGTGATCGCGGGCGCCGTCGGCGACACGCAAGGCCCGATCTCGCAGCCGGCCACCAATCCGGTGTATCTCGACATCGCACTGCAGCCGGGACAGGCATGGGACTACGCGCTGCCCGCCGGCCACAACGCGTTCGCGTACGTGTTCGAGGGTGCGGTGACGGTAGGCGAGGGCGATGACGCGCGTCCGCTGGACACGCACGAGATGGGCGTGCTGGGCGGCGGCGACACGCTGCAGCTGCGAGCGGGCAGCCAGCCTGCGCGCCTGATCCTGGTGGCGGGGCGTCCGCTGCGCGAGCCGGTGATGCGGCACGGTCCGTTCGTCATGAACACGCGACAGGAGCTGATGCAGGCCTTCGTGGATTTCCAGGAAGGCCGGTTCTGATGCAGGTGTGGCGGGACGCCGTCCCGCCGCGACCTCAGTTGCCGGCGGAGAGCTGGGCGCCCGCGCTGCCCACGTCGAGCTGGCGCGCCAGCGAGATCAGCGAGCCCAGTTCTTCCGGCGACGCGGCATTGATCCAGACCTGCGCGTAACGGTCGTCGTCGTACTCGACCACGGTGATGCGGCGCGAGGCCATCTCGGCGGCGGTTTCGCGTCCACCCAGGTCCGGGCGGTACCAGTACATCTCCTCGCCGGAGAAGGTGCTTTCTTCCTCGCGCAGGCGCCGCTCCAGGCTGATCCTGGGATCGCGTGCGGTCAACATCACGTTGAGCACCTGCCGGCCCTCGGCGTTGACGGCCTGGCAGGCGATGAAGGTGGCATCGACGCGCTGTTCCCAGGTCAGGCCGGCATCGGCGGGCAGGGTCGGGCACGCCGGCGCGGTCTGCGCCCACGCGACGGCGGAGAAAAGGCTCAGGCCAACGGCAATCAAGATCTTCATGTAGTCCCCCTGGATGAAACGTCCGGGTGGCAGGCAGCGCCACCTCATCGGCCACCGCGGCGGGCCATGCGCCCTGGCGTCATCCCCTCGCATTCCACGGTGTCGGCTGCCGCTTCCCCGGCAGTCGACCCGACCTTAGCCCATGCTGCGCCGCAAAACAACGCGCCGGGTCCGCGAACGGCGACCCCCGTCACCGCGTGGGTCGTGCCCGCGCCCGTAGGTACGGGCGCGGGCAGGCGACTCAATCGCGATCGCGACCGAGCCAGCCGTACAGCATGCCGCCGATCAGTCCACCCAGGATCGGCGCCAGCCAGAACAGCCACAGCTGCCCCACGGCGGCGGGGCCGGCGAACATCGCCACGGCGGTGGAGCGCGCCGGGTTGACCGAGGTATTGGTGACGGGAATGCTGATCAGGTGGATCAGGGTCAGCGCCAGGCCGATGGCGATCGGCGCGAAGCCCGCCGGCGCGCGCCCGTGCGTGGACCCCATGATGACGATCAGGAAGAACGCCGTAAGCACGACTTCGGTCAGGAATGCCGCCGCCACGGTGAACCCGCCGGGCGACATCGCGCCGTAGCCGTTGCTGGCGAACGCGCCCGCCGCGTTGGGATCGACCGCGAAGCCGGGATGGCCGCTGGCGATCTGCCACAGGATGAAGCCGGCGGCGAGGCCGCCCACCACCTGCGCCACCACGTAGGGCAGCAGTTCCCGGGCCGGGAACCGCCCGCCGGCCCACAGGCCGAGGCTGACCGCCGGATTGAAATGCCCGCCCGAGATGTGGCCGAAGGCATACGCGCCAGTGAGCACGGTCAGGCCGAAGGCCAACGACACCCCCAGCAGGCCGATGCCGAGCGGATTGCCGTCGCCACCGAAGTTGGCCGCCAGCACGGCGCTGCCGCACCCGCCCAACACCAGCCAGAAGGTCCCCAGGAACTCTGCCGCGAGCTTCTTTGCCATAGCCATGCCGGCCCCCATTGCGTGCACCCCGTCACATGACGGTGCGCGCACGATAGCGGAAGCCGAGCGCGGCAAGTGTTTGCTTTGCGTTACGCCAGCGGCATCCGGGCACCAATGAAGCAAGTGTCACATTTGCCGGCCGACGACCGGTTCAACGCTCCGGCAGCGGGATGAACTCGGTCTCGCCGGGCACGTGGCCGAAGCGGCCTTCCTGCCAGTCCTGCTTGGCCTGTTCGATCCGCTCCCTGGAGCTGGACACGAAGTTCCACCACAGGTGGCGTGGGGCATCCAGCGGCTCGCCGCCCAGCAGCATGGCCTTCAGCGGCGTCTTCGCGCGCAGTACCGGACGGCTGCCGCGGTCGAACACCACCAGGTGCTTGTCCGGAATGTCGGCACCGTCGACCTGCGCCTCGCCCTCCAGCACGTAGAGCGCGCGCTCGACATGGTCGTTGTCGATCTCCAGCTCGGCCTCCGGCTGCAGGTCGACGGCGACGTTGAAGGTGCCGCTGAACACCTTCACCGGCGACTCCTCGCCATACGCGCGCCCGGCGATGACGCGCAGGCGTGCACCGGCACGTTCGATCAGCGGCAGCGTCGCCGCGGTGTGGTGGTGGAACTCAGGCGCGACCTCTTCCACCGAGCGCGGCAGCGCCACCCAGGTCTGCATGCCGTGCACGTCGTGGCGACCGGCACGCACGTCGCCGGGCGTGCGCTCGGAGTGGGCGATGCCGCGGCCGGCGGTCATCCAGTTGACGTCGCCGGGGGTGATGACCTGTTCCGACCCCAGCGTGTCGCGGTGGTGGATCGCGCCCGACCAGAGGAAGGTCACCGTGGCCAGCCCGATGTGCGGGTGCGGGCGCACATCGATGCCGCGCCCCGGCTCGAACACCGCCGGCCCCATGTGGTCGACGAACACGAACGGCCCCACGCTGCGGGCCTGCAGGCTGGGAACGGCGCGGCGCACGTTGAAGCCGTCGCCAAGGTCGTGCACGCGGGGCGCGATGATGGTCGTCATGGGCGGATCCTCGGGGAGAGGGACGAAGCATCGCACGGGACATCGTCCCCGCCCGCTACGGCAGGGAAACGGATTGTTGCGTGCGGGCTCAGCCGCGCCGGGACGCGATCCGGTCGGCCAGTCGGGTGGGCTCGGGCAGGCGATAGCCGCGCAGCGTGCGCAGTACCGCGTCCAGTGCGCCCTGCATCGAGACGCGATGCCCGGGCGACACGATCAGCGGATTGCAGCGCAGCTTGCTGCGCAGCACCCAGCCGATCTGGTCGCCGCGATGGATCAGTGGCGTGCGTTCGCCCGCCAGCGGGCCCGGCGTTTCGTGTTGTCCGCACAGCACGTTCTTCGCCACGCCGATGCTGGGCAGGCCGGTGACCACGCCGAAGTGCGCAGCGATGCCGAGCCGGCGCGGATGGGCGATGCCCTGGCCGTCGACGAAGACGAGATCGGGCACCTGCGGCAGGCGTTCGAGCGCGGCGACCAGAGCGGGCAGTTCGCGGAAGCTCAGCAAACCGGGCACGTAAGGCATGGAGGTGGGAATGCGGACGACTTCGGTGGCGACCGGCTGCAGCGTATCCGCAGCCAGCAGTACGGCGGCGGCACGGGTCGTGGCGCCTTCGTCCTCGAAACCGACATCGAAGCCCGCCAGCCAGCGCGGTGTTTCCGTTACCTCATCGCGCAGCACGACTTCGGCGGCCAATCTTTCCTGCAGCCGGCGTGCGTCCGCGATGCTGCCGTCCCAGTCGCCGAAGATCGCCGTCATGGGCCGGCAGGTGCGCCGTAGCGTTGCACCTCAAGCGTCGCGCGGCCGTCGGCGTCGAAACGCACGATGGAGAAGCGGTCGTATTCGGTTTCGTCCATCGCATCGGTCGCGCAGCCGCACAGGGCCGCCACCAGGGCCGGCACGGTGTTGCTGTGCCCGACGACCAGCACGGTGCCGCTGCGATGGGCCTGTTTCCACTGTGCGGCGATTTCGCCGGCCGGGCCGCGCGCGTAGTACGCCGTGAGCTGCAGCCGGTGCGCGTCGGCGACCGGCTGGGCGGTCTGCTGCGTGCGGCGGAACTCGGTGGCATAGGCCGCCACCAGCGGCGCGTCGCGCAGGCGTTCGGCCAGCATCGCGGCGCGTGCCTGACCGGCGGCGGAGAGGCTGGGATTCTCGGGATCGTCGGTCGCCTTTTCGGCGTGGCGGACAACGACGAACGTCAGCGGCGTCGACGCATCTCGCGATGGTGTCGTGCCGCATGCGGCGACCAGCAGTGCAAGCACAGCCAGGACAGGAACACGGAACCGGGAGGGCAGGCGCATGACGATCCGGGACGAAGGGCGGGTGGCGAGCGTGCAACGGCCGGCGGGTCGGTGCAAGCGGCGTCCTCACGGCGCTGCGGCTACGATAGGGACGGGTCCGTGAAGAGGGGGAGATCATGCGCAAATGGCTGCGTCGGCTGGGTATCGCGCTGGCGCTCGTGGTGGTGGCGTCGGGCACGGCGCTGTACAGCTACGGGCGGTTCGCCGAAGGCGCACGCGGCGCCCCTTCGCAGTCGCTGCCGATCGCCGCCGATGCCACCGCGCTCGACCGTGCTGTCGCACCGCTGCTGCGCGAACACCGTGGGCAGAGTGGCATGGCGCTGCTGTCGGACAACCTGGATGCGTTCACCGTGCGCGCGGCCACCGCGCGCGCCGCCGGTCGCAGCCTGGACCTGCAGTACTACATCTGGAACCACGACTTCACCGGCAACCTGCTGGGCTACGAAGCGCTGCGCGCGGCCGACCGCGGGGTGCGTGTGCGCCTGCTGCTCGACGACATGACCGCGCACGGCAAGGACTCGCACCTGGCGGCGCTGGATGCGCATCCCAACATCGAGGTGCGGCTGTTCAATCCCTCGCGCAGCCGCGCCGGTGTGCTGGGCCGCGCCAGCGAGATGCTGCTGCGACCCATGGCCATGAACCGGCGCATGCACAACAAGGCCTGGATCGGCGACGGCCGCGTGGCGGTGGTCGGCGGGCGCAACGTGGGCGACGAGTATTTCGACGCCGCCGCGCAGACCAACTTCCTCGACCTGGACGCGGTGCTGCTCGGCCCGGCAGTCGACCAGACGGCGGCGATCTTCGACGATTTCTGGAACAGCGCCTCGGTGATCCCGCTGTCGGCGCTGACCAAGGCCGAAGACGGCGCGCTGGAGCGCCTGCGCGAGAACGGCGATGCCGGCTACCGGTCGACGCAGGCGGCCGACTATGTCGCACGCCTGCGCAGTTCGCCCGGCCTGCGCGCGCTGGTGGGCGGCAACACGCTGCACTGGCTGGACGAGGTGGGGGTCTATTCCGATCCGGCCTCGAAGGGGCAGGGCGAGGGACAGGGCACTTGGCTGGTGCACAGGCTGGGCAAGGCGATGGGCGAGGCGAAGCGCGAGCTGCGCGTGATCTCGCCTTACTTCGTGCCCGGCGACGAAGGCGCGCGTTGGCTGGTGGGCAAGCGCGCGCAAGGGGTCGACGTGAGCGTGCTGACCAACTCGCTGGCGGCCAATGACGTGATGGCCGTGCACGGCGGCTATGCACCGTATCGCGTGCCGTTGCTGGAAGGCGGGGTGACCCTGTTCGAGCTGATGCCGCACGGCCAGCAGGACAGCAGCCTGTTCGGTTCCAGCGGCGCCAGCCTGCACACCAAGGCGTTCGCGGTGGATGGCGAGGGCGGCTTCATCGGCTCGTTCAACCTCGATCCGCGTTCGGTCAACCTCAATACCGAGATGGGCGTGCTGTTCCGCGACCGCGGTGCGGCCGCCGCGCTGCTGCGCAGCTACGAGGCGAAGATCGCGCCGGACACCAGCTACCGCGTGACCCTGCAGCAGGGCGCGTTGCGCTGGGAAGACGCCTCGACCGACCCGCCGCGGGTCTGGGATCGCGAACCCGAAGCCAGCGTCTGGCGCCGCTGGACCGCGCGCGTGGTCGGCTGGCTGCCGATCGAATCGCAACTGTAGCGTGCGCCACGCGCACGACCGCATGCCGCGTAACCCCGCAGCGTAGCGTGCGCCGTGCGCACGACTGCTCGATGCCAGATCGCGTGTCGTGCGCACAGCGCACGCTACGGGTCGGCTGCTCTCATTCCCATGATGCCGAACCGGACATCGTGCCGTAGCGTGCGCTTCGCGCACGACTGCATGATGCCAACCCGCGCGTCGTGCGCATGGCGCACGCTACAGGGGTCGCGGTGTCGGGACGCATGCGCATCGTGCGCACAGCGCACGCTACGCGGTCATGTGGCGAGTGTGGTCAGCAGGCCTTTCGCGGCATTGAAGCGGTCCGGCGCGTCCGGCAGCGGCACCTTGATGCGCAGCTTGTCGGGGCCGTCCATGGTGTAGAGCTTGGGCTGCTTCTGGATCAGCTGGATCACCGCCATCGGGTCGATCTTCGGCTTGGCCTCGAACACGATGCGGCCGCCATGCTCGCCCAGCTCCAGCTTGCGGATGCCCATCTCGTTCGCGGCCAGCTTCAGTTCCGCGGTGGCGAACAGGTACTTGGCCGGGTCCGGCAGCAGGCCGAAGCGGTCGATCATCTCCACCTGCAGGTCGCGCAGTTCCTCCTTGTCGCGCGCGCTGCTGATGCGCTTGTACAGCGTCAGGCGGGTGTGCACGTCGGGCAGATAGTCGTCGGGGATCAGCGACGGTACGTTCAACTCGACCTCGGCACCGCGACGTTCCTGGCCCAGGTCGACGTCGGGCAGGTGGCCGGCCTTGATCGAGCGCACCGCCCGCTCCAGCAACTCGGTGTACAGGCTGAAGCCGACCTCGGCCATCTGCCCGCTCTGGTCTTCGCCCAGCAGTTCGCCGGCGCCACGGATCTCCAGGTCGTGCGTGGCCAGGGTGAAGCCGGCGCCCAGTTCGTCCATCGAGGCGATCGCCTCCAGCCGGCGTTGCGCATCGGCGGTGATACTGCGCTTGTCCGGCACCACAAGGTACGCATACGAACGATGATGCGAACGGCCCACGCGGCCACGCAGCTGGTGCAGCTGCGCCAAGCCGAACTTGTCGGCGCGGTTCATGATGATGGTGTTGGCGTTGGGGATGTCGATGCCGGATTCGATGATCGTCGTGCACAGCAGTACGTTGAAACGCTGCTTCTGGAAATCCAGCATCACCTGTTCCAGCTCGCGCTCGGGCATCTGGCCGTGCGCCACGCCGATGCGCGCTTCCGGCACCAGTTCCTGCAGCTCGCGCTGCATGCGGCCGATGCTCTCCACGTCGTTGTGCAGGAAGTACACCTGGCCGCCACGCGACAGTTCGCGCTGGAAGGCTTCCTTCAGCATGGCCGCATCCCACGGCGTGACGAAGGTCTGCACCGCCATGCGGTTGGCTGGCGGCGTGGCGATGATGGACAGGTCGCGCAGGCCGGCCATGGCCATGTTGAGCGTGCGCGGGATGGGCGTGGCGGTCAGCGTCAGCAGGTGCACGTTGGCGCGCAGCGCCTTCAGCGCTTCCTTCTGGCGCACACCGAAGCGCTGTTCCTCATCCACGATCACTAGGCCCAGGTCCTTGAACTTCACGTCCGGCTGCAGCAGCCGATGCGTACCGACGATCACGTCGAGCTTGCCCTCCGCCAGGCGGTCGAGTTCGGCCTTGATCTCCTTGGTGGTCTTGAAGCGCGACAGCACTTCCACCTTCAACGGCCAGTCGGCGAAGCGGTCGCGGAAATTGCGGTAGTGCTGCTCGGCCAGCAGCGTGGTCGGCACCAGCACGGCCACCTGCTTGCCTGCGCTGGCGGCGGCGAACGCGGCGCGCACGGCCACCTCGGTCTTGCCGAAGCCGACATCGCCGCAGACCACGCGGTCCATCGGCTGGCTGCTGGCCAGGTCGCGGATCACCGACTCGATCGCGTGGTGCTGGTCGGGCGTCTCCTCGAACGGGAACCCGGCCGCGAACGGTTCGTACATCGCGCGGTCCAGGTGCAGCGCCAGGCCGGCGCGGGCCTGACGGCGCGCCTGGATTTCCAGCAGTTCCGCGGCCACGTCGCGGACCTTCTCGGCGGCCTTCTTCTTCGCCTTCGCCCAGGCTTCGCCACCAAGCGAATGCAGCGGCGCGGTTTCCACCGACGCGCCGGAATAGCGGCTGATCAAGTGCAGCTGCGCGACCGGCACGTACAGGCGGTCGCCCTTGGCGTATTCGATTTCGAGGAACTCGCCGGGCATGCCGCCCACGTCCATCGCGATCAGGCCGCGGTAGCGGCCTACGCCATGGTCTTCATGGACGATCGGCGCGCCCTCGGTCAGTTCGCCGAGGTCGCGGATGATGGCTTCCGGTTCGCGGCCGGTGCGCTTGCGCCGGTGCGCCTGCGTCGCGCGCTCGGGGAACAGCTGGCGCTCGGTGAGCACCGCGATGCGCGGATCGTCCAGCGCGAAGCCATCGGCCAATGGCGCCACGGCGATGGCGAATCTGACGGCGTCATTCCCGCGCAGGCGGGAACCCAGCGCCTTTGCGCTTTCGTCGGTACGGCCCAACGTCGCTGGGTCCCCGCCTGCGCGGGGATGACGACCTGAAAGGAAGTCGGCAAAACTGCTCACCACGTCCGGCTTCAGCTCCGCCGCCTGCAGCACTTCCAGCAGCGCCTCGCGACGGCCGGGCGAGTCGGCGGCGATCAGCACGCGACCCGGGTAGTGGCCGAGGAACGACTTCAGCGCCTCGCCTGCCGGCGCATCCTTCGCCGCGACCGGCAGCGGCGGCAACGGCTGGTCGCCGAGTGGCAGGGCATCGGTGTGTCGGCTGTGCTGCGGACCGCAGACCTCGATGCGCGCGCGCTGGTTGAGCTGTTCGCGCAGCGCGTCCGGCGACAGGTACAGCTCGTCCGGCGCCAGCAGCGGCCGCTCCACGTCGTGGCGGCGCTGTTCGTAGCGGTTGCGCGTCTGTGCCCAGAACGCTTCGGCCGCTTCGCCGAAGCCATCGGTCAGCAGCGGCAGTGCGTCCTTATGCAGGTAGTCGAACAGCGTGGAGGTCTGGTCGAAGAACAACGGCAGGTAGTACTCCACGCCGGCCGGCGCCAGGCCGGACTTCAGGTCCTGGTACAGCGCGCTGCGGCGCGTATCTACGTCGAAGCGGTCGCGCAGCAGCGTCATCGCGCGCTCCACCGAGCGTTCGTCCAGCGGCACTTCGCGGCCCGGGAGCAACTGCACGGCCTCGGTGCGGTCCAGCGAGCGCTGGCTTTCCGGATCGAAGTGGCGGATCGAGTCGATGGTGTCGTCCAGCAGTTCGATGCGCAGCGGCGCTTCGGCGCCCATCGGATAGACATCCAGCAGGCCGCCGCGCACGGCGAAGTCGCCCGGGTCGAGCACCTGCGGCACATGCCGGTAGCTGGCCGCTTCCAGCCGGCGCTTCTCGGCGTCGAAGTCCAGCCGCTGGCCGACCCGGTAGTCGAAGCTGCCGCCGGCGATGTGGCGCAGCGGCGACAGCCGCTGCATCAGCGTCTGCACCGGCACGATCACGATGCCGCGCGCCAGCGTGGGCAGGCGGTGCAGGGCGGCCAGGCGCTGCGAGACGATGTCCGGGTGCGGACTGAACTGGTCGTAGGGCAGGGTTTCCCAGTCGGGGAACGGCACGACCGGCAGCGCGGCGCGGTTGCCGAGCAGGGTGTGCAGGTCGGCTTCGAGCTGGTGCGCCTCGTGGTTGTCGCGGGCGACCACCAGCAGCGGGCCGTCGTGGGCCTCGGCGGCCATGGCGATCGACCAGGCCAGTGCGGTCGGCGAGGCGGGCGCGCGCCACCAGGCGCGGGACTGGCCGCCACGCGGCAGCGGGGGAACGGGCAGGGAGGTTTTCTGGGCGTCGGTCATCGGTGCACACAACAACGGCAGCGCCGGACACCGTGGGGTGCCCAGCGCGAAGGGGTGCGCAGTTTAGCAAGCAGGCCCGGGTGGGCCCGTCATCGTCGGCAACGGATCATTCCGCCGTCAGCGGATCGATGACCTGGGCGACCACGGAGATGCGGTCGACGGGAAAGCCGCCGCGGCGCGCGTGCTCGAGCACGAGGTCTTCGTTGGGTGCGCGATAGACGCAGTAGACCCGGTCGTCGGTGACATAGCTGTGCTCCCACTGCACCCGCGGGCCCAGGTCTTCCAGCACACGGCACGAGGTCTGCGCGACGGCCTTCAGTTCGGCCGGGGTCATCAGGCCGGCGCCCTCGATGTCGCGTTCGATCAGGTAACGGGGCATGGCGACCTCACGCGGGCGAGCCGGAAGCGAGGCTCTCACCGGACAACACGCGGGAAGCCGGGCGGCCGGGCCGACCGCCGGTCGGCGGCCTCAGGGACCTTCGTTCAGGTCCAGCACCACGCGGACCAGGCCGGAGCCGTCGTTCTCGCGCACGCGCTTGAAGCCCAGCGATCCGGCCAGCGCCAGCATCGGCTGGTTGGTGTCCAGCACGTCGCCGTACAGGCGGTCGAGCTTCTTCGAGCGCGCCCACTTGGCCAACTTGCGCATCAGGTGGCGCCCCAGGCCCTGGCCGGCGATGAAATGGCTGACCAGGATCGCGAACTCGGCATCGCGCGTGCGCGACACCAGCGCCGCACGCGCCACCGCCCCCACCAGGGCCTCGCCCGGCGGCAGCGCTTCGGCGGCGACCAGGGCGAATTCGGTATTGGGGTCGGGGTGGGTCAGGCGCTGCGCCATCTCCGGCGTCAGTTCCTTCAGCGCGTACATGAAGCGGTGGCGGATCTCTTCCGGTCCCAGCAGGCCGAACGCGCCCTGGATGGGGCCGGCGTCTTCGGGCCGGATCGGGCGGATCAGCAGCTCGCGCCCGCTGGGCAGGCGGAAATGTTCATGCCAGGGCGGAAGGCGTTTTGGCGCAGTCATGGCGTGATGCTCGCATGAAATCCGCCGGGGCGGCGAGGGCCGGAGCGCCGCTGGTTCAGGCTGGGTGGCGTTTGCCGCGCAGGCGCGAGACCGCGGTGACGACGGCCACGATCACCGCGCCGGTCACCACGCCGACGGCGGCGTTGAACAGGCTTTCCCACAGCCAGCCGAGGTCGCCTTCGGCGTAGGGCTGGATGAAATGGTGCAGGGCCGGGATGCTGTGGACGAGGATGCCGCCACCGACCAGGAACATCGCGGCGGTACCGGCGATGGACAGGAACTTCATCAGGTACGGCGCGCTGTACAGGATGCCGCGACCGAAGGCGCGCTTGAACCGTGCCCAGCCGCTTTCGCGCTTATCGGCGGCCAGCGCCAGGCCGGCGTCGTCCAGCTTGACGATGCCGCCGACCAGACCGTACACGCCGACGGTCATGATGGCCGAGATCGCCAGCAGGGTGAGCACCTGCTCCACGAAGGTGCGGCCGGCCAGCGTGCCCAGCGAGATGACGATGATCTCCGCCGACAGGATGAAGTCGGTGCGAATGGCGCCGCGGATCTTGTCCTTCTCGAACGCGACCATGTCGACGTTCTGGTCCTGGATCGCGGCCACGCGCTCGGCATGGCGATCGCCTTCCTCGCCCTTGTGCAGGAACTTGTGCGCCAGCTTCTCCACGCCCTCGAAGCACAGGAAGGCGCCGCCCAGCATCATCAGCGGGGTCACCAGCGGGATGTTGTAGCCGCGCCCGTGCAGCCAGGTCTCCAGCGCGCTGATCGCCAGCGCCGCCGGCACCAGGATGGCCTTGTTGACCACCGACCCCTTCGCCACCGCCCACACCACCGGCAGCTCACGGTCGGCCTTCACCCCGGTCACCTGCTGCGCGTTGAGCGCCAGGTCGTCACCCAGCACGCCGGCCGTCTTCTTCGCCGCCACCTTGGTCATCACCGACACGTCGTCCAGCAGGGTGGCGATGTCGTCGATCAGGGCGAACAGGCTGGATCCGGCCATGGAGAGGGGTCGTCGTGGTGAAGGAGGGGCGATTCTCGCACAGCCTCCTGACGGCGCTGCGTGATCGGCAGGCCGGGGTCAGGCGGGCTGGCGCAGCCACTCCAGTCGATGGCTGGCGCCGGTCTCGCCCAGGGTGGACGCCAGGATCGGCAGCACCGGGGCGAGCGCCTGGTCGAGCTGCCAGGGCGGATTGACCACCAGCATGCCGCTGCCGTTGAGGCGTAGCGGGGAGTCATCCGGCCGCACCTGCAGCTCGGCGATCAGAGCGCCCTTCGAGGGCAGCGCCGCCGCCTTGCGGAAGAACGGCAGCAGGCTGCGTCGCTGCTTGATCGGGTACCAGACCGCGTACGTGGCGGCAGGCCAGCGTTCCAAGGCGTCGCGCAGCGAGGCGATGATCTGCGGATACTCCGCGTCCTGCACTTCGTACGGCGGATCGATCAGCACCAGCCCACGCGCGATGCGCTGCTCGCCCATGCGGGGCGGCAACAGCGCCTTCATCGCCGCGTAGCCGTCGCGGGCGTGCACCGCCACGCGCTCGTCGTCGGCGAACACCTCGCGCAGCGCCTTGGCTTCGTCCGGTTGCAGTTCGCAGGCGGCCAGCCGGTCCTGCGGACGCAGCGCCTGCGCCACCAGCAACGGCGAGCCGGGGTAGGTGATCAGCGCGCCCACTGGGTTGTTGGCGACCACCGCCCGCAGGTAGCGCTCGGCCGGGTCGGGCAGGCGCGCGGCGCCCATCAGCTTGAACACGCCGCTGTCGGCTTCCGAGGTCTTGCGGCTTTCCGCACCGCCCAGCATGTAGCGGCCGCGTCCGGCATGGGTGTCCAGCACGAAGAACGGCGTGTCCTTGCGCTTCAGCGCATCGACCATGGCCAGCAGCGCGATGTGCTTGAGGACGTCGGCGTGGTTGCCGGCATGGAAGGCGTGGCGATAATTCATGCCGCGCAGCATATATGCTTGCGCCATGCCCCGCGTACTGATTGCCGAAGACGAAACCGCCATCGCCGATGCCGTGCTGTATGCGCTGCGCAGCGAAGGCATCGACGCCGACCATTGCCTGCTGGCGCGCGACGTGGCGCCGCGCGTGCGTGCCGGCGGCGTCGACGTGGTGGTACTGGACGTGGGCCTGCCCGATGCCAGCGGCTTCGATGTGTGCCGCGAACTGCGCGGTTTCAGCGACGTGCCGGTGATCTTCCTGACCGCGCGCAACGACGAGATCGACCGCGTGCTGGGGCTGGAACTGGGCGCCGACGACTACGTCACCAAGCCGTTCTCCCCGCGCGAACTGGTGGCGCGCGTGCGCGCCCGCCTGCGCCGCGCGGGCACCGGTGCGCAGGTCCGGGCCGAGGCCGGTGAATGGGTGGCGCGCGGCGCGTTCGCCATCGACCGCGAAGGCCACCGCATCCGCTACCGCGAGCAGCTGCTGGACCTGACCCGCTACGAATACGCGCTGCTGGATGCCTTGTTGCAGCGGCCCGGCGCGATCCTCAGCCGTGCGCAGCTGATGGACCGTGGCTGGGACAGCGATGCCGACAGCGCCGACCGTACCGTCGACACCCACGTGAAGACGCTGCGCGCCAAGCTGCGCGCGGCCGGCGCCGACCACGACCCGATCCGCACGCACCGCGGACTGGGTTACGCCATCGAGGCCTGAGATGCGGCTGGGGCTGAAGCTCGTCCTCGGCTTCTTCCTGATCGTCGGCATCGCCGCGTTCTTCGTGATGCGGGTGTTCGTCAACGAAGTGAAGCCCGGCGTGCGGCAGGCGATGGAATCCACGCTGGTCGACGCCGCCAACATGCTGGCCGAGATGGCCGCCGACGACCTGAAGGCCGGGCGCATCGCCGATGGCGCGTTCGCCGGCAATGTCGCGCAGGCGCAGCAGCGCGATCCGAAAGCCTGGGTCTGGCGCTTCCAGAAGCGCAGCGTGGACTACCGCGTCACCGTCACCGATGCGCGCGGCCAGGTGGTGTTCGACTCGCAGGGCCGCGATGTCGGCCGCGACAACTCGCGCTGGAACGATGTCTACCGCACGCTGCGCGGCGAGTACGGCGCACGCTCCAGCGCCGAATCGCCCGGCGACACCACCAATACGGTGATGCACGTGGCCGCGCCCATTTACGATCCCGGCGACGGCCGCACCCTCATCGGCGTGCTGACCCTGTCGCAGCCCAACCGCAGCATCGAGCCCTTCATCGTCGCCAGCCAGCGCAGCATCCTGTTGCAGGGCGCCTGGCTGATCGGCATCTCGGCGCTGATCGGCGTGGTGATGACGTGGTGGCTGATGCGCGGCATCGGCGGGCTCAACCGCTACGCGCAGGCGGTCAGTGCCGGCGAGCCGGTACCGCCGCCGCGACCGCGCGCCGACGAGATCGGCGACCTGGGCCGCGCGCTGGAGACGATGCGCCGCAAGCTGCAGGGCAAGGCCTACGTCGAGCAGTACGTGCAATCGCTGACCCACGAGATGAAGAGCCCGCTGGCCGCGATCCGCGGTGCGGCCGAACTGCTGCAGGAGCCGCTGCCGGAAGCCGACCGCCAGCGCTTCGTGCGCAACATCCGGACCCAGGAGCACCGGCTCACCGAAACCATCGACAAGCTGCTGGCGCTGGCCGAAGTGGAACAGCACGGCTGGCTGCAGCGGCGCGAGCGCATCGACGCCGCCACCCTCGCCGATGATGTGGTGCTCGGCCTCGACGCCCAGCTCACCCCGCACGGGGTGGAGGTGGTGCGCGTGCCGCAAACCGGCACCTGGGCAGTGGAGGGCGATGTCTTCCTGCTGCGCCGTGCGCTGGGCAACCTGATCGACAACGCGGTCGCGTTCTCGCCACCGGCGGGCACGGTGGAACTGGTGGTCGAGCAGGCCGAAGACCAGGTACGTTTCATCGTCCGCGATCGCGGCCCGGGCATTCCCGACTACGCGCAGGAACGGGTGTTCGAGCGTTTCTATTCCCTGCCGCGTCCCGAGGGTGGCCAGCGCAGTTCCGGCCTGGGGCTGCCGTTCGTGCGCGAGGTGATGCGCCTGCACGGCGGCGAGGCCTCACTGGCCAACCGCCCGGACGGCGGCGCGGAAGCGGTGCTGTCGCTGCCGGTGGTCTGACCCGCCTGCGCCTTTCCTTCTCCCCGCCTGCGAGGGGAGAGCACCTCAAGCCCCGCTACGTCAACATTCCTTCTCCCCGCCTGCGGGGAGAAGGTGCCCGGAGGGCGGATGAGGGGCGCTGTCCTTTCACGCATCGCATCTCTCGCCGATAGCACTGCGCCTGCTGTCCGCGTTGTCATGTGCAAGTCTTGGCTGCCTCCGCTCGCCCCTCACCCGCCTTCGGCACCCTTATCTCTTGGCGATCTGCCAGATTAGATGCCGAGAGCCGGCGTGGTCGAGCGTCACACCTTGGGTGCTACGACCGCGGGAGAGCAAGCTCGCCACGCCGG
>NZ_JAKZBW010000018.1:0-83176 GCF_022539275.1 Pseudoxanthomonas sp. LH2527 | reverse complement strand
GGTGTGGGGGGTTTGTTCAGTGTGTGGGGCGAGCTGAGAGCTGCCCCTCATCCGCCTTCGGCACCTTCTCCCCGCGTGCGGGGAGAAGGGACTGCGGAAGCTGAGAGCTGCCCCTCATCCGCCCTTCGGGCACCTTCTCCCCGCTTTGCAGGGAGAAGGAACAGCGGGGCCCCTCATCCGGCCTCCGGCCACCTTCTCCCCGCTTTGCGGGGAGAAGGAACAGCACGGGTCAGGCGCGGAGTTGGAGGGTGGGTTGTTCGTTGAGGGTGCCGTCTTCTTCGATGACGACGTGGCGGGTGTCTTCGCGGTCGAACAGCACGGGGATGGGCGCCTGGAACAACGGGCGGCGGACGAAGGCCAGGCGCCAGTGGAAGATTTCCAGCGCTTCCAGCGTCATCAATTGCGCAGGCGTGAGACCGGCGCGCAGGGCTTCGGCCTGCTGCGCGGCCGTGGCCTTGCGGCGCTCGGGGGCGGTCGGCCGGGTGGCCGGGGTGGAGACGGGCCAGGGGCCGGTGATGACGGCGGCTCGGGCGGCATTGCGATACATAGGAAACTCCAGCGATAACGGCGACACCTGTCAGCGGTAACGGCCGCGCGCGGCCGTCTTTTAGGGTCGCCAGCGCGTTGCAAGAGCTGTGCCGGAACGGCGCACGCCGGCCTGCAACGCGCCCCTGCGCACGCGCCCGCTCAGTCGCGCAGCTTCAGCGTGGGCTGTTCGTCCAGGGTGCCGTCTTCGCGGATGACGATGTAGCGCTCGTTGTTGCGGTCGAACAGCACCGGGATGGGCGCCTGGAACACCGGGCGGCGCACGAAGGCCAGGCGCCAGCGGAAGCTTTCCAGCGAGGTCAGCGTGGCCAGCTGCGCACGTGTCAGGCCGGCGCGCAGCTTGTCGGCGTCGTGGCGGGGCAGCGGTTCGCGGCGGTCGATGATGTAGGGCGGGGCAACGGAGGCGTCCAGCAGCAGGACGTCGTCCGTCGGATGATTCAACTCGGACATGCGGCAAAGCTCCACAAAACAGGCGCGCACGGTCGGACGGCACGGGCGTGCCGACACAGGCGCAATCGATGGGATGGATGGTGCGGGCGCGGAACCGGGAGAACCCCGGCCCGTGCGTGCCGCAAGAAAAAGCCCCGCGTTCGCGGGGCTTCCTTTCGCTGCGGCGTGCATTCCGTGCACCCCTGATTAGTCGCGTTACTGTCGTGTCACAGGACAGTACCCACCTGAACGTAGAGCGGGTTACGCGAACGGATCCTGCAGCACCATGGTGTGGTCGCGGTCGGGGCCGGTGCTGACGATGGCCAGCGGGCAGCCGGACAGTTCTTCCAGCGCGCGCAGGTAGGCACGCGCGGCCGGCGGCAGCTTGTCCCATTCGGTGACGCCGTGGGTGTTCTCGTCCCAGCCCGGGAATTCCAGGTAGACCGGCGTGCACTCTTCCCAGCCGCCGGCATCCAGCGGCGCGTATTCGGTGCGCTTGCCGCGGTATTCGTAGGCGATGCAGATCTTCAGCGTCTTCATGCCGTCCAGCACGTCGAGCTTGGTGATGCACAGGCCGGAGATGCCGTTGATGGCGACGGCACGCTTCAGCGCGACGATGTCCATCCAGCCGCAGCGGCGCGGACGGCCGGTGGAGGCGCCGTATTCCTGGCCGCGGTCGCGGATGCCCTGGCCCACGTCGTCGTCCAGTTCGGTCGGGAACGGGCCACCGCCCACGCGCGTGGCGTAGGCCTTGCAGATGCCCAGCACGTAATCGATCGCGTCCGCGCCCACGCCGGTGCCGGCGAACGCGCCGCCGACGGTGGTGTTGGAGCTGGTGACGTACGGATAGGTGCCGTGGTCGATGTCGAGCAGCGCACCCTGTGCGCCCTCGAACAGTACGCGCTTACCCTGCTTGCGCAGGTCGTGCAGGATGCCGGCCACGTCGGACTTCATCGGCTGCACGTAGTCGCCGAAGGCCAGGGCTTCGTCGTAGGTCTTCTGGAAATCGACCGCGTCCACGCCCAGGTACTTGGTGAGCACGAAGTTGTGGTAGTCCAGCGCGGTGCGCAGCAGTTCTTCCAGCTGCTTGGGGTAATGCAGGTCGGCCACGCGGATGCCGCGACGCGCCACCTTGTCCTCGTACGCCGGACCGATGCCGCGCCCGGTGGTGCCGATGGCCTTGCCGCCGGCGGCCTTCTCGCGCGCCTGATCCAGGGCGATGTGGTACGGCATGATCAGCGGCGTGGCCGGGGAGATCTTCAGGCGCGAACGCACTTCCACGCCGGCCGATTCCAGTTCGTCGATTTCCTTGATCAGCGCGGCCGGCGACAGCACCACGCCGTTGCCGATCAGGCACAGCGCGTCGGGGCGCAGGATGCCGGAGGGAATCAGGTGCAGGACGGTCTTCTTGCCGCCGATCACCAGCGTGTGGCCGGCATTGTGGCCGCCCTGGAAACGGACGACGGCTCCGATTTCCTCGGTGAGCAGATCGACGATCTTGCCCTTGCCTTCATCGCCCCACTGGGCGCCGAGAACGACGACTGACTGACCCATGACGGGTAACTCCTCGATTGTTGGCGGCCATCGGGGCCACCGGAAGGGTCGTGCTGGTCCACGGCGCCGTTGCCGCCGGCAGACTCCATCGGGGAGCCGCCCGCCACGCCAGGCCCAGACACGGAAAAAGCCGGCGGACTTCCCACGCAGGGAGCCCATCCGGCTTTTGTGCATTATCCGGGTTTAGGGGGACGGGGGCTACCCTGGCGGGGATGGTGCGGGTGTTGGGAATCGCGCGAAGAGCGGCCCCTCATCCGGCCTCCGGCCACCTTCTCCCCGCCGGCGGGGAGAAGGGAGCGCGCGGGCATCTGGCATTGCCTTCTGTACGCAGGCGCGGAGAGGGACGCGTGCTTGCAGGGCCTGCGCGAAGAGCGGCCCCTCATCCGCCCCCGTATCAAGTACGGGGCAGGCTCTTCGGGCACCTTCTCCCCGCCAGCGGGGAGAAGGACGCGTATCTGAAGAGCCTGCGCGAAGAGCTGCCCCTCATCCGGCCTCCGGCCACCTTCTCCCCGCCAGCGGGGAGAAGGAGAAGCTCACGGCGGGCCCTCTTCACCTCGCGCCTGCTCAGGCTCTCCTTTCTGCCCGCAGGCGCTGAGAAGGACGCGTGCTTGCAGGGCATGCGCGAAGAGCGGCCCCTCATCCGCCCTTCGGGCACCTTCTCCCCGCCGGCGGGGAGAAGGAAACGCCAAGCGTGCCCGCTCCTCCCCTTCTCCCTGCGAAGCGGGGAGAAGGTGCCGAAGGCGGATGAGGGGCGCTTTCCTATCCGCCCCCGGGCCAATCCCCGATGTGCTCCGCCACGCCTCCCCAGCAGGCTGCTCCCACCCACAGGAGGCAGCCCCATGCGCAGCACCCAGAACCACCAGCGCGAACGTCGCCTGCGCCGCGACCAGACCGACGCCGAACGCCTGCTATGGCAGCACCTGCGCGACCGCCGCCTGCTGGGATGGAAATTCCGACGGCAGCACCGGATTGGGCCGTACTTCGCCGACTTCGCCTGCGTGGAAGCAATGTTGGTGGTGGAGCTGGATGGCAGCCAGCATCTGACGCAGCAGCGTCACGACGAGGCGCGTACATGCTTCCTGGAAACGCAGGGGTACCGGGTGCTGAGGTTCTGGAACGATGACGTACTGCGCGAGACGGATGCCGTGCTGACTGCGATCACCACCGTGCTCGCCCCTCATCCGCCTTCGGCACCTTCTCCCCGCAGGCGGGGAGAAGGAAAAAACGAAGCCTGATGCCCCCCTTCTCCCTGCGAAGCGGGGAGAAGGAACCGCCAGGGGCGCCCGCTCCTCCCCTTCTCCCTGCGAAGCGGGGAGAAGGTGCCGAAGGCGGATGAGGGGCGCTTTCCCATCCGCTGACGCGAATGCCAAACCGCAAGCGACCCCTCAGCGCTTCACCACCCACAACAACGTCAGTCCGAAGATCAGGATGAACCCGCCCACGGCGCGTACCTGGCCATCGGACATCTGCAGCAACTGCATCACGCCGCGTTTCCAGCCGGCGGGAATGGCGAACAGCACCAGGCCTTCGAGGATGGCGACCAGGCAGAGGGCGGACCAGAGGTCGGACATGGAGGGACTCCCGGACCCGCGACATGGCGCGGGGCGATGAAAGACGGAGGGCTGGAACGACGCCGGCCGCCCTGGGGCGGCCGGTAGGGAAGGCTCAGCGGTCGCTGCGCATGTACTGGAGGAACGGGTCGTCCTTGTCCAGCACGATCACGCCCTGCCCGTCCTTGAACGAGGCGCGGTAGGCCTCCAGGCTGCGCTGGAAGGCGTAGAACGCGGGGTCGCGGTTGGCGGCCACGCCGTACAGGCGGGCGGCTTCGGCATCGCCTTCACCGCGCAGCTTCTGTGCATCGCGCTCGGCCTCGGCCAGCAGCACCGCGACGTCGCGGTTGGCCTGCGCCTCGACGATGCGGGCCTGCTCGGCGCCCTGTGCGCGCAAGGCGCTGGCGACCTGCGAGCGCTCGGCGCGCATGCGGTTGTAGACCTGGTCGATGACTTCGCTGTCGGTGGGCAGGTCGATCTGCTTGAAGCGGATGTCGACCACCTGCATGCCCAGGTTCTTGGCACCGGCGTTGATGGCGGGCAGCTGCTTCTCGATCAGTTCGTTGCGGTTGCCCGACACCAGCTGGGTCAGCGTGCGCGAGTTGATCTCGTTGCGCAGCGATTCCTTGATGATCGGGGCCAGGCGCTCGGTGGCCAGTTCGGCCTGGCCGCCGGTGGCGCGGTAGAAGTCCGCCGCATTGACGATGAAGCCGATGGCGATGAAGTCGACACTGACGTCCTTGCGCTCGGAGGTCAGCGAGCGCTCGGGCGGGAACTCGTTGGCGGTGAAGCGGCGGTCGAACACGCGGGCGGTCTCGACCAGCGGCAGCTTGAAATGCAGGCCGGGGCCGATCTCGCTGCGCACCACGCGGCCGAGGTTGAGCACCAGGCCCACCTGCCCTTCGCGGACGATGTAGACCGAGCCCATCAGGCCCAGCAGCAGGGCCACGGCGATGCCGACGATCAGGGAATTCCTCATGGCTGCGCCTCCTCACGGCCGGCCGGGCGGGGTGTGCGCGCCGAATTGCGGGAACTGGACGGGGTGCTTTCGACCTGCGGCAGCACCTCGGTGGGAATGACGCCGGCCGGCGGCTGCGCCGCGGCCTGTCCGCTGTTGCCCATCGGCACGTAGATCAGCTGGCGGCTGTCGCCGCCGACCACCTTGCGGTTGCTGGCCAGGACCTGCTGCACGGTGTCCAGCCACAGGCGCTTGCGGGTGACTTCCGGTGCGTTGCGGTATTCGTCCAGCAGCAGCGAGAAGCGGGTCGCATCACCGGTGGCGCGGGCGATGGCGGCGGTCTTGTAGCCTTCGGCCTGGGTGCGGATCTGCTGCGCGTCGCCGCGTGCCTCGGGCACGATCTTGGCGGCGTAGGCGCGGGCCTGGCTGACCACGCGCTCGTTTTCCTGCTGGGCGCTGTTGACCTCGTCGAAGGCCGGCTTGACGGCTTCCGGCGGACGCGCGTCCTGCAGGCTCAGCTCGGTGACGACCAGGCCGGTGCGGTAGGCCTCCAGCGAGGCCTGCAGCGCGGTGCCGGCGGTGGCCGACAGCGGGCCGCGGTTGTTCAGGGCGGCGTCCAGGTCGGAGCGGCCGATCACTTCGCGCACGGCGCTCTGCGCGGTCTGCTCCAGCACGCGGGTGGCGTCGGTGGTGCCGAACAGGAACAGCTTGGGGTCGCCGACGCGGTACTGCACGTTGAACGAGACGGTGATGATGTTCTCGTCGCGGGTCAGTACGGGCAGGCTGTTGCTGAAGGTGCGCACGCCGGTGGCGTTGACCTTGGTGACGCTTTCGATGGGCCAGGGGAACTTGAAGTTCGGGCCCGGCTGCATGGTGCGTGCGTACTGGCCGAAGCGCAGCACGACGCCGCGGTCCTGTTCGCCAATCAGCTGGAAGCTGGAGAACAGCACCAGCAGGCCGATGCCGAGCAACACCCAGCGCAGCGGATTGCCGCCGCTGCCGATGCCGCCGAACAGGCCGCGCAGGCGTTCGACCACGTCACCGATGCCGCCGCCTCCCTGCGGGTTGCGCGGCTTCCAGCTGTTGTTCCGGTTGCCGTTGTTGCCAGATCCGCCACTGCCGCTGCCGGGGGTGTTCCAGGCCATGCCCACTCCGTATTGGAAGATTCGCGCGGCCGGGGCCGGCGCAGGTTTCGATTCTACTAGATAGGGGCGGCCCGACCGGGAGGCAAGGCCGGGAGGTCATGGGCCTTGGCCTGGTGTTGGCCTGGTGTAGGAGCGACGTCAGTCGCGACCGCGGCAGGTCCCCGCCATGACGCACGATCCTGCCGGTCAAACCGTGCGGTCGCGACTGACGTCGCTCCTACAACAACCCAGCCCACCCCTACTGCCAGTCTTCCCGCTCCGCCTGCGGCAGCAGCGCTTCCAGCGGATGCCCGCCGGCCTGCGAGGCCAGGCGCTGGGCGTCGGCCAGGGCGAGGTCGAGGGTGACGCGCCAGCCGTTCTCTTCGAAGTCCTCGGCCAGCACGGCGCCCAGCGCGTGCAGGCGCGAGCGCAGACGGGCGGAATTCGCCGGCAGGTGCAGTTCGCCGCGCACGCGCTGGAAGCCCAGCCGCTGCGCCAGCGCGCCCTTGAGCAGGTCGATGCCTTGGCCGTCGCGCGCCGACAGCCAGACGCGCTCGCGGCCCATGCCGGCACTGGGCGCGTCGCCGGCGTCGACGCCGGGATCGGGCTGGTCGTGGCGCGGGGCGGCGCCGTCGATGCGGTCGATCTTGTTGAACACCAGCATCTGCGGCAGGTCACCGGCGCCGATTTCCTGCAGCACCTCGTCGACCTGGGCGATGCGCTCCTCGCGGTGCGGGTCGGCGGCGTCGATGATGTGCAGCAGCAGGTCGGCTTCGCGCGCTTCGCTCAGGGTGGAGCGGAACGCGGCGACCAGTTCGTGCGGCAGGTCGCGGACGAAGCCGACGGTGTCGGCCAGCACCACCGCGCCACCGGGCAGGTCGATGCGGCGCACGGTCGGGTCGAGCGTGGCGAACAGCTGGTCGGCGGCGTAGGCCTCGGCGCCGGTCAACACGTTGAACAGGGTGGACTTGCCGGCATTGGTGTAGCCGACCAGCGCCACGCGCGGCAGTTCGCTGCGCACGCGGGCGCGGCGCATCTGCGTGCGCTGCACTTCGACCTTCTCCAGCCGCTTCTGCAGCTGTTCGACCCGCTTCTGCAGCAGGCGGCGGTCGGTTTCCAACTGGGTTTCGCCGGGGCCGCGCAGGCCGATGGAGCCGCCGCGCTGGCGCTCCAGGTGGGTCCAGCCGCGCACCAGGCGCGTGGCCATGTGGCGCAGCTGCGCCAGTTCCACCTGCAGCTTGCCTTCGTGGCTGCGGGCGCGCTGGGCGAAGATGTCCAGGATCAGGCCGGTGCGATCCAGCACGCGACGCTGCAAGAGTTTTTCCAGGTTGCGTTCCTGGCCCGGCGACAGCGGGAAGTTGACCAGGATCAGGTCGGCGCCGGTGGCGTCGGCGGCCGCCTTCACTTCCTCCAGCTTGCCGCTGCCGATCAGCGTGGAGGGATTGGGACGGTCGATGCGCGCGGTCAGCAGCGCGGCGACGGTGGCGCCGGCCGAACGGGCCAAGTCGCTGAACTCTTCGGTGAGGCCGTCGTCCGGACGGCCGCCCGCATGCGGCTGGATCAGCAGCGCATGTTCGCCCTTGCGGGATCTTTCAAACAATGGGGTCGTGCCTCTTCAATCGAGGCACGCATTATCACGCGGTTTCGTCGTCGCCGCCGTCAGCGTCCTCGTCACCCTGCTGCACGTAGCCGCCGCCCGGGCCCACGCGCACGTTGCGCGCCGGCACTACGGTGGAAATGGCGTGCTTGTAGACCATCTGGCTGACCGTGTTGCGCAGCAGGACCACGAACTGGTCAAAGGATTCGATGGTGCCCTGCAGCTTGATGCCGTTGACCAGGTAGACCGACACCGGGACGCGCTCGCGCCGCAGTGCATTCAGGAAAGGATCCTGCAGGGATTGCCCCTTGGACATGACGTACTCCCGCCTTGCGTTCTTATAGGTATGTGGTGCCGAGCCGGGCCGACGAACTGCTCCCCTGTCGTCCCGGAGCCCCGATGTTACACAACATCGGCCCCGCAGGGCGTTGCCGAGTCAGGCAACCGGTCCCAATTCCGGCGAATGCGGGCCGAACGGGTCACGATGCGGGCAGGAACAGCGCCAAGGCCTGATCCAGGCGGGCGCGCTCGGTGGCCGGATCGAACCAGCGGGCATCGAGTTCGCCACGCAGCCAGGTGAGCTGGCGCTTGGCGAGCTGGCGGGTGGCGGCGATGGCGCGCTCGCGGAAGTCGGCGGCATCGCCCTGCCCGTCCAGGTATTCCCAGGCCTGGCGGTAACCCACCGCACGCACCGCCGGCAGGTCGAGCGGCGCGGCCACCGCCTGCAGGACGGGCAGCGCGCGCAGGCGATGGACTTCGTCGAGGAAGCCCTGCGCGAGCATCAGGTCGAAGCGCTGCGCGATGCGTGCGTGCAGCACCGTGCGGTCGCTGGGTGCCAGCACCAGCTTCAGCACGCGGTATGGCAGCCGCGCACCGCGGGCCTCCTGCTGCCACTGGCTGATCGGCGTGCCGGTCAGCCGGAACACTTCCAGCGCGCGCTGGATGCGCTGCGAGTCGGTGGCGTGGATGCGCGCGGCGGCGGCGGGATCGACCTGGGCCAGCTCGGCATGCAGGGCGGGCCAGCCGCGGGCCTGTGCCTGCGCGGCGATGTCGGCACGCAGCGCGGCGTCGGCGGCGGGCATCGCGGCCAGGCCTTCGAGCAGCGCCTGGAAGTACAACCCGGTGCCGCCCGCCAGTACCGGCAGGCGACCGCGCGCGGCGATGTCGTCCATCGCACGGCGCGCGTCGTGCGCGAACTCGGCGGCGGAGTACGCCTGCCAGGGGTCGCGCACATCGAGCAGGTGGTGCGGCACGCGGGCCTGTTCGTCCGCCGTGGGCTTGGCCGCGCCGATGTCGAGGCCCCGGTAGACCAGCGCCGAATCGACACTGACGATCTCGCCGCCGAAGCGCTCGGCCACGTCCAGCGCGAACGCCGTCTTGCCCGATGCGGTCGGGCCCATGATGGCAATGGCGAGCGGGCGGGCGTCGAGTGGCATGCGGCATTCTCGCATCCGCGCGCTGCCTGATGCCGCGGCGCCGGAAGGACCCGAAGACGCCTGTCGATGCGATGCCTGTCGCGCTGATTCCCCTCTGCTGCGGAAATCCAGGCACATCCGCGCCTTAATGCAGCGTGAGGGCGCGCAGATTTCCGCACGAACCGGCGTCGCAATAAACGAGGGCGATATCGATTAAGTGTGCCGCATTGCCCGATATCGAAAACTGTGTCTGGCTATTTGAGTAAACGCAGATATCCTTCCATCGCGCGTGGAGGGTTGGCTGGTCTGCTCTCTCCACCGTGATCGACGGGGGCACCTTGCGGGGTGCGTGACGATCTGCTGCGAAACCCACCGCATGGTAGTTGCGTCTCCGGCATGCCGCCCGGCATGGCGGCGACCGCAGGCAACGTGCACGTCATTCCCCCGAAGACGCAGACTCGCATGATCCGAAATACGCTTGGAAGGCTCCGCATCCCGTCCCTGATCCTGGCGACGTGCGCCCTGCTGTCTGCCTGCGAAGGCAGCGACCTCCCGCTCGACACCGACGCCACCAGCGCGGCAGCCGCTCCGCCTGCCGCCGTCGCGCAGGCCTCCGGCGCCCGCGTGACCGCCTCGGCCCCCGTCACCACGTCAGCGATCAGCACGCCGGTGATGTTCGTCACCCAGGTACCTACCGCGGGCGACATCTTCGCGGGGCGGCTGGCGGCGTTTGCCAACCACATGACGGACATGACCTCGGTGCCGCGCGGCGGCGATCTGATGATCCGCTATCCCGATGGCTCCCTGCGCAACCTCACCAAGGAAGCCGGCTTCGGCATGGAAGGCCGGCAAGGCGCCAATGCCATCGCCGTGCGCGAACCCACGGTGCACTGGGACGGCAAGAAGGCCGTCTTCAGCATGCTGGTGGGCGCACCGACCCGGCAGTACGAAGGCATCAACGTGCGCTGGCAGCTCTATGAAGTCACCAACCTGGCCCAGGGCCAGGTGGCGGTGATCACCAAGGTCGCCGGCCAGCCGACCGCGTACAACAACGTGTCGCCGCTGTACGCCAGCGACGACCGCATCCTGTTCGCCTCCGACCGGCCGCGCACGGGCGAAGCGCATCTTTACCCGCAACTGGACGAGTACGAGAGCACGCCCACGCTCGTGGGCCTGTACAGCCTGACGCCCGCCAGCGGCGAGTTGCGGCTGCTCAACCACACGCCGAGCGGCGCCTTCTCGCCCATCATCGACAGCTACGGTCGCGTGATCTTCACCCGCTGGGACCATCTGCAACGCGATCAGCAGGCGGACGCCGGCACCTTCGGCGCCACCAACTACGCCAGCGAAGCCGCCGGCGCCGCCAACATCGGCCGCCAGGCGGAGAACTTCCCGGAATCGCGCCTCGGCCAGACGTCCGCGGCCTACGGCAGGGTGAATGCCTTCACCTTCAACCTGTTCACGCCCTGGCAGATGAACCAGGACGGCACCGAGGAGCTGACGCTCAACCACATCGGCCGGCACGAGCTGATGTTCGGCTACATCGAGCGTTCGTTCGCCACCGACACCGCGATGGCGGATTACACCAACACCTCGATCATCGCCAACAAGAAATACATCCGCAACGACGGCGGCATCTTCCAGATCCGCGAGGATCCCCGCACGCCCGGCACCTACTACGGCATCTATGCGCGCGAGTTCGGCTCGCTGACCAGCGACCAGATCGTGCGCTTCACCGGCGCGCCGACGCTCAACGCCGAGCAGATGGTCTTCGAGGACGCCTCGCCTGCCGCCGTCAGCAACAGCCTGACCGCGGGACGCTTCCGCAACCCGCTGCCGATCAGCACCGGCCAGTTGCTGGCCAGCTACACGACCAGCCCGATGGTGCGGACCGACACGCAGTTCCGGCTGTACCAGTTGCGGACGGATGCATCGAACATGCTGGTGGCCAACAGCGCACTGACCGCAGGCGTCCGCAAGTCGATCTCCTGGTGGAGTCCTGACGTCCTGAGGAGCTTCGACGGCCTGCTGTGGGAAGTGGAGCCGGTGGAAGTGGTCGCGCGTCCGCGCCCGAGCGCTGGCAGCTGGACGCTGGAAGCACCGGAGCGCGCCGTGCTGGCCGAGGAACAGGTCGACGAAGCCGCGTTGCGCAACTGGCTGAAGACGAACAACCTGTCGCTGATCGTCACCCGCAACCAGACCAGCCGCGACCGCGGCGACCTGCAGCAGCCCTTCAACCTGGAAGTGCCCGGCGGCGTGAAGACCGCCAAGGCCACCGGCAAGGTCTACCCGATCAGCCACTACCAGATCCTGCAGGGCAACCAGGTGCGGGGCTACCCCGGCGTGGAGCCCGGACGTCGCGTGCTGGCCCAGCCGATGGCCAACAGCAGCCACAACGTCGCCAATCCCAACGGACCGGCGGGCAGCACGAAGATCGCCGCCGACGGCTCCACGGCCGTGTTCGTGCCGGCCAACCGCGCGCTGGCCTGGCAGACCACCGATGCCAGCGGCGAACCCGTGGTGCGCGAGCGCGTGTGGGTGACCATGCAGGCAGGCGAAATCCGCACCTGTGCCGGCTGCCACGGCGAGAACAGTTCCAACCAGGTCGGCCGCGTCGAAGCCACCAACAAGCCGGAAGCGTTGCGCGCCCTGCTGCGCCAGTGGAAGCAGCAGAACTCGCAGGGCCCGATCCGCGTCAACGGCTCACAGTCGCTGGTGCCGAACCGCTCGGCATCGGCGGCACCGCCGACCGCAGGCGCGGCCGCCGTGTCGACCCGCGACGACGGTGCGACGGTCACGGCGGCATGGCTGGAAGACGTTCGACTGGCTCGCGAACTGCCGCCTGCCAGCCGGCCGGGCCAGCAGGTGCGTTGATCACCGCAGGCGGGGCGTCCGATTCCGCGTCGCCATCGCCGGCGACGCACATGACGGACCTTCAGCGCGCATCGAGGAAGACCTTGAGCGCGCTGATTTCCTCGTCGGTCAGTCCCTGGTAGCGGTACGCCGCGACGCCGCTCATCATGCCGGTCTTCGACTTGCCGCCGGCGGCCACTTCACCGGTACGCATCAGGCGGGTGAACTGTTCCAGCGTGTAGGCCTTGGCCACGATCAGCGAAGGCGCCGGATCACCTTCCCAGCCATTGAGATCCCAGCCGTGGCACTCGGTGCACGTGGTCATCGCCAGGTGACGCCCCAGCGCTTGCGGTGAAGCGGGCGGCTGCACGGGCGGACGGTTGCCCGTATCGGGCTTCATGTCCGGCAACCACGGATGCGTGCCGTCGCGCGTCGACGCCACCAGGCTGTCCGACCACTGTCCTTCCGGCAACGTCGGGTTTTCGACCGCAGGCAGACTGCGCAGCCACGCGATGATGTCGCGCACTTCGCGATCGCTGAGGTGCTGGAACATCCTGACCGGCATGCCCCAAGGCACGTGGCCGTCATGCGTGCGGCCTTCGCGCAGCAGGGCGACCAGGCCTGCATCGTCGTAGAGCGCGCGGCGCTGGGTCAGGTTGGGCGCGACGATGCGGCCGAGTTCGGGGTTCTCCTGGAACACCTCGCCCGCACCGCCCGGCCCGTGGCAGCCATTGCAGCCGACGCGGGTGGCCACGCGCAGCCCTTCGACCGGGTCGCCCGGCGGCGGCGCGGGCTCGACGGCGGCGGCAGGCGTTGTCGCGGGCGGCGGCGCCGGACTGCAGGCCGCGAGCAGCAGGAGCAGCAGGAGCAGCAGGACGGAGACGATGCGCATGACGGGTGCCCAAGGGTCGACCCTGGTGCCAACGCGCCGGGTGCCACGCGCCGGCCAGTCAGTCGTCGTCGGGCCAGCGGATCGTCGGTGCGGCCGCCGCCTTGCGCGGCGCGGGAATCGCGGCCACGGCGTTCCAGACCTTCAGCGCATCGACGGTCGCGGCCACATCGTGCACGCGCACGATGGCGGCACCGCGCTGCGCGGCGATCAGGTGTGCGGCCACGGACCCGGCCACGCGATCGGCCGGTACATCGCGGCCGGTGATCTGGCCGATGCTGCGCTTGCGCGACAGGCCGGCCAGCACCGGTACACCGAGTTCGACGAAGCGCTCCAGTTGCGCGAGCAACTGCAGGTTGTGCGCGGTGTCCTTGCCGAAGCCGAAGCCCGGATCGACGACGAGGCGCTTCTTCGCGATACCCGCCATCTCGGCGGCGAAGATGCGCTCGGCCAGGAAGCGGTGCACGTCACCGACGACATCGTCGTTGTCGGGTGCGGCCTGCATCGAACACGGCTCGCCCTGCATGTGCATCAGCACCACCGGCACGTCCAGCGCCGCGGCGGCATCGAGTGCGCCGTCGCGACGCAGCGCGTACACATCGTTGATCATGCCCGCGCCCGCCTGCACGGCGGCGCGCATCACCTCGGGCTTGGACGTGTCGATGCTGATCGGTATCGCCACCTGCGCCGCGAGCCGTTCGATCACCGGCACCACGCGGCGCAGTTCCTCTTCCAGCGGCACCTCATCGGCACCCGGGCGGGTGGATTCGCCGCCGATATCGAGCAGGTCCGCGCCCTCTTCCACCAGCTTCAGCGCATGCGCAACGGCGGCATCGGTGGTGTCGTGCGCGCCGCCATCGGAAAACGAATCCGGGGTAACGTTGACGATACCCATAACCTGCGGGCGGTCGAGCCGGAGGATGCGGCCGGCGCAGTCCAGCTGCGGAATGGTGTCGAACATGGCCGGCTCCGGAAACGTTGACCGGCATTGTAGATCGCGTGCCGTTGCGGGAGCGATGTCGGTCGCGACCCGGCATCCTGCCGCAGCCGCACAAAAACATCACGACTGACATCCCTGCCGCCCTGCCGAACGACGAAGGCCTGGCAGGGGCCAGGCCTTCGCTTCAGACGTTGTGCGGACCGGCGTGCGTCAGGTCTGCTCGGCGGGTCCGCCGATCGGCGGCAACGGGCGCGACTCGGGCTTGTCGTCCTTGTCCGACCTGCCCCAGCCCAGCGGCGGCGGCACTTCGCGACCTTCCATGATGGCGTCGATCTGCGGCGCATCGATGGTTTCGTACTGCATCAGCGTATCCGCCATGACGTGCAGCTTGTCGATGTTGTCGGTAAGGATCTTGGTCGTGCGCGCGTACGCCTTGTCGAGGATGTTGCGAACCACTTCGTCGATCTTGCGCGCCGTGTCATCGGACACGTTCTTGTGCTGCGACACCGAGCGCCCCAGAAAGACTTCTTCCTCTTCCTCGGCATAGGTGATCGGGCCCAGTTCCTCGGACAGACCCCACTTGGTGACCATGTTGCGGGCCATCTTGGTGGCGCGCTCGATGTCGTTGGACGCACCGGTGGTGACCTTGTCCGCACCGAAGATCAGTTCCTCGGCCACGCGCCCGCCATACAGCGTGCAAAGGCGGCTCTCGATGCCGGTACGGTTGATGCTGTACTTGTCGCCCTCCGGCAGATAGACCGTCACGCCCAGCGCGCGGTCGCGCGGAATGATGGTGACCTTGTAGACCGGGTCGTGCTCGGGCACCAGGCGGCCGACGATGGCGTGCCCGGACTCGTGGTAGGCCGTGTTGCGCTTCTCTTCCTCGCTCATCGCCATGGAGCGACGCTCGGTGCCCATGATGATCTTGTCGCGGGCACGGTCCAGGTGGTCCATGCGGACCTCCTTCGCGTTCTCGCGGGCGGCGAACAGGGCCGCTTCGTTGCAGAGGTTGGCCAGGTCGGCGCCGCTGAAGCCGGGAGTACCGCGCGCGATGACCATCGGCACCACGTCGTCGGCCAGCGGCAGCTTGCGCATGTGCACGCGCAGAATCTGCTCGCGACCCTTCACGTCGGGCAGGCCCACGGTCACCTGGCGATCGAAGCGGCCCGGACGCAGCAGCGCGGGGTCCAGCACATCGGGACGGTTGGTCGCGGCGATCACGATGACGCCTTCGCCGCCCTCGAAACCGTCCATCTCGACCAGCAGCTGGTTGAGGGTCTGCTCGCGCTCGTCATGACCGCCACCCAGACCAGCACCGCGATGGCGGCCGACGGCGTCGATTTCGTCGATGAAGATGATGCAGGGCGCGTGCTTCTTGGCCTGCTCGAACATGTCGCGCACGCGGCTGGCGCCGACGCCGACGAACATCTCGACGAAGTCCGAACCGGAAATGCTGAAGAACGGGACCTTGGCCTCGCCGGCGATGGCCTTGGCCAGCAGCGTCTTGCCGGTGCCGGGCTGACCGACCATCAGCACGCCGCGCGGGATCTTGCCGCCCAGCTTCTGGAACTTGCCGGGGTCGCGAAGGAACTCGACCAGTTCGCCGACTTCTTCCTTGGCTTCGTCGCAGCCGGCGACGTCGGCGAAGGTCACCTTTACCTGGTCCTCGCCCTGCAGCTTGGCGCGCGACTTGCCGAAGGACATCGCGCCCTTGGCACCGCCGCCACCGCCCTGCATCTGCCGCATGATGAAGATCCAGAAGCCGATGATCAGCAGGACCGGCAGGAAGTTCAGCAGGATGGCCGTCAGGCTGATGCCGCTGGGCGGGTCCTTCTGGGTGATCTCAACCTTCTTGGTGCGCAGGTCGTTGATCAGGTCGCGGTCGAACGGCGCATTGATGGTCTTGCTGTCGCCGTTGCGCATCACGTAGGTGATCTCGCTGACGCCACCACGGGCGTCGCCACCGAACTCGACGCGCTGCACGTTGCCGCTGTCCACCTGGTCGAGGAAGTCGGAATACGTGGTGCCGCCCGACATCGCGGCGGTGCTGGCGCCCTTCGGCGAAAAGCTCTGGAAGACGACCATCAGCACGACGGCGACGACTACCCACAGCAGCAGATTCTTGGTCAGGTCGTTCATCCTCATCGGCTCCGGTATTCCTCTTTGCGCTTGCGCACGTTTACGTGACCTTACTTGATTTGGATCCGCTTGCCCTGTCCCAGGGCGTACACCTCGGGAGAGCGCTTGCGGGAGGCGTCCGGCTTGCGGATCGCCACCTTGTCATAGCGGCGGCGAAGCTCGCGGATGTAGTCGTCCGAGCCGGTGCCCTGGAACAGCTTGATCAGGAACGCCCCGCCCGGTTTCAGGTGGACGTCGGCGAATTCCATCGCCAACTCCGCCAGATGCATCATCCGCGGCTGGTCCACCGCATCCACACCACTCTTATTGGGGGCCATATCGGACAGCACAAGGTCCACCGGTGCGCCTTCCAGCATGGCTTCCAGTTGCGATAGGACGCTGTCTTCCCTGAAATCCCCATGAAGGAACTCCACCCCGGCCAGCGGTGGCATGTCCAGGATGTCCATCGCCACCACCCGGCCGCTGGCGCCCAGCGCCTGGCGGACGAACTGCGACCAGCCACCGGGGGCCGCACCCAGGTCGACCACCACCATGCCCGGCTTGAGCAGGCGGTCGCGTTCCAGCAGCTCTTCCAGCTTGTAGGCGGCACGCGAGCGCAGACCCTCGGCCTGGGCCTTCTTCACGTAGGGATCGGAGAAATGTTCCTTGAGCCAGCGCTGGCTGCTCTTGCTGCGGGTAGCCATCGGCGAGGTCTCGGGGCACGCTGCGACGGGAGCCGCCGGAGCCGTTCTGGGGGGTTGCCATGATACCCTGATCACCCTTTTCCACCCGTACCGTGCCGCATGCCCGTCGCCCTGACCGCTGCCCAGACCCGTTTCCTGCGCGGCCAGGCCCACGACCTGAAGGCCCTGCTGCAGATCGGCAACAAGGGCGTCACCCCGGCCTTCATCGCCGAGCTGGACGCCGTGCTGGAGCAGCACGAACTGGTCAAGGTGAAGGTCATCGGTGAAGACCGCGAGGCCCGCGACGCCATGATCGGCGAACTGGCCGACCAGGCCGACGCCGCCCTCGTGCAGCGGATCGGCCACACCGCCGTCCTCTACCGTCCCAGCAAGGAACGCCGGCACATCGTGCTGCCGCGCGGCTGATCCCGGCACGCAGGTCGCCTGCCATGCAACTGAGCCACGAACTGCCCGACTACGCCTTCGCCCTGCGGTCTGCCGACGGCAGCACCGCTCGCGTCAACGACCGCACGCTGTCGGCCAGCTTCATCCTGTCCCCGCAGCAACTCGTCGAAGACTGGCCGGCACACGAGAGTGCTGCGCTGGTACCGGACGATCTGGCGCCCCTGCTCGCGCTGCAGCCGGAAGTGATCCTGCTGGGGACGGGCGACCGGCAGGTGTTCCCGCCCGCCGCGGTGATGGCGGCCTGCCTGCGCCAGGGCGTGGGCCTGGAGGTCATGACCAACGCCGCCGCCGCGCGCACCTTCAACGTGCTGGCCGGCGAATCGCGCAAGGTCGTCGCCGGTTTCCTGCTGGCTCCCCGCTGACCCCGGCGCGGCGATGGGTCGCGCCGCCCTGCTGCTGGTCGCCGCCGGGTCGATCACGGCCTGTACCCCTCCCACCCCCGATGCCCTCCAGCGTTACGAGGCATGGCGGGAAAGCGCTGGCGCGCGAGGGCTGAGCGAATACGAGCGCACCCTGGCCGATGCCGGCGTCGGCGATGTCGTGCCCATGCACGCACTCCTGCGGTCCAGCCGCCGTTGGCAGGCCTGCGAGGCGCCGAAATTCCTGCTACCGCCCGCGGATCGCGCCGCCGCCATCGTGCCGACCCTGCGCGTGGTGGCGCAGCTGCAGGCGATGGGGATCGTCGAAGGCGGCAATGTCCGTTCGGGTTACCGGTCCGCCGAAGTGAAACCGCTGTTCGGGCGGAAGCAGCCGCAGCCGCCACCTGCTCAACAACGCACTGGACTTCGACCTCGCCGACGACACCCGTGTGGCCGCCCTGTGCGCGTTCTGGCGCACCCGGGGACCGTCGCTGGCGATGGGATTGGGCTTCTATACGCCGACACGGATCCACATCGATACCGCGGGGCATCGCACGTGGGGAACCGACCATCGTCGCGGCACCTCGCTGTGCGTGGGCGCTGCCGGTCAGTCGGCGACGCGCACCAGCCTTACCCGCACGCCGTAGTGGTCGGAGGGCCAGGCGCCCGTGGCATCGGCCTGGTCGAGGATGATGTCGGCGTCGGCAACGCGGAACACATCGCGCTGCGCGAACACATGGTCGATGCGGATCGCCGCATGGCCCAGGTGCGGGTTGAGCGTGGTGTGCGCCGGCGTATCGGCATCCTCGCCCACGTGCGCCTGTTCGTAGGCCTCGATGAATCGCGCACGCAACGGGGCCAGTTCCGGCGTATCCGAGCGTGTATTGAAATCGCCGCCGATGATCGAGGGCGCATCGCCCGCCGTTTCGTCGATCAACGCCAGCACGCCGGCGATCTGCTCGGCACGGATCGCGCCGCCTTCCGGCTTGTAGTGCAGATGCGTCGCGTAGACGTTCAACGGGCGGCCATCGACCGTGGTGCGCACCCAGCCGGCATTGCGGTAGTCGTCCAGCGGCGCCAGCCTGACCTCGCGCGACTGCTCGATCGCCCCCTTCACCAGGATGGCATTGCCGTAGCGGCGGACCTGGTCCGGCGCATCGGCGGAAAAGAAGCGGTACTGGTAGCCCAGCCGCGAGGCCAGCACCTGGGCCTGGTTGGGCAAGGCGGCGTCCTGCAGCACTTCCTGCAACACGATCACCTCCGGCGACAGCGCCTTCAGCTCGGCGACGATCATGTCCTGCCGGTGCGGCCAGTCCTGCTTGTCGTGCCAGAGGTTGAGGGTGACGACGTCGAACGTCGACGGTGCCGGCACCGTCCGCAGATGCTGGCAGGCTGCCAGCGCCAGCCCCGCGAGCAGCGCCACGGTGGCGATGGCCGGCTTGCGCCACGAGGACAAGGACATAGACACGGCGCTCATCGCGGCGGCAGATATTGCAACGGATCCACCGGCTTGCCGTTGTGGCGGATCTCGAAGTGCAGCATGTCGCGCGAGGCGCCGCTGCGGCCCATCTCCGCGATCTGCTGGCCAGCCTTGATGCTCTGGCCTTCGTTCACCAGGCGCTTGCGGTTGTGTCCGTACGCGGACAGCCAGGCCTCGCTGTGCTTGATGATGATCAGTTCGCCGTAGCCCACCAGGCCGGCGCCGGAATAGACCACCACGCCATCGGCGGCGGCACGCACCGACTGCCCGCTGCTGCCGGCGATATCGACGCCCTGCTTGGTGGCATCGCCTGCAACGAAGCGGCCGATCAGGTGCCCGTCGGCAGGCCAGCGCCAGGTGAATCCACTCGCGGCCGGCGCCGGCGTCGCCGCCGGGCGGGTGACGGGTGCCGGAGGCGGCCGGGTGGCCGTGCCGGTCGCGGGCCGGGTCGGCGCGGGTGTGCCGGTTGCGGCCGAAGGCCGGCTGCTGCCAGTGCCGGGAAAGAGTTTGAGCGACTGGCCGGGATAGATCGTGTAAGGCGCGGCCAGCCCGTTCCAGCGGGCCAGATCGTTGACGTCCACGCCGTTGCGGAAGGCGATGCCGTACAGCGTGTCGCCACGCTGCACGCGCACCGTGGCGCCCGGCTTGGCCTGCGACGGCTTGCGCGTGGACGACGAGGCCGAAGGCTCGCGCACCACCGTCGTGGAACAGGCACCCAGCATCGCCACGGCGATGCCGATCAGGAGGGCGTGCGTGATGCGGTGGCCGGAGCGGAGCGTCGTGGTCATGCGTTCGGTCGTTTCCTCACAAGGCGGGAGCCGCACGGCTCAGCCGGTCAATCGCTGGAACAGTTCGCGCGCCGCTACGCCACCGCCGCCGATCAGCACGCTGAAATAGACGATCGTGCCGATATTGGCCAGATGGCCGAGCAGGATGGCGCCGCCGTCGCGCTGAATGAAGCCGATGGCATACAGCAGCAGGGCCAAGGCTGGCAGGGTGTTGCTGAATGGTACGAATCCAAAAGGCGCCATCAGCAGCAGCGCCGCCAGGATGAAGGCCAGATTGTTGATGACGCCCTGTCCCGGCCCGTCGACGAACAGCCGCAACCGGCGCGGACGGCTGATCTTCTCCATGCGACGCACCCACACCAGGCCCGACGTCAGACCCGGCCGCAGTCGATCGGCCGGCAAGGCCTTGTGCTTGATCCGCTGCGGCAACCACAGTGGCCGGTTGACCAGACGGCTGATGCCTACGAGCAGGATCGCGGCACCAAATACAGTACTCACGCCTGGGATCGAGACCGGAATCAGGAACACCAGCGTCAGCAGGATGGTGAGCAGCAGCAGGCCTTCATCGCTGAAGACGTCCAGCAGTTCGCCAAGACTCAGCGAATCGGGTGGCAGCCGTTCGATGATGCCGGCCAGCTGTTCACCCAGAGATGAAGTGTCGCCGGGAAGTCCATGGCGGGGGTCGGGTGTCGTCACGCCTTCAATCCAGCGTGCCGGACAGCAACGGCACGAACACCACCGGCGCCAGCGTGGTTTCCTCCACGCTGCCATCCTCGCGCTTCACCAGCCGCACCAGCGACTGCGAGCCGCTGCCCCCGACCGGCGCCACGAGTTGCCCGCCGACGGAGAGTTGTTCCACCAGCACCGGCACCAGCGCAGGCGCGGCGGCGGTCACGATGATGGCGTCGTAAGGACCATGCTCGGCCCAACCGATGCGTCCGTCATCGTGCTTGCTGCGCACGTTGAACCCCATCTGGCGCAGCCGCTTGCGCGCCTGGCGCAGCAGGTCGCCGATGCGCTCGACGGTGTAGACCTCCAGGCCCAGCACGGCCAGCACGGCCGCCTGGTAACCGGAGCCGGTACCGATCTCCAGTACCTTCTTCGGCGCCGTTTCCAGCAGCACCTCGGTCATCCGCGCCACCACCCACGGCTGCGAAATGGTCTGGCTGTGGCCGATCGGCAGTGCGGTGTCCTCGTAGGCGCGCGTCGCCAGCGCCTCATCGACGAACAGGTGGCGCGGCAAGGTGCGGATGGCGTTGAGCACGCGCTCGTCGGCGATGCCCGCCTCGCGCAGGCGCTCGACCAGACGGTCGCGTACCCGCTGCGAAGTCATGCCGACGCCCACCGCTTCGGGCTGCAGCCGCAACCGTGGCGTCATGCCGGATCCTCGAGCGCGGCCGTCAGGCCATCCACCCAGCCGGCGACCTTTTCCAGCGCCTGGTAGCGGGTCAGGTCGACGTGGATCGGCGTGATCGAGATGTGGCCGGTGCGGACGGCATGGAAATCGGTGCCCGGGCCTGCATCCTGCTCGCGTCCGGCGGGCCCGATCCAGTACACGGTGTGGCCGCGCGGATCCGGTTGCGGCACGCAGGCCTCGGAACGATGGCGGTTGCCGAGCCGGGTGACCTCGAAGCCGCGCACGTCCGCCCACGCCAGATCCGGCACGTTGACGTTGAGGATGGTGTCGGCCGGCAGCGGATCCGACTTCAGCCGGGCCACGATTTCCACGGCCGCGCGCGCGGCCGTGTCGTAGTGCTTGGCGTCGTGGTTCTTGCTGACCAGCGACATCGCGACCGCCGGCAGGCCGAGGAACCGCCCTTCCATCGCCGCCGACACGGTGCCGGAATAGATGACGTCGTCGCCCAGGTTGGCGGTGTTGTTGATGCCCGACACCACGATGTCCGGCTCGAACTCCAGCATGCCGGTCAACGCCAGGTGCACGCAGTCGGTCGGCGTGCCGGCGATGCTGCAGGTGTAGTGGTCGATGCGCTTCAGCCGGATCGGCAGGTCGAGCGTCAGCGAGTTGCTGGCACCGGAGCGGTCGCGGTCGGGCGCGACCACATACACTTCGTGGCCCGCATGACGCAGACCCTCTGCCAGGATTCGGATGCCGGGGGCGTCGACGCCGTCGTCGTTGCTGACCAGTACGCGCATGGGTTTCCTCAGGGACGGCCCCATGATACCGGAACCGCGCCGGTGCTTCCCGCGCTTGCGTCACGTCGCGATGCCGCTACGCTGATGGCATGGCCCGTTCCACGCCCCCCGACGACGATGACGCCGCATTGTTCCGCGATGCGATCGGCGAGGTGCGACGGCTGCAGGAGGCCCCGACGCCACCCCGGAAGCCACCGCCGCGACCGGCGGCACGCATGGCCGAACGCGATGAACACGCCGCACGCAGCGAATTCCAGCGCGGTCTGGAGTCGCTGGACCTGCATGCGGCCGGCGACATCCTGAGCCATCGCCGCGAGGCGCTGTCGCCGCGCGCGTTCCAGCGCCTCAAGCGGGGACAGTTCTCGGTGCAGGACGAACTGGACCTGCACGGCGCCACCGCGCTGCAGGCCGAAGCCCTGCTACGCCGGTTCCTCGCCGACGCGCATGCGCACGACCACGGCTGCGTGCGCGTGATCCATGGCAAGGGCCAGCGATCGGACAGCGACGCGCCCGTGCTGAAGAACTTGGTCGACCGGATCCTGCGCCAGCGCTCCGACGTCATGGCCTTCCACTCGGCACCGCCCACGCAGGGCGGCACCGGGGCGGTACTGGTGTTGCTCGCCCACCGCTGAGCAGGCCGTCGGCAGGCGCCACGCGGTTACTGCGGCGCGGCCTTCTTTTCCTCGATGCGCGGTGGATTGACCCAGGTCAGCGTGATGCCGCGCCGCTTGGCGACCCGTTCCACGTAGGCGATGTACTGCTGTTCGGCGGTGAGTGGCCGCTGTTCGCGCGGAGCTGACGATGCGGCGCCGCCGGTACTGGCGCAGGCCGCCAGCAGGCCACAGGCGGATACGGCAACGGCGAGACGGATCATGGCGTTCATGGCATTCTCTCCGACACAGGCCAATGGAGTCTGGCGACGCCATTCGCTTGCGACATCATGCCGGCGTGGCGTGCCTTATTGCGCTTATACGCCTGCGGTGCAGCGCTTCCAGTGCCGTCAGTCGCGTGCCGACGGACGGTCGTCGCCCTGCGAGGCATCCGTGACCGTGCCCAGCTCGTGCAGCACGGCGGTGGCATAGCTGCCGGGCGGTAGCGCGAACGTCAGGCGCAGTGCGTCGGCCGAGCGCCATGACCATGCCAGCCCCTGCGGAACCAGCCGCAGCGCGCGCCGTTCCTGGCGCAATCCCTCCTGCTCCAGTCCGACACGCAAGGACAACGCGTCCTCGCCCTGCAACGCCATCGTCTCGTGTTCGCGCGCGTCCGCCTGCGTGCGCGGCTCGCCGGCGCCCCACAAGGGACCCGTGGGGTGGATGTCGAAGTCGGCAAGCCGCTGCGCCAACACATCGCTCCACGGCTCGGGCCCGAACACGCTGCGACTGCCCGCCAGCATCCACACTTCGCCTTCCAGGCCGCGATTCCAGCTGCCGTCCGCCAGCCGGGCCGCCAGCACGCGGTTGAACAACTCCGAGCGCGCCGCCGACATCAGCAGCGAGCGCTGCTCGCGCCTGACACGCCGGCCGGCGAACATCGCCAGCGCCGCCGCCACGTTGCCGCCATCGCGGCCGAAGCGCTGTTCGCCGAACCAGTTCGGCAGGCCGTGCGCCGCGATCTGGCGCAGCCGCGCCTCGATGGCCTCGGCATCGCCGGCCACGTCGCGCAGCACCAGCTCGAAACGGTTGCCTGCCAGCGCACCGCGCGGCAGTTTGCGCGAGTGCCAGGTCGACGCGACGACCGTCAACCCGTCGACGGCCAGCGTCGCCAGATCGGGCGCCACCTTGCGCGGCAGGTGCACGCTGAAGCGCTGCCGGGTCACCGCATGGCGGTCCTTCAGGCCCGCGTACCCTACGCCCATCTCGGCGATGCCCGCCCACGCGGCGATCTGCTTGGCCGCAAACACGGTGTTCATGCCGCGCTTCTCGACGGTCAGAAGCAGATGCTCGCCTTCGCCGGACGGCTCGAAGCCTTCCAGTTCCTCGACGAAGAAGTCCTCCGGCGTACTACGGATGCGCGCCGACAGCACCGGCGACCCGAACGCGCGCGGCAGGCCGTCGCTCACGCCTTCACCAGCAGCACCGTGGCCTGGGCGGCGATGCCTTCACCACGCCCGGTGAAGCCCAGCTTCTCGGTCGTGGTGGCCTTGATGCTGACGGCATCGACACCGATGCCCAGGTCTTCGGCCACGCAGGCGCGCATCGCGTCGGCGTGCGGACCGACCTTTGGTCGTTCGCAGATCACGGTGACGTCGACATTGCCAACCCGCCAGCCGCGTTCGGCGATCAGGGAATTGCAATGGCGGACGAACGCACGGCTGTCCGCGCCCTTCCAGCGATCGTCCGACGGTGGGAAGTGCCGGCCGATGTCGCCCAGCGCCAGTGCGCCGAGCACCGCGTCGCACAGCGCATGCAGCACCACATCGCCATCGCTGTGCGCCAGCACGCCGCGCTCGTGCGGCACGCGTACACCGCCGAGCATGACGTGGTCGCCGTCGCCGAAGGCATGCACGTCGAAGCCCTGGCCGATGCGGATGTTCAAGGAGTCGGACATGGTGTTCCCGATAGAGCGTCAGCGGCTGCGCTGCGCCAGTTCGTAGGCGAACCGCGCCAGGTCCGCCGGCGTGGTGATCTTGAAGTTGCTCTCGGAGCCTTCCACCAGCAGCGGACGGAGTCCCAGCCGCTCCATCGCCATCGCCTCGTCGGTCACCTCGATGCCGTCGGCGGTGGCCGCTTCCAGCGCGCGGGTCAGTTGCAGGCGGCGGAACAGCTGCGGAGTGAAGGCGCGCCACAGCCGTTCGCGCGGTTCGGTGGCATCGATGCCGCCATCGTCGCCGGCCCGCTTCAGGGTGTCGCGCACCGGCGCGGCCAGGATGGCGCCCACCGGGTCATTGCGTCCGCGCTCCAGCAGTTGCGACAGGTCGGACAGCGACAGGTTGGGGCGCGCGGCGTCATGCACCAGCACGAAGTCATCCGCGCGCACCTCGTCGGGCAATGCGTGCAGACCCGCCAGCACCGAGGCGGCACGGCTCGCGCCGCCGACGCAGGCGCGCACGGGCTTGCCGGCGAACGCGGTCCAGCGTGGCCAGTCCGGATCGTGCTCCGACACCGGCACCACCGCGCCTTCCACCGCGTCATGCGCGAACAGCGCCGCCAACGTGTGCGCGATCAGCGGCGCACCGTCGACGACGAGATACTGCTTGGGAAGCTCACCGCCGAAGCGGGTGCCGCGTCCCGCCGCAGGCACGACGGCCCAGAGGCGGGCCATCAGGGAACGCGGTCCGCGACGTCATCGTCGCTTCCAGTCGCGTCACCGCCCGGCGGCGGCACGGGCGCAACGGTTTCGACCACGCGGTAGAACTTCTCGCCGGGCTTGATCATGCCCAGCTCGCTGCGCGCGCGCTCCTCGACCGCCGACTCGCCGGACTTGAGGTCCTCGACTTCGGCGGCGAGCGCATCGTTGCGCTCCTGCAGGCCGGCGTTCTCGCGTTTCTGCGAGGCGACCTGCTGCTCCAGCGCGACGACCTGGCCCGAACTGCCGACGCCGAACCAGAACTTGTACTGCAGCCATCCCAGCAGCAGTACCAGCACCAGCAGGAGCCAGGGCGCCTTGCGCATGGATTACTTCTTCAGCGAGACGAAGGCGTTGCGGCCGGCGTAGCGCGCCTTGCTGCCCAGCGCCTCTTCGATGCGCAGCAGCTGGTTGTACTTGGCCACGCGGTCGCTGCGGCACAGCGAGCCGGTCTTGATCTGCGTGGCCGTGGTGGCCACCGCGATATCGGCGATGGTGGTGTCCTCGGTCTCGCCGGAACGATGCGACACGACGGCCGCGTAGTTCGCGTGGTGGGCCATGGCGATGGCTTCCAGCGTTTCGGTCAGCGTGCCGATCTGGTTGACCTTGATCAGGATCGCGTTGGCGGTGCCGGACTCGATACCTTCCTTGAAGATCTTCGGGTTGGTGACGAACAGGTCGTCGCCGACCAGCTGCACCTTCTTGCCGATGCGGTCGGTCAGCAGCTTCCAGCCCGCCCAGTCGTCTTCGGCCAGGCCGTCTTCGATGGTGATGATCGGATACTGCGCGGCCCAGTCGGCGAGGAAGTCGACGAACTGCTCGCTGGTCAGGCGCTTGTTCTCGCCGACCAGGTGGTACTTGCCGTTGTCGAAGAACTCGCTGGAGGCCACGTCCAGACCCAGCTGCACGTCTTCGCCGGCGGTGTAGCCGGCCTTGCCGATGGCTTCCAGGATGGTGTCCAGCGCTTCCACGTTGCTGCGGAAATCCGGGGCGAAGCCGCCCTCGTCACCGACCGCCGTGCTCAGGCCGTGGCCCTTCAGCACCGACTTCAGCGAATGGAAGATCTCGGTGCCGGCACGCAGCGATTCGGCGAACGAATCGAAACCGACCGGCAACACCATGAACTCCTGGAAGTCGACATTGTTGTCGGCGTGCGCGCCGCCGTTGATGATGTTCATCATCGGCACGGGCAGCGTCACGTCGTTGCCGTTGGCCAGGTGCTGCCACAGCGGGACCTTCTTGGATGCGGCCACCGCATGCGCGTTGGCCATCGACACGCCGAGCAGCGCGTTGGCGCCCAGGCGGCCCTTGTTCTCGGTACCGTCCAGGTCGATCAGGCGACGGTCCAGGCCTTCCTGATCGGCCGCGTCGAAACTCTTCAGCGCGGTCGCGATGGTGGTGTTGACGTTCTCCACCGCTTTGCGCACGCCCTTGCCCAGGTAGCGGGTCTTGTCGCCGTCGCGCAGCTCCACGGCTTCCTTGGTGCCGGTCGAGGCACCGGACGGCACCATGGCGCGACCGAAGGAACCGTCGTCCAGCGTGACCTCGGCTTCGAGGGTGGGGTTACCGCGGGAATCGAGGATTTCGCGGGCGTGGATCTTGGCGATGTTGGTCATGGTGGGGTCGGATTGGAGGATGTGAGGGAAAGTTCAACGTCGGCCAGGTTGGCTCGGTCGCGCTCGGTCTTGCCTAGATAAAACGTACCATCCAGGGGCGCTATGCGGTCGCCGTCGCGGGCTGGTTGTCCGGCGAACAACACGTAGTCCTGTCCCGGCATCAGCAGGACCTCGCAATTGGTAGCCCCGTTCTGGATCAGGACACCGTTCGGCATCTGCCCTTTCAGAACACGAAGCGTACTGAATCGCAGTCCGGGGGCGGGGTACCTGAAAGGGGTATTCAAGGGGGGATCGCGCAGCAACCGCTGCAGCTCGGCATCTTCAGCTGCGGTCAGCGGCTCGACACCGTCGATGCGGACGATGGCCACGAGGTCGGCCGTCTTCGCAACCTCGCGGGGATCCGGCGTCACCTTGGGCGGATCCAGGCTGCATGCAGCGGCGCCGGCGGCGGCAACCAACACCGAAACGGAGCACGCGACGGACAGCAATACCCGCTTCGCGGTGACGCTCCTCGCCATACGCCCCGCCATAGAAGGCATCAGACCGTGCTCTCCAAAAATCCATTCTTCTTGGTGATCGAGTCCAGCGCCAGCAGCGTTTCCAGCAGCGCTTCCATCTTGTCCAGCGGCCAGGCATTCGGGCCATCGGACAGGGCCTTGGCCGGATCCGGGTGGGTTTCGGCGAACAGGCCTGACACGCCGACCGCGACCGCCGCACGCGCCAGCACCGGCACGAACTCACGCTGGCCGCCCGAGCTGGTGCCCTGCCCGCCCGGCAACTGCACCGAGTGCGTCGCATCGAACACCACCGGGCAACCGGTATCGCGCATCACGCTCAGCGAGCGCATGTCGCTGACCAGGTTGTTGTAGCCGAACGAGGCACCGCGCTCGCAGACCATGATGTCCTGATTGCCGGTGGACTTGGCCTTCTCGACGACCGGCTTCATGTCCCACGGCGACAGGAACTGGCCCTTCTTGATGTTGACCGGCTTGCCGGCGGCGCAGACCTTCCTGATGAAGTCGGTCTGGCGCACCAGGAACGCGGGCGTCTGCAGCACGTCGACCACGGCCGCGACCTCGTCCATCGGCGTGTATTCGTGCACGTCGGTCAGCACCGGCACGCCGACCTGCTTCTTCACCGCGTCCAGCACCTTCAGGCCTTCTTCCATGCCGGGACCGCGGAAGCTGGTGCCGGAGGTGCGGTTGGCCTTGTCGAAGCTGGACTTGAAGATGAAGTTCATCCCCAGCTTGCCAGTGATTTCCTTCAGGCGGCCGGCGACATCGATCTGCAACTGCATCGATTCGATCACGCACGGGCCGGCGATCAGGAACAGGGGCTGGTCAAGGCCGACGTCGAATCCACAAAGCTTCATTCAAACACCTCTCGTTTGAGCCCCTCTCCCCTCGCGAGAGGGGTTGGGGTGAGGGTACGGCGGAATCGGGGAGGCTGGAACATACTGGATTCCGCCAGACCCTCATCCGCCCCTTCGGGGCACCTTCTCCCGGCGGGAGAAGGAAACAACATTTACGCCCGCGCTTCCTTCAACAGCTTGCCACCGGCCTTCTTCTCGCGCGCAGCGCGGATGAAGCCGACGAACAGCGGATGGCCGTCGCGCGGCGTGGACAGGAATTCCGGATGCGCCTGGCAGGCCAGGAACCACGGGTGCACGGTGCGCGGCAGTTCCACCATCTCCACCAGCAGATCGTCCATCGACTTGGCGGCGATCACCAGGCCGGCGTCTTCCAGTTGCGTGCGGTAGCGGTTGTTGAACTCGTAGCGATGGCGATGGCGCTCGGCCACCACGTCCTTGCCGTACAGATCGCGCGCCAGCGTGCCCGGCTTCAGGCGCTGCTCCTGCAGGCCCAGGCGCATGGTGCCGCCCAGGTCGGAGCGCTCGTCGCGCTTCTCGACATCGCCGGTCGCGGTGCGCCATTCGGTGATCAGGCCGATCACCGGGTGCGGCGACTGCTTGTCGTTCTCGGTGCTGTTGGCGTTTTCCAGCCCGGCGACATGGCGGGCGTAATCAACGACCGCCGCCTGCATGCCGTAGCAGATGCCGAAGTACGGCAGCTTCTGCTCCCGGGCGAAGCGCGAGGTCAGCACCTTGCCCTCGAAGCCGCGATCACCGAAGCCGCCCGGCACCAGCACGCCGTCCACGCCCTGCAGCAGGGCCATGTCGGTGCCTTCCAGTTCCTGCGCTTCGATCCACTTGAGGTTGACGCGCGTGCGCTGGCGGAGGCCGCCGTGCTTGAGCGCCTCGCCGACGGACTTGTAGGCGTCCTGGTGGTCGACGTACTTGCCGACGACCGCGATGGTCACCTCGTCCAGCGGGTTGAGCGTGGCGTCGACCGCCGCTTCCCATTCGGACAGGTCCGCCGCCTTCGCGTTCTCGATGCGGAACTGGCGCAGGACGATCTCGTCCAGGCCCTGGCCATGCAGGCCCATCGGGATGCGGTACAGCACGTCCACGTCCGGCACGCTGATGACAGCGCGTTCGGGCACGTTGGTGAACAGCGAGATCTTGCGGCGCTCGGAATCCGGGATCGGCTGCTCGGAGCGGCACAACAGCACGTCCGGCTGGATGCCGATCGAACGCAGTTCCTTCACCGAGTGCTGGGTGGGCTTGGTCTTCAGCTCGCCGGCGGCTGCCACGTACGGCACCAGCGTCAGGTGCATGAAGAGGGCCTTCTCGGGGCCACGCTCGGTGCGGATCTGGCGGATCGCTTCCAGGAACGGCAGCGACTCGATGTCGCCGACCGTGCCGCCGATCTCCACCAGCGCTACGTCGAAGCCCTCGGTGGCCTCGTCGATGCAGCGGCGGATCTCGTCGGTGATGTGCGGGATCACCTGCACGGTGGCGCCCAGGTAGTCGCCGCGGCGCTCCTTGCGGATCACGTTCTCGTAAATCCGGCCGGTGGTGACGGAATTCTTGCGGCTCAGGCGCGTGCGCACGAAGCGCTCGTAATGGCCCAGGTCCAGGTCGGTCTCGGCGCCGTCGTCGGTGACGTACACCTCACCGTGCTGGAACGGGCTCATGGTGCCCGGGTCGACGTTGATGTACGGGTCCAGCTTCATCATCGTGACCTTCAGGCCACGTGCTTCAAGAATGGACGCAAGCGAAGCGGCGGCGATGCCCTTGCCTAGCGAGGACACAACGCCGCCGGTAACGAAAATCAGGGGAGTCATGGGCGGGGCTCCGGAAAGCCATAGTCTACAGGCAACACGTGTCTCCCGGAAGCGCGACGCCCCGCCGAAGCGGGGCGTCTGGCCACAGTCCGATCACCGGAAAGCCTTGCGCGGCAAGGCTCCCGGCGGATCGACACGGATCAGGGCTTGCGCTCTTCTTCCTCTTCGCCGGCCTTCTTCTGCTGGCCGTCAGCGGCCTTGCGCTGCTTGGCGGCCGCCTCGTTGGCGGCACGGCGACGGGCCTTGGCCTCGGGGTCGGAAGGGTCGCTGGTCTGCGACTGGTCCTGCTTGGGCTTGTCGGCATCGTTGGCTGTGCGCGACTGAGCAAACGCCTGGACCGCGAACAGCGCGCCGGCGACGGCGGCGGAGAGCAGCAACAGGTTGCGGGACTTCATGGCGGTACTCCTCATGGGTAACGGGAATCTGGGGGCGCCGGACGGCGTTCCAAGGGCGTCCCTGTCCACGCGGCAAGCCTAGCGCCCGCCGCCCCGCCCTCGACTGAACATGGCAAAAAAGCCCGACTGGCCGCACACTGCCGCCCGGTCCGGGCCCGTCCCGGCGGGGAACGCAGCGCGTCGCGCGTCCTGCGACGCCCCTGCGGTGGACTGTCCACCCGTTCCTGTTCACCGCGGCGCCCTGGCGTCGCCCGTCGCACCGAGAAACCGAGCATCCATGAGCAGCCGCTACAACGCCGCCGACATCGAAGTCCTCTCCGGCCTTGACCCGGTCAAGCGCCGCCCCGGCATGTACACCGACACCTCGCGCCCGAATCACCTGGCGCAGGAAGTCATCGACAACGCGGTGGACGAGGCCCTGGCCGGCCATGCCGGCAGCATCGAGGTCACCCTGTACAAGGACGGCAGCTGCGAAGTCAGCGACGATGGACGCGGCATGCCGGTCGACATCCATCCCGAGGAGAAGATCCCGGGCGTGGAACTGATCCTCACCCGCCTGCATGCCGGCGGCAAGTTCAGCAACAAGAACTACACCTTCTCCGGCGGCCTGCATGGCGTGGGCGTCAGCGTGGTCAATGCACTGTCCACGCTGGTGGAAGTGCACATCAAGCGCGAAGGCAGCGAACACCGCATCACCTTCCGCAACGGCGACCGCGCCACCCCGCTGGAAGTGGTGGGCAGCGTGGGCAAGAAGAACACCGGCACGCGCGTGCGCTTCTGGGCCGATCCGAAATATTTCGACACGCCGAAGTTCAACGTGCGTGCGCTCAAGCACCTGCTGCGCGCCAAGGCCGTGCTCTGCCCCGGGCTGAACGTCACCCTGTTCGACGAAGCCAGCGGCGAGCGCGACAGCTGGCGTTACGAGGACGGCCTGCGCGATTACCTGCGCGGCGAGATGGCCGGCCGCGAGCTACTGCCGCCGGAGCTGTTCGTCGGTCAGCTGAAGAAGGACAGCGAGGTCGTCGACTGGGCGGTCGCGTGGGTGCCGGAGGGCGAGATCGTCCAGGAAAGCTACGTCAACCTGATCCCCACCGCCCAGCACGGCACGCACGTGAACGGCCTGCGCAGCGGCCTGACCGATGCGCTGCGCGAGTTCTGCGACTTCCGCAACCTGCTGCCGCGCGGCGTGAAGCTGGCGCCGGAAGACGTGTGGGACCGCGTCACCTTCGTGCTGTCGCTGAAGATGACCGATCCGCAGTTCAGCGGCCAGACCAAGGAACGCCTGTCCTCGCGCCAGGCCGCCGGCTTCATCGAAGGCGCCGCGCACGACGCCTTCAGCCTGTGGCTGAACCAGCACGTGGAGCTGGGCGAGAAGATCGCGCAGATCGCCATCGAACGCGCCAGCGCGCGCCTGAAGACCGAGAAGCAGGTCATCCGCAAGAAGGTCACGCAGGGTCCCGCCCTGCCCGGCAAGCTGGCCGACTGCATCAGCCAGGACCTCTCGCGCACCGAGCTGTTCCTGGTGGAAGGCGACTCGGCCGGCGGCAGCGCCAAGCAGGCGCGCGACAAGGATTTCCAGGCGATCCTGCCGCTGCGCGGCAAGATCCTCAATACGTGGGAAGTCGCCAGCACTTCGGTGCTCGCCTCCGACGAAGTGCACAACCTGGCCATCGCCATCGGTTGCGATCCCGGCAAGGACGACATCAGCGGGTTGCGCTACGGTAAGGTGGTGATCCTAGCCGACGCCGACTCGGACGGCCTGCATATCGCCACGCTGCTGACCGCGCTGTTCCTGCGCCACTTCCCCGCACTGGTGAACGCAGGCCACGTGTTCGTGGCCATGCCGCCACTGTTCCGCGTGGACGTGGGCAAGCAGGTGTTCTACGCGCTGGACGAGGAAGAGAAGCGCCTGCTGCTGGAGAAGATCGAGCGCGAGAAGATCCGGGGCCAGGTCAACGTCACCCGCTTCAAGGGTCTGGGCGAAATGAATCCGTCGCAGTTGCGCGAATCCACCATCCACCCCGACACGCGCCGGCTGGTGCAGCTGACCGTGGATGACGCACCGGAAACGCACGGCCTGATGGATATGCTGCTGGCGAAGAAGCGAGCGAGCGACCGGAAGGCGTGGCTGGAGACCAAGGGCGATCTGGCGTCCCTGGAAGTCTGACCGCGGCGATTCGTTAGATGGGGCCGTTGCGACGGCCTCGTTGCCATCTCCGTCGGATGTTCTGCGCGGCGTGGCTGGAGACCAAGGGCGATCTAGCGTCGCTCGAAGTCTGATCGCGCCCCTGCGCGGCATCGCACCGACGCGCGCAGGATCACCGCCCAACCGCAGACCGGATCCCGGCGCCCACTGGGACCCATCGGGCTCCGCTCGCGCCTTCGCTCGCTGACGCCGATACGGCCGACCCTTGAACATCGTGTTCACCGCCCCGGTGCGATAACCCCGGCATGGCAGCGGCACCCGACTCGCATCCCTATACCTTCGGTCTGGAAGAGGAATATTTCCTCGTGCGGCGCAACGGCCGGCGCCTGCGGCACATGCCGCGTCGTTTCTTCGATGCGTGCCGGGCCGCGCTGGGCGAACGCTTCGGCAGCGAGATGCTGCAAACCCAGGTGGAAGTACAGACCGCGGTGCACGACGACCCGCGCGCCGCCGAGCATGACCTGCTCAACTTGCGGCGCACGATAGGCGGCATCGCCCGGGCGCATGGCCTGGACATCCTGTCGGCGGGCACGCATCCCTCCGCGCCGTGGCGGGGCCAGCGCAGCACCGACAAACCGCATTACGACCAGGTGATGGACGAGCTGCAGATGCTCGGCCACCGCAATCTCCTGTGCGGCCTGCACGTGCATGTGCAGCCGGCCGATCCGGCGCAGCGCGTGCCCTTGATGGCACGGATGCAGCCGTTCCTGCCGCTGCTGCTGGCCCTGAGCACCTCGTCGCCGTTCTGGATGGGACAGGCGACCGGCCTGATGGGCTACCGGCAGACGGCGTACCAGGAAATTCCCCGCACCGGGCTTCCGCCGCTGTTCCGCGGCCAGGACGAATACGACGACTACGTGCGGCGCATGATCGATGCGCGCGCCATCCGCGATGCCAGCTTCCTGTGGTGGGCATTGCGCCCTTCCCTCGCCTTCCCGACGCTGGAACTGCGCGTGACCGACGCCTGCACGGATCCACGCGACGCGCTTGCGATCGCGCAGCTGTTCCGCTGCCTGGTGCGGCACCTCGAGCGCACGCCGCGCCTGCATGCCGCGCTGGATGCGGGGGCGCAGGCGGTGATCGAGGAGAACCTGTGGCGGGCACAGCGGCACGGCTTCGATGCCGGGCTGATCGACATCGGCAGTGGCGATCTGGTCTCCGTGCGCGAGATGCTGGAAAGCACGCTGGAGATCATTGCGCCCGACGTGGTGGCGCTGGACTGCGCCCGCCAGATCGACCATGCGTGGCGCATCCTGGACGGCGGCACCAGTGCGCACGGGCAGCAGCGGCATTACCAGCAACGCAGGCTCGCCGGCGACACACATGGCGAAGCGCTGGTCCATGTCGTGCGATGGCTGGCGGCGGCGAGCGTACCGGACTGACGCGGGCTCAGCGCGCGACCGTCTTCTGCTGCGACACCACGAACACGCCTGCCATCACCAGCACGGTGCCGGCCACCTGCCACGGCCCCATCGGTTCCCCGAGCAGCAGCAGGCTCAGCACGATGGTCGACACCGGCCCGATCATGCCGACCTGCGCCGCCAGCGCGGAGCCGATGCGCGCCACCGCCATCATCACCGCCAGCACGGGCAGCACCGTGCACAGCGTGCCGTTGACCAGCGACAGCGCGTAGACCTCCCACGGCAGCACCATCGCCTGCATCGGCCGCAGCACGACGAACTGCAGCAGGCACAGCACGCTGGCCACGCTGCTGGCGTAGGCCGTCAGCCGTACCGCGCCGACGCGCGCCACCAGTTCGCCACTGCCGACAAGGTATAGCGCGTAGGCGAGCGCGCTGCCGAACACCAGCAGGCCGCCCAGCAGGATGCTGGAACCGCCGGCCTGCAGATCGTGCCCGAAGGCCAGCGCTACGCCCGCATAGCTGACCAGCAGCGCCAACACCTGCCGCCGCGAGATGCGTTTGCCCAGCGCGAGCCAGCCGATCAGCGCCACCAGCGTCGGGGTGAGATAGAGGATCAGCCGTTCCAGCGTGGCGGTGATGTAGGCCAGCCCGGCGAAGTCGAGGAAGCTGGCTAGGTAGTAGCCGAGGAAGCCCAGCAGCACGATCCTCAGGCGGTCGGCGCGCGACAGCGGCGCACTCCGGCGCGCCGCCCACACGCCCATCAGCAGGAAGAACGGGAACGCCACCAGCATGCGCAAGGCCAGCAGCGTCACCGCATCGGCGCCGTAGCGATAGCCCAGCTTGACGATGATCGCCTTGCCCGAGAAGGCGATGGCGCCGAGCGCTGCCAGTACCAGACCGGAGCGGCTGACCGCCTGCAGGCCGGGACGCGCAGGCGGTGCGTCCATCGCTTCGGCCGGCGCCACGTCCAGCGGCTGCGCCAGTTCGTCCTCCGCCCTCGGCCGGGTCATGGCGACCGGCTCACGCCAGCGTGCATGCCAGCAGGCGACGGATCAGCGCCTGCGTACGCGCCGCACGCTCGGGCAGGTAGGCGAAACTGTCCTCGTCCATGTAGGTGAGCTGCGCCAGCTCGAGCTGCACGGTCTGGATGCCGCGGGCCACGTCGGCGTAGTGGCGGGTGATGTAACCGCCACGGAAACGTCCGTTGACCACGTAGCTGTAGTCCGACTGCGAGGCCAGCGCGGCTTCCAGCGCCTGTTGCAGCGCGGGCAGGCAGCTCGCGCCGCCGGCCGTGCCCAGATTGAAGTCCGGCAGACGGCCATCGAACAGGAACGGCACCACGCTGCGGATCGAGTGGCCTTCCCACAGTACGGCGCGGCCGTGTGCGGCGTGGATGCGCGCCAGTTCCTGCTGCAGCGCCTGGTGGTAGGGGCGCCAGTAGGTATCGACCCGGCCGGCGATCTCGTCCGGCGTGGGCTGCTGGTCCGGCAGGTACACCGGATCGCCAGTGAAGCGCACGGTGGGGCACAGGCCGGTGGTGTTCTGCCCGGGATAGAGCGAGACGTCATCGTCCGGCCGGTTGAGGTCGACGACGTAGCGCGAATACGCCGGCACGATGATCGATGCACCCAGCGTGCGCGCGAATGCATAGAGTTCGGCCACATGCCAGTCGGTATCCGGCACCCGGCGTGCTTCCGGCGTCAGCCGTGCGGCGATGTCGTCGGGAAGCGCCGTGCCGTTATGCGGCAGGCTGATGAACAGCGGCGCGGTACCGCGATGCAGGGTGTAGGTGTCCATGCCGCCATTGTATCGCCGCCTCCGGCAGGTCCGGCTCAGCGCATCAGCACGACTTCCTCGGCGCTGGTGGGATGGAGGGCGACGGTGTCGTGCAGGTCGGCCAGGGTGATGCCCTTCTTCAACGCCACCGCGAAACCCTGCAGCATCTCGTCCGCGCCCTCGCCCAGCAGGTGCAGACCGACGACGCGCTTGTCCTCGCCCACGCAGACCAGCTTGAACAGGCTGCGCTGCGGCGAGTCGGCCAATGCGTGCAGCATCGGCCGGAAGCGCGTGGTCAGCACCGTCACCGCGTCTCCATGCTGTGCACGCGCCTCGGCCTCGGTCAGGCCCACCTGTCCCACCGGCGGGTGCGAGAACACCACGGTCGGGATCTGCGCATAGTCCATCCGCGCGTCGGGCTGGCCGCCGAACAACCGATCCATGAGCCGCCGCGCCGCCGCGATGGCGACCGGCGTCAGCGCCGCCTGGCCAGTGACGTCGCCCACCGCATGGATCCCGGCGATGTTGGTGTCCTGGCGCGCGTCCACCTGCACGAAGCCGCGCGCATCGAGGGCAACGCCCGCCGCCTCCAGGCCCATGTCGCGTGTCGACGCACGGCGACCGGTCGCGAAGATCACCGTGTCGAAGCGCGCGGTGCGCGTGCCGTCTTCGGCCAGCACCACCACGCCCTCATCAGGGGCGCGCTCGAGCGCCGCCACCGCGTGCCCGAAATGCAGGCGCACGCCATGCTGGCGCATGTCCGCGGCCAGTTCGTCGGTGATCTGCGTGTCAAAGCCGTCCAGCAGGCGCTGCCCGCGGACGAACACGTCCACCTGGCTGCCCAGCGCCTGCAGCACGCCAGCCAGTTCCACGGCCACGTAGCCGCCGCCGATGATCGCCACCCGCGCAGGCGCGGCGCACAGGCTGAAGAAATCGTCCGAGACCTTGCCCAGTTCGGCACCCGGGATGTCGGGGCGCACCGGATGGCCACCGGTGGCGATCAGCACGTGCCTCGCGCCGAGTTGCACGCCATCGGCATTGACCACGGTGTTCGCATCCAGAAGACGGCCACGGCAGGGCATCAGCACCACGCCGCTCTCGTCCAGCCGTTTCATATAGCTGGCGTGGATGCCGGCGATGTAGCGCTGGCGATGGACGATGAATTCCTTCCAGTCCAGCGTCGGTGGCGAGGTGTCGAAGCCGAGCGTGGACGCCATCGCGATCCGTTGCGACAGATCGGCGGCCAGCCACATCGCCTTCTTCGGCACGCAGCCGACGTTGACGCAGGTGCCACCGAGTTCCTTCGGTTCCAGCAACGCGACCCTGGCGCCGTACGAAGCCGCGCGGAAGGCGCCGGCCAGGCCGCCCGATCCGCCGCCGATCACGATCAGGTCGAAAGCGTGTGGTTTCATGCGAATCGCTCCGGTCGGTAAGGCGTAGGGTCGAAGGCCGGCGTGCGGCCCGTCATCAAATCGGCCATCAACTGGCCGGTCGCACTGCTCATGCTGATACCCAGCATGCCGTGGCCGGCCGCCAGCCAGACATGCTCATGGCGTGGTGCGCGCCCGAGCAGCGGCAGGTCGTCCCAGGTCATAGGCCGCCAGCCGCACCAGCGCTCGTGGACCTCGGCTCCGACGGGTTCGCGCAGGAACTCGCGCGCGCCGCGCTCGAGCGCCGACAGCCGCGTTTCGTTGAGCGTATCGTCATGGCCGGAGAACTCCATCGTGCTGCCCAGCCGGAAGCCGCTGTCCCAGACCGTCACGCACACGGAGCGGTCCTTCAGCACCATCGGACGGCGCGGCACCAGGGCCGGACGCGAATAGGTGATCGAGTAGCCCTTGCCCGGCTGGATCGGCGCCTTCAGCCCCAGCGTGCGGACGAAAGCAGGCGTCCACGCGCCCAGCGCGATCACCGCCTCGCGCCCTTCGCGCGTGCCCTGCGATGTCGTCAACCGCACGCCGGTCTTCGTGGTGTCCAGCCGGTCCACACGGCACTGCTCTTCGATCAGGCCACCACGCTCGCGCACCACGCGCGCCAGTTCGGCCACGTAACGATCCGGACGCAGGCGCGCGTCACCGGGGAAGCGGATCGCGCCGGTGACGCCGGGCAGCATGGCCGGCTCGTCGCGCTCGTACGCGGCGCCGTCGAACACCTCGGTGGCGATGCCGAACTCCGCCAGCATCGCCGCCTCGTCCACGTACTGCTGGAACTTGCGCGGATCGCGGAACACGTAGTCGAGACCTTCCTCCTCGAACTCGCAGGCCAGGTCATATCGCCCCACCCAGTCCGCAAGCCGTGGGCGTGCATCGTTGAGCAGCGCCGACCGCGCCTGCGTGCTTGTTCGCCAGTCGCGCGCATTGCAGCGCGCGGCGAACCGCAGCAGCCAGTGCCACAGGGCGGGATCGACGCGGGGCTTGAGGTACAGCGGCGCATCCGGCGTGAACATCCAGCGCAGCGCCTGCGCCACCACACCCGGCGCTGCCAGCGGCGGTGCGTGGCTGGGCGTGATGGTGCCGCAGTTGCCGTGCGAGGCACCACCACCGACCGCCCCCGCGTCCATCACCCGCACGCCGCGGCCGGCGTCCAGCAACGCCAGCGCGGTCGCCAGTCCGATGGCGCCGCCGCCGAGGATGAGGACATCGTCGTGGGGGGATTTCACCGCGCCATTCCCGCCAGTCGGCGTCATCCCGCCCGCAGCCGCAGCGGCTGCGGCTTCAGGTAGGTCAGCGAGCGCCACAGCCACTCCATCGGACCGAAGCGGAACCGCGACAGCCACCAGCGGCTCAGCAGCACCTGCAGGCCGAACAGCGCCAGCGCGAACAGCGGCTGCCAGGCACGCGGCAGCTGTTCGAAATAGCCCAGTCCGTAGCCGTAGAAGATCCACGTGCAGACCAGCGACTGCATCAGGTAATTGGTCAGCGCCATGCGTCCGGCCGGCGCCAGCCAGCCCAGCGGCCGCTGCCAGGCCGGAGAACCCAGCGCACGCATCACCCACGCCACGTAGCCCAGGCACATCAGCAGGTTGGCGATCATCTGCAGGGTGAACGCCGACGACACGCGCAGGTTGAAGGTGGCGAAATCCATCGTCGGCGCCAGCGCCACCGAGCCCAGCATCGCCAGCAGGCCGAGCGGCAGAGCGGCCCAGCGCAAGGCGGCGTACAGCCGCGGGAATTCGCGCGGCCGCGCAATCGCCCCGCTGCGCACGAACCAGGCGCCGATCAGGAACATGCCGAACACGATGAAACCGAACATGGTGATGTTGCTGAGCGCCATGCCGGTGCTCTTCAGCCGCTGCCAGGTGGCTTCGGCGTAGCTGCCGCTGCCGTAGGCGGTCCGCTCGCTCTCGATCAGCGTCTGCATCTGCACGCCGATCTGCGCCATGGCCTTGTCCCAGCCTTCGGTGCCGGCCAGCAGCGAGCCCATGGCGCCCATCAGCAGCATGAAGCCGATCGGCATGACGTACGCGGCCAGCCCCAGCCAGACGAACCAGCGGGTCGGCAGCGGCCGGAATGCGAGCAGCAGGAACGAGCACAGCGCATACATCATCAGCACGTCGCCGGCCCAGATGAAGAGCGCATGGGTCACGCCGAAGGCCAGCAGCAGCAGCCCGCGTCGCCAGTACACGCCGGCGAACGGCCGGTTCGCCTGCTCGGCGCGTTGCGACATCACCGCGAAGCCCATGCCGAACAGCAGCGAGAACAGGGTGTAGAACTTGCCCTGCACCAGCACGTAGACCAGCAGGTCGACGGTGCGGTCGATGCCGGTGAGCCGGGGGTCCAGCCCGGTGCCCGACGCCATCACCGGCCCCACGAACCCTTCCAGGTTCATCAGTAGGATGCCCAGCAGCGCGAAGCCGCGCAGTACGTCCATCGCCTCGATGCGCTCGGCCGCCGCGATCGGTGCCAGGCTCTCCGTGTTCGTCGCCGTCATTCCCTTCCCCTGATGTGGTCCCCGCGATTAGACCATGCGCGGCACCCCATCCTGCCTGCCAAAAGAAACGGCCCGCTTGCGCGGGCCGTCCGGATCACGCGATGACGCGCGACTCAGTGGTGGTGGCCACCGTCGCCGTGCACGTGGCCGTGTTCGAGCTCTTCCGCGCTGGCTTCGCGCACTTCCACGATTTCCACGTCGAAGTGCAGGTCCTTGCCGGCCATCGGATGGTTGAGGTCCACGTCCACCACGCTCATGCCCACCTTCTGGATGGTCACCGCGCGCGGGCCGAAGTTGGTCTGCAGCACCACCTGCTGGCCCGGCACCAGGCGCTGGTTGCCGAAGTGCTTCTTGGGCACACGCTGGCTCAGGCCGTCGCGACGCTCGCCGTAGGCATCGGCCGCCGCTACGTCCACGCCGAAGCTCTCGCCGGCTTCGCGGTCCTGCATGGCGTTTTCCAGCCCCGGGATGATGTTGCCGTGGCCGATCAGGATCGCCAGCGGCTCACGGTCCTTCGAGCTTTCGATCGGCTCCTGGCCGGCTTCGGACACGGTGTAGTGGAAACGGACGACGCTGTCTTTTGCGATTTTCATGCGGGACTCTGGACGGGGCCTGCCGGCGGGCAGGACAGGAGCGGCTTGTCGGCCGCAAGGGAATGCGGCGAAGATGCGCCGCGATGAAGGCCCGACATTATCCCGGCTTGCCCACGCCCGCGCCACTTCGGCCGCGGGCCACCGCCCTGCTCTGCGCGGGACTGCTGGTGCTGGCCGGCTGTGGCGGTTCCAAGCCCCAGGCCCGCAAGCCATCGCCGCCGCCCGACCGGCACGCGTGGCCGATGGTGCAGGCCGACGATCCGGCCGCCGCCACGTCGGTGCTGATGCGCGCCATCGGTCTGGTCGGCACGCCTTACCGCTATGGCGGCAACACGCCGGAATCCGGCTTCGACTGCAGCGGCCTGGTGACCTACGTGTACCGGGACATGCTGGACCTGCGCCTGCCACGCACCTCGCGGGAACTGGCGCAGGTGCAGGGCCCGAAGATCGAGCCCCGCCGCCTGGCGCCCGCCGACCTGGTGTTCTTCGGCAAGAAAGGCAACGTCACCCATGTGGGCATCTATGTGGGCGAGGGGCGGTTCGTGCATGCACCCAGCACCGGGGGGACGGTGCGGCTCGACCACCTGGACGGCCCCTACTGGCGGGACCACTACAGCGGCGCCAAACGCGTCCTTCGTTAGGAATCGGTCAAGTCTGTGACGCGGAACGTTCACGCTTAACGAATAAATAACGATTTATGAACCAAATCAGGCCGATCAGCCGGCATTATCGCCCCTGACTTGTTAAACCCTTCCCGCGCGTGACGACCGACGACGACCTGCCAACAGGCCAGCCTGCCGCCACCCTCCGCCTGCCGCGGCGGGTTTCCCACGTTCTCTTGAGCTTCGGCCTGTGCGCCCTGGCGTCCGTGGCGCAGGCACAGAGTGCCCCCGCCGACGTCGACGCGGCGTCAACACCGGCATCGCCGGATGTGGCCAGCCCGGCCACGGCGGCCGCCAAACCCGTCATCACCAGCGTCAAGGAAAAGGCGGCCGAAGCCGCCACCGCCACGCTCTCCGCGCTGCTGCCGCGGCTCGCCGCCAGCGACACGCTGCCGCTGGTCGATCGCTCCGCCATGGTCGCCGGCGACATCAGCAAGCTGCTGGCCGCCTACGACCTGAGCAAGGAAGGCGTGGTCGCCCAGGAACAGCAGGGGGGTAAGGTCAACATGGTGCTGCAGCGCGCGCTCGCCTTGATGGGCACGCCTTACCGCTGGGGCGGCACCTCGCCCGACAGCGGCTTCGACTGCAGCGGACTGGTCGGTTACGTGTTCCGCACCGCGCTGGGCATCGAACTGCCGCGCGTCTCCCGCGACATGGCCAGCAAAGCCGATGCCGAGCTGGTCGCCGCCCGCGAGGAGCTGCGCCAGGGCGACCTGGTGTTCTTCGGCCTGAAGGGCCGGGTGAACCACGTGGGCATCTACGTGGGCGAAGGTCGCTTCCTGCATTCGCCCAGTCGCGGCAAGGACGTGCGCGTGGACAGCCTGCTCACCGGCTACTGGGCCAACCGCTACCTGAGCGGCCGCCGCGTCGCGATGTAACGCCACATCTGTCGAACACGAGCAGAAGGCCGCCCAGTGCGGCCTTCATGCTTTCCGGCCATCGCGGTGCGCCGCAACTTGCACCGGACACCGCCTAGCCGCCATCCTCCAACAGATGCGCTGTTCAACGCGCACCACCTGTCCGTTGCGCCGAAGGGGAGTCGTACGCGATGCAGGCTTCACTGTTGACCAATCTGCTGCTGCCGTTGGCCCTGGGCATCATCATGCTGGGGCTGGGGCTGGGACTGACGCTCGACGATTTCCGTCGCGTCGCGCGCTATCCACGCGCGGTGCTGATCGGCCTGGCGCTGCAGACGCTGGTGCTGCCCTGGGTCGCGTTCGGCCTGGCACTGCTCTTTGGCCTGCCTGCCGAACTGGCGGTGGGCCTGATGCTGCTGGCGGCCTCGCCCGGTGGCGCCACCGCCAACATCTACAGCCATCTCGCCCGCGGCGACGTGGCGCTGAACATCACGCTCACCGCGATCAACAGCCTGCTGTGCCTGCTGACGCTGCCGGTGATCCTCAACCTGTCGCTGGAGTACTTCCTCGGCGCCGGCCAGTACGTCCCGCCGCCGACCAAGAAAGTGGTCGAAGTGGCCGCCATCATCCTGCTGCCGGTGGCCATCGGCATGCTGCTGCGGGCGAAGGCGCCCGGCTTCGCCGCGCGTGCGGAGAAGCCCATCCGCCTGCTCTCCGTGCTGGTGCTGGCGTTGCTGGTGGTCGCGGCGGTCGCGCAGGAATGGAAGACCCTGACCACCTACTTCGCCATCGTCGGCCTGGCCTGCCTGCTGTTCAACCTGGCCAGCATGGGGGCCGGCTATGCGGCGCCGCTGGCCCTGCAGTTGCCGAAGAAGCAGGCCATCGCCATCGCCATGGAGATCGGCATCCACAACGGCACGCTGGCGATCTTCATCGCGCTCAACGTGCTGCAGAACCCCACCATCTCGGTGCCGGCGGCGGTCTACAGCCTGCTGATGTTCGTCACCGCGGCGGTGTTCGCGTGGTGGGTGTCGCGCGACAAGGACGCCCTCGCCTAGCCTGCGACGCCGCCTCCGGTGGGAGCGACGTCAGTCGCGATGAAGGCGCCGGACTGTCCGTTCGCGACTGACGTCGCTCCCACACAGGCACCGAAACCTCAGCCCGCGCGCGGCTCGCTCTCGCCCAGCCCCACGTTGGTCGACGCGGCCTCGTAGACCTGCCGATCCAGCAGCCCGGTCTCCTTCGCCACCAGCACCGGTACCAGCATCTGGCCGGTGACGTTGGTCATCGTGCGCATCATGTCGAGGATGCGGTCGATCGCCACCAGCAGGCCGATGCCCTCCAGCGGCAGGTTGGCGGCGCTCAGCACCACCGTGACCATCACCGTCGCCGTGCCCGGCACGCCGGCGGTGCCGAAGCTGCCCAGCACCGACGCCAGCAGGATGAGGAAGTACTGGTTGACCGACAGGTCCAGACCGAAGTACTGCGCCACGAAGATCGAGGTGAGCGCCGGATAGATCGCGCCGCAGCCGTCCATCTTGATGCTGGCGCCCAGCGGCACCGCGAACGCGGCATAGTCCTTGTCCACGCCCAGGTTGTGGGTGACGCTGCGCAAGGCCACCGGCATGGATGCGAAACTGGAGGAACTGGCGAACGCCACCTGCATGCCCGGCGCGGCGCCGCGGAAGAACTTCCACGGATTCAGGCCATGCGCCAGCAGCAGGCTGCCGTACACCACCACGATATGCAGCGCGCACGCGACATACAGCGCGCCGATGTAGCTGCCCAGCGGCAGCAGCTTCTCGAATCCGTACGTGCCGACCAGGCTGCCGATCAGGCCGAACGTGCCGATCGGGGTCATTTCCAGCACGAAGCGGGTGACCTGCACCATGGTGTCGCTGGCCTCGCCCGCCAGCTTGCGCAGGCCGGCGCTGCGCTCGCCCAGCTTGACCAGCGCGAAACCCAGCAGGCCGGCGAAGAAGATGACCTGCAGGATCTTGCCTTCGGTCAGCGCCTTGAACGGATTGGCCGGCACGATGTCCAGCAGCACCTGCACCGGCGTCGGGACTTCGCGCACCTGATAATCCGGCGCCGACATCAGGCCGGTGAGCCCCTTGCCGGGCTGCACGATCCAGCCCACCGCCAGGCCCACGCACACCGCCAGCGCCGCGGTGATGGCGAACCAGAGGAAGGTGCGCCCGCCAAGCGCCGCCACCGACTTCTGCCCGTGCAGGCTCGACACCGCATTGATCACCGCGAAGAACACCAGCGGCACCGCGATCATCTTGATCAGCGTGACGTACAGGTCGCCCAGCGGCTTGAGCCAGACGCCCGCGGCCGGGCCCATCAGCCAGCCCGCCAGCGCACCCAGCACGAAGCCGGCGACGACGCGCTGCCAGAACGGGATCTTCAACCAGGCCGAGACCAGCTTCATCCGGACGACTCACAGGAGTGGACGCGCCACCTTAGCCCAAGCCCTTGCATGCAGCGACCCTCCACGCGGAATGCCGGGTGTCATGAACAGGACACTGCGCGGGCGTCATAATGGCGCGTCCGTCATATCCCGGTTCGCCATGCTCCTGCGTTCACTCGTATCGCCGCTCGCCGGCATGACCCTGCTCACCGCATTGGCGGGCTGCGCCAGCACGTCGCCCTCGCCGGCCGCCACGTTCCATGTCGACGTCGCGCCGGTCGCGCATCCCCAGGGCGAAACGCCGCAATGGTGGTATCGGAATGGTGCGGCGAAGGCCGCCGCCAACGGCGCGATGCAGGGCAAGGCGAAGAACGTCATCGTCTTCCTCGGTGATGGCATGAGCCTGACCACGGTGGCCGCCGCGCGCATCTTCGAAGGCCAGCGCAAGGGCGCGCCGGGCGAAGAGAACCTGCTGAGCTGGGAACACTTCCCGCACACCGCCTTCAGCAAGACCTACAACACCGATTCGCAGACGCCCGACTCCGCCGGCACCATGACCGCCATCGCCAGCGGCGTGAAGTCGCACATGGGCGCCATCGGCGTGTCCGCCGGCCACAAGGGCGAATGCACGCCCGACGGCAGCAAGGACCTGCTCGGCTGGCTGGCGCTGGCCGACAGCGCGGGCCTGGCCACCGGCATCGTCACCACCGCGCGCATCACCCACGCGACGCCGGCGGCGATGTACGCGCATGTCTCGCATCGCGACTGGGAGAACGACACCGACCTGCCGCCGGAGGCCATCGAGGCCGGCTGCAAGGACATCGCGCAGCAGCTGCTGGCCGCCGCGCGCTTCGGCCACGGGCCCACCGTGGCGCTGGGGGGCGGACGCGGCGAGTTCCTGCCGGTCGACGTGCGCGATCCGGAAGAAGAAGACAAGGTCGGCCAGCGCCTGGACGGCCGCAACCTCGTTGCCGAGTGGCAGCAGGCGCATCCGCAGGGCGCCTACGTCACCAACACGCAGCAGCTGAAGGCGTCTGCCGACGCGCCGCAGTTGCTGGGCCTGTTCGAATACGACCACATGCAGTTTGAGCACGACCGCCGCAAGGACGAACTCGGCGAGCCCTCGCTCGCCGATCTCACGCGCGCCGCGATCCGCACGCTGTCGCGCAAGCCGGAGGGCTTCGTCCTGATGGTGGAAGGCGCGCGCATCGACCATGCCAACCACTACGGCAACGCCTACCGCGCGCTGGACGAGACCGTGGCGATGTCGGACGCCGTGCAGGCCGCGGTGGAGGCGACCTCGCGCGAGGACACGCTGATCCTGGTCACGGCGGACCATTCGCACACGCTGAACTTCGTCGGCTACCCGGTGCGCGGCAATCCGATCCTCGGCAAGGTGCGCGGCCAGGGCAGCGAGGACGACTCGCCGGGCGAGTTCGCCCGCGACCAGACCGGCCTGACCTTCACCACGCTGACCTACGCCAACGGCCCCGGGTACACCGGCGCGAGCAACCGCCAGCCGGCCGGCCCGAAACATTTCCTGCATGCGCCCAGCAGCGTCGAACCGTCGGAAGGCCGCCCCGACCTGAGCCAGGTCGATACCGAACACCCGGACTACCTGCAGGAAGCCCTGGTGCCGCTGAAGTCCGAATCGCACGGCGGCGAAGACGTCGGCATCTGGGCCATCGGCCCCGGCAGCGACGCCTTCCGCGGCACGCTGGAGCAGAACGCCATCTACCACGTCATTGTGCAGGCCACCCCCAAGCTGCGCGCAAGCTTGTGCGCCGCAGGCACGTGCGACGCGAATGGCGTGCCGGTGGAACTGCCGAAGCCGGTGGACTTCGAGAAGAAGTGACCCCGCGGGGTCAGGAAGACCCCCGTAGGAGCGGGCCATGCCCGCGATGCTTTTCCGACGATCCCAACCCAACGCATCGCGCCCCTGGGGCCCTCCTGCGGTTGTCGGCCAGGCTGACCCGGAACGGCTTCGCCAGCACCGCGCCCCGCCCCGCGCAAACGGGATGGCCTCAGAACGGCTTCGCCAATACCAGCCACACCACCGCGATCAAGGCGAACAGCGGCAACTCGTTGAACCAGCGCAGCGCGGTCGGCGAAGGCAGCGATCTCCCTTTCGCCACACCCTTCAGCCAGCGGCCGGCGACGATGTAGTGCGCCAGCATCAGCGCAACCAGCGTCAGCTTGGCGTGCAGCCAGCCGCCGCTGATGCCGAAGTGGAACCACAGCACGCCGCCCAGGATCACCGCGATGCCGAACATCGTGTGACCGAAGCCATACAGCCGGCGCCCCATCAATTGCAGGCGTGCCTGCACGTCGGTCTGCCCCGTGGTCTCGGCCAGGTTGACCAGGATGCGCGGCAGGTAGAACACCGTCGCCATCCAGGCCATGACGAAGACGAGATGGAAGGTCTTGACCCACAGGTAGAGGCTGGCTTTGTCCACGCTGGCCGGCTCCGTCGCTTGGAAGGATGAGGCGGGATTCTCCGCTACCGCCGTCAGGGCTGTCCAACACAGCGGAGGGCAGAAGGACCGTCGTTCCAGCGTAAGCTGGAACCCATCTTGATCCTGCTGTCGCTATGCGGGTCAGAAAGAGCAACAGCAGAATGGATCCCAGCGGGCGCTGGGATGACGAGCGAAAGCCTTCTGCCTCACTCTCCCCTATCCCCGATTCTTGTGTGCCTTATGACCAAACACTACGACGCCGACTACTTCCAGCGCTGGTATCGCGACGGCGACATCGGCGGCGCACCGCGCCTCGCGCGCAAGGTGGCGCTGGCCGTCGCGGTGGCCGAGTACCACCTGGAGCGGCCGATCCGCACGGTGCTGGACATCGGCTGCGGCGAGGGCGCCTGGCGCGCGCCGCTGCTGAAGCTGCGGCCGAAGCTGCAGTACCTGGGCTTCGACAGCAGCGAGTACGCGGTCAGGCGGTTCGGACGCACGCGCAACCTGCACCACGCGCGCTTCGAGGATTTCCAGTACCTGCGCCCGTGCGCGCCGGTGGATCTTCTGGTGTGTTCGGACGTGCTGCACTACCTGCCGACGCGGGAGCTGAAACGCGGCCTGCCCGGGCTGGCCGAGCTATGCGGTGGCGTGGCGTTCCTGGAGACCTTCGCCAAGGAGGACGACTTCGAGGGCGACCACGACGGTTTCCAGCCGCGCAGGGCGGCCTGGTACCGGCAGGCTTTCAACCGCGAGGGCTTCCAGTCCATCGGCAACCATTGCTGGCTGGGGCCGCGCCTGGCCGGCGATGTCGCGGTACTGGAGGCGGCGGATTATCGGCCGATAACCTGAACAGGCCGCGCGCGGCGGCACCGGCTTTACGGTATGCTGCGGCGCAGCACCGTGCACCAAAACCGGGATTCCGAACCGCCATGACCCTGTACCAACTGCATGAACTCGGACGCGCATGGATGGCGCCGCTGGCCTACATGGCCGAAGCGAACGCACGCATGTTCTCCGCACCGAGCAGTTGGTTGTCCAACGTGCCGGGCGCCGAGCGCATCGCCGCCGGCAACGAACTGATCCACCGCATCGGCAAGGACTACGAGAAGCCGGCGTGGGAGATCCACGAAGTCGAGGTCGAAGGCCGCACCGTTCCGGTCGTGGAGCAGGAGATCGTCAAGAAGCCATTCTGCCGGCTGCTGCGCTTCAAGCGCTACACCGACGATGCCGAGACGATCACCACGTTGAAGGACGATCCGGTCGTGCTGGTGGTGGCGCCGCTGTCCGGCCACCATGCCACCCTGCTGCGCGACACCGTGCGCACGCTGCTGCGCGACCACAAGGTCTACGTGACCGACTGGGTGGACGCACGCATGGTGCCCGCGTCGGAAGGCGCCTTCGGCCTGGACGACTATGTCGCCTACGTGGAGGACTTCATCCGCCACATCGGCGCCGAGAAGCTGCACGTGATCAGCGTCTGCCAGCCGACGGTGCCGGTACTGGCGGCGGTGTCGCTGATGGCCGCGCGCGGCGAAGCCACGCCGCGTTCGCTGGTGATGATGGGCGGGCCGATCGATGCGCGCAGCAGCCCCACCGAAGTCAACAGCCTGGCCACGCGCAATCCGCTGTCGTGGTTCGAGAACAACGTGATCCATACCGTGCCCTCGCCCTACCCGGGCGAAGGCCGCCGCGTGTATCCGGGCTTCCTGCAGCATGCCGGCTTCATCGCCATGAATCCCAGCCGCCATTTCATGTCGCACTGGGATTTCTACGCCGACCTGGTGAAGGGCGACCTGCAGGATGCCGAATCGCACCGCAAGTTCTACGACGAGTACAACGCCGTGCTCGACATGCCGGCCGAGTACTACCTGGACACGATCCGCACGGTGTTCCAGGAATTCCTGCTGCCGCGTGGCCAGTGGAAGGTCAATGGCGAACTGGTCAAGCCGGCGGCGATCAGGAAGACCGCGCTGATGAGCATCGAAGGCGAACTCGACGACATCTCGGGCCAGGGCCAGACCGCCGCCGCGCACGACCTGTGCACCGGCATCGCCAAGGCGCACCACCAGCACCTCACCGTCGAAGGCGCGGGCCACTACGGCATCTTCAGCGGCCGCCGCTGGCGCGAGAAAGTCTACCCGCAGGTACGCGACTTCATCGCCAAGTACGCCGGCTGACGCATCGCCTCCTGTGGGAGCGACGTCAGTCGCGAACGAAAAGGCCGCCCGGAGAGGCGGCCTTTTCTTGTGCCGGTATGGATGCGGCGTTCCTGCAAAAGCTCCGCGACTTACGTCGCTCCCACCTCGCGTCTTCAGACTACCGGGGTGCGCACCAGCAGGTGCTTGGCCAACCAGCCATGGAACAGGCCGGTGAAGCGGGCCAGGTGCAGCGTGGCGAACAGCAGCACCACGCCCGCCAGCGAGGCCACCGGCAGCAGCCAGGGCGCATCGTTGACCAAGTTCCAGTCGCCGAAGTTCATCACGTAGTCGAACGGCAGGAAGTACGCCACCGGTGCGGCGATCAGTCCCAGCGACAGCGCCAGCAGCGTGATGGCGACCGAGAAGTACAGGATGCCCAGCGGGTGCATCAGCAGCAGGTACAGCGTCGCCGTCCAGGTGCGTCCATCGGTGAACAGTTCCTTCAACCGCGTCAGCCAGGGCTTGTCGCGCTGCGTGTACAGCGGCCGGCGCGGCATGCGTTCGCCGAGCAGCACTTCCACCACGCGCCCCTCCACCAGCGACAGCAGGCGCACCGACATCAGGAACAACAGCAGCAGCGGAATGCCGATGATCAGGATCAGCAGGCCGATCGACAGGCTGGCGCCGGTGACGACCCAGGTGAAGTAGAACGTGCCGGTGGCCAGCGACAGCAGCATGTAGAACAGCGCGCCGTAGGTGCGCGGATCGGCGGCCACGCCGAAGAACCGACCGAGCAGCGACTTGCGCTTGGGCGGAACGGGCGGGCGCAGGGCCTTGGCGACGGTGACCTCGGTTTCGCGGTAGATGTCGGCGACTTCTTCCGGCGCACCGTAGCTGCCGGCGACCGAGGCGATCACCTCGGCTTCCGAGCGGCCGGGGTTCTCGGCCAGCTCAGAGCGCAGGTATTCCTCGGCGTCGTAGACGGCGTCCTGCACCATGGCCTTGTCGGCACCGGCCAGGGCGGCGCGCAACTGGTCGAGGTATTCGGGAATGGTGGTGGGCAGGCGGCTGCCCGCAGCGGTGGTGGTGTTCATGCAGGAATCCCCTCAAGCACGGAATCGACGGAATCGCGGGTGGCGCGCCAGGCGGCGGCCCAGGACTGCAGGGTCTGGCGCCCTGGCTCGGTGATGCGGTAGTAGCGGCGCGGCGGTCCGGCGACCGAGGGCTCGACGAAGCTGTCCAGCAAGCCGCCGCCTTCGAGATTGCGCAGCACCGGGTACAGCGCGCTCTGCTTGCCGCTGAGCACGCCGTCGCCGACGCGTTCGAGCTGCTTGGCGATCAGGTAGCCGTACAGTGGCTCACCGGCACGGGCCAAGACTGCCAGCAAGGCCAGCGACACGGTGCCGGCGCTGAGCTCTTTCTGGAACTTCTTCAGATGGATGTCAGGTTCGTTCATCGTTCCCCCTCCGCGGGACCCCCGCTAGGTTGGAGACGATGCTATTGCGAACTTTGATATAGCGAATGTGCCAGTAGTCATCCCTGCCCGGCCGCTGCAGCGTGCCGGCAGGTTGATCGGCAATGCGCCCTCAGGACGCGGTAACGCGGCCGTCGCCGGGCGCGGCCGATGTCGCGCGCCTTGCCCAGGTGCGCGCCACCCATAGCAGCGCCGGCAGCGCGATGGCCCACGCCACCGCGAGCCAGGCCATGCCATGCCACGCCGGCGCGGCGAACTGCGCCGCCTCCCAGCCGCGTGCGGCCGCGAGATACGCCAGCGGCCCGCCGACGCCACCCAGCAGCGCCCCCAGCCACAGGCGCGACTGCAATGCACGCATGGCGCTGTTGAGCGTGACCGCCAGCGAGGCCCACAGCGCCAGGATCCAGGGCGGCGCGACCAGATCGCCGAAAGAAGCGGCGCGATAGACCACCCAACCCTGCGCCGAAGCCACGCCGTCCACCACCACGCCGCACAGGATGGCCAGTCCGACCAGGCGGATTTCATCCGTTCGTCGCGACACCAGCCACAGTTGCGACAGGACGAACACCGCCGCCGCCAGCACGCCGGGCAAAGCGCGCCCCTGCCCGGCCGCGATGACGGCCACGAACCAGACCGCCTGGTTGCCCAGCACGTTGACCAGCGTTCGCCAACCACTGACGGGCGGCACCGCCTGCGAGGACGACGCACCGGAGGACGAGGTCCTCCGGTGCGCAGGTTCGGCGTTGCGGCTCAAGGCGCCGGCTCGTAGAAGTAGGTGTGCACGCGCGCGGTACCGACCGGCAGGCCGGCCTGAAAGGCCGACACGTTGAACACCGCGTTCAACGCCTCGGCGGCGTCGCCGTTGAGCGTGAGCTGCGCGTTGTCCAGTTGCACCGACCCGACGCGTGCGTGCCGGCCGCGCACTACCGGCGCGCCGACCAGGGTGATGTCGAACAGCGGCAGGCGCCCGAGCACGCTGTCGTTGAGCTTCACCAGTCCGGTGAGCACCGGTGCAGTGCCGGTGGTGTCGATGGTGTAACTGCTGAGGTTGACCTCGGTGGCGCCCGCGCGCAGCGTCAGGCCACCGGCATGATCGACCTCGCCCTTCAGGCTGCCCAGGTCAAGTTCGCCGCCCGGAATGGGAAACGTCGCGCTGGCACCGCGCAGGCGGGCCGGATAAGAAGCCTTCACCGACACGCCCAGCGACGTGAGGGCGCCGGTGAGGTCGGGCGACAGCTGCACCCGCGTATCGCCGCCGAGCGTGTTGACCGTGGGGGCGGCGGATGCGGCCAACGGCAGCAGGCCGATGGCGAGGAGGAAGCCGGAGAGTCGAAGCGTTTTCATGGTGTCTGTTCCTGTGAGGTAAGTGCCCAGGGGAAGAACCTTCAACACGGGACGCGCGGGACCTGCCGTGCGTTCGCCCCGCGGCGCGTGCGGCACGGGACGACAGGGCCTACGCCGGGCGATCGATACCGGATGCAGCGACACGCGGCTTCAACGCCGCCGACCCGATGGACGGCGGCGCGCGTAGACAGGCGTGTGCAGGCGACGTGAGGGAGATGGAGCAGCGAAGACCTGGCCACGCCGGAACGGGCGCGGCTACTTGACCCGCCGCTTTTCGAGCTTGCGCGCCAGCGTGCGCCGGTGCAGTCCCAGACGGCGCGCGGCCTCGGAGATGTTGAAGTCGCTGGCCGCCAGCGCTTCGTGGATGTGCTCCCACTCCAGCGTCTTGATCGACGTGGTGCGCGCGGTCAGTTCCACGTCGGCATCGCCGGCGGCGCGCTGGAAGGCGGCTTCGATGTCGTCGGTGTTCGACGGCTTGGCCAGGTAATGGCGCGCGCCCAGCTTGATGGCCTCCACTGCGGTGGCGATGCTGGCGTAACCGGTCAGCACGATGATGACCATCTCCGGATCGAAGGCGTGCAGATGCTTCACGCTGGACAGGCCGGATGCGCCCCCGGCGAGTTTCAGGTCGACCACCGCATGGGTCGGCGCGAACGCCTCCAGCAGTGCCGGCATGCCCTCCTCGCAGGCCAGATGGTGCACCTGGTAGCCGCGCCGTTCAAACGAGCGCACCAGCGTGCGCGCGAAGGCCGCATCGTCCTCGACGATCAGCAACCGGCGCTCACTCTTGGTCGTCATCACCGTTCTCCTCGATCGCGATCGCCGCCAGCGGCAGCGTCAGCGTCACCACCGCGCCGCCCTGCGGCCGGTTCCTCGCCTGCAACCGCCCGCCCAGCGTGCGCGCCACATTGACCGACAGGAACAGGCCCAGGCCACCGCCCGGCCGTCCCTTGCTGCTGTTGTACGGCGTGCCGAGCCGCTGCAGGATGCCAGGCTCGAAGCCGGGACCGGCGTCGGAGACGTCCACCACCACCGTGTCGTCGACGCAGCGCACGTCCATGGCGACCCAGTCCGGCGAGGCTTCCAGCGCGTTGTCCAGCACGTTGAACACCATCTGCCGCAGACCGGCATCGGTGACGATACGGGGATCGAAGCCGCTCTGGTTGCGGTAGTCGAAACGCGGAGGATTGCGCGCGTGTTCCCATTCATGCGCCAGTTCGTCGAACAGCGCGTGCAGCCTGGTCTCGGTGGGCGCTTCGGCGCGCGTTTCGCCCGCCGACATCAGGATGTTGGTGACGATGGACTTGCAGCGCGCCACCTGCGCCTGCATTTCCAGCACGTCGTTGTGCAGTTCGCCATCGGAGGCCATGGTGGGCAGATGCCGCCAGTCGCCCAGGATCACCGACAGCGTGGACAGCGGCGTGCCCAGTTCATGCGCGGCGCCCGACGCCAGCAGACCCATGCGCACGATGTGCTCTTCCTCGACCGCCCGCTGGCGCAGCTCGGCCAGGCGCGCGTCGCGCTCGCGCAGGATGCCGCCGATGCGGGTGATGAACACCACCAGCAGGCCGGCGATCAGCAGGAAGCACACCAGCAGTCCCTGCACGTAGTGGTCGGCCAGTCCGCGCGCCGGTTCCACCGCCAGCTTGAGCGGCGCCGGCACGGCGGCCAGTCCGACCACGCACAGCGCCGCCGCCGCCGCGATCACCCAACTGCCGGGCGAGCGCAGCAGCACGGTGCCGATCACCACCTGCAGCAGGAACAGGAACACGAACGGATTGCCGATGCCGCCGGACAGGTACAGCTGGATGGTCAGCGAGGCCACGTCCACCAGCAGGCCGACCAGCAAGGCGGCATGCGAGACCTGCGCGTGGCGCCGGCACCAGGCCAGGCTGGCCAGGTTGAACAGCACCAGTGCGGCGAGCACGGCGAACATCGGCGCCAGCGGCAGGGCGATGCCGATGCCGTACTGCACCACCAGGATCGTCGCCACCTGCCCGACCACCGCGATCCAGCGCAGCTGGATCAGCTGCTGCAGGTTGCGCACGCCGGCGCGGTCGTGCGAGCCGTCGAGGCGCAAGGCGGCGCGGTCGGAGTCGTCGGCAGGATCAGCCTGGCGGAAGTACATGCGGGTCCGAGGGGCGGCCGGGGCGCCGATCATGGCGCAATCGACGCTCCGACGCGACCAGCAGCCCGCCACCCACCAGCGTCAGCAACGCCATGCCGAACCAGGTCAGCGCATAGGACAGGTGCGGATCGCGGAACTTCACCACCGTCATGCCGCCACGTGGCCACTCGCGCACGGCCGGGTCGCGGTCGGCATCGACGAAGAACGGCGCGACGCGTTCGGCGGGCAGCCCGTGCCTGCGCGCGATCGCGGCCACGTCGCGCGAATACCAGCGGTCCTGTTGCGGCGCATTGCGGCGCAGGAAACCGCCTTCGGGTTCGCTCATGCGCAGCAGCCCTTCCACCACCACCCGGCCCTCCGGCGCGGGCGACGCGGTACCGCCGGCCGGCACGAAGCCGCGGTTCACCAGCACGTAGTCGCCCGCCTCGGTACGCAGCGGTTGCAGCAGCCAGAAGCCACCGCCGAGTTCGGTGACCGCCTGCGTGCGCGTCGCGCCGTCGGGCACGAAGCGGCCGGTCACCGACACGCGTCGATAGCTGTCGTCCGCCTCATTGATGGCGGACCATTGCGTACGCGCCGGCGCCGGCATGGCCGCCGCATGGATACGGGCATCGACGCGCGCGATCAGGTCGTGCTTCCACGCCATCCGCTGCAACTGCCACACCCCGAGGGCGATGAATCCGCAGAAGGCGACCGTCAGCAACGCGGCGAACGCGAACCGCCACCGCCTGCGCGGCGCGGCTGGCGGAACCGGTGCGGCGGTCACCGGCGCGGTCACGGCAGGCTCTGGACCGCGTCCTGCATCTCATGCATGTCGTGCGTGCCCGGCATCATGTTGGTGTTCATGTTGTGCATGACCCACAGCGTGCCGATCAGCACGATCACCAGCAGCACGGCGGTGAAGATCAGCGCGAACAGGTTCCAGCCGCCTTCCGACTTCGGATTCATGTGCAGGAAATAGACCATGTGCACGACCACCTGGACCATCGCGAAGCCCAGGATCACCAGCGTGGTGATCGCGGGCGTCGGCAGCACCTTGGCCATCACCAGCCAGAACGGGATGGCGGTCAGCACGACCGACAGCACGAAGCCGGTCACGTACTCCTTCATGCTGACGTGCGGAATGCCGTCCTCGAGGAAGTCGTCGTGGTCGGAGGGGGAAGAAGGATGACCCATCACTGCACGCCCATCAGGTAGACGAAGGTGAAGACGCCGATCCAGACGACGTCGAGGAAATGCCAGAACATCGACAGGCAGGCGATGCGGCGCGTGGTAGTCCGGTTCAGGCCCCACTTGCGCACCTGTACGCACAGCACGACCAGCCAGATGACGCCGAACAGCACGTGCAGGCCGTGCGTGCCGACCAGCGTGAAGAACGCCGACAGGAACGCGCTGCGCTGCGGGCCCGCGCCGATGTGGATCAGGTGGTGGAACTCGTAGACCTCGATCGACAGGAACGCCAGACCCAGCGCGCCGGTGACCAGCAGCCAGCCGATCGTGCCGCGGGCGTTGCGCTTGAGCATCGCCAGCATGGCGAAGCCGTAGGTGATCGACGAGACCAGCAGGATCGCGGTGTTGATCGCGATCAGGTGCAGGTTGGGGAAGAACAGGTCGCGGCCGGACGGACCGGCGGCATAGCTGCCCGAGAACACCCCGAAGGTGGCGAACAGGCTGCCGAAGATCATCAGGTCGCTGAGCAGGTAGATCCAGAAGCCCAGCAGCGTGCCGTTCTCGGGATGGTGCCTGCCCTCGGTGTCCAGGAACACCGGCGAGCCGTCGGGTCGGTTCAGGGCGATGGACTCAGACATGGGCGTGCTTCGCAAGGCCTTGGTTCAGGAGTGCGCTTTCCAGCTGTCCGGTGCGCGCCTGCTCGGTGCGGGCGACCTCGTCGGCCGGGATGTAGTAGTCGCGGTCGCGGTCGAAGCTGTGCCAGATCGCGTAGACGATCGTCGCCAGCAGCGACACGCCCGCCAGCCACCAGACATGCCAGATCAGCGCGAAACCGCATGCGGTGCTCAGCGCGGACAGGATCACGCCGGCGCCGGTGTTGCGCGGCATGTGGATCGCCTTGAATCCCTCTCGCGGGCGCTGGAAACCGCGCTGCTTCATGTCCGTCCACGCATCGGTGTCGTGCACGACCGGGGTGAAGGCGAAGTTGTAGTCCGGCGGCGGCGAGGACGTGGACCACTCCAGCGTGCGGCCGCCCCACGGATCGCCGGTGTGGTCGCGCAGCTGCTCGCGGCGGCGGAAGCTGATGTAGATGCAGTACAGGAACGCGGCGATGCCGATGGCGACCAGGACCGCGCCGAAGGCGGCGATCTGGAACCAGATCTGCAGCGACGGATCCTCGAAGTGGCTCATGCGCCGCGTCACGCCCATCAGGCCCAGTACGTACAGCGGGGTGAACGCGAACCAGTAGCCGGCCAGCCAGAACCAGAACGAGACCTTGCCCCAGAAGTCGTCGAGCCTGAAGCCGAACGCCTTGGGGAACCAGTGCGTCATCGCCGCGAACAGGCCGAACACCACGCCGCCGATGATGACGTTGTGGAAGTGGGCGACCAGGAACAGCGAGTTGTGCAGCACGAAGTCCGCCGGCGGCACCGCCAGCAGCACGCCGGTCATGCCGCCCACCACGAAGGTCACCATGAAGCCCATCGTCCACAGCATCGGCACCTCGAAGCGGATGCGGCCGCGGTACATGGTGAACAGCCAGTTGAAGATCTTCGCGCCGGTCGGGATCGAGATGATCATCGTGGTGATGCCGAAGAACGAGTTGACGCTGGCACCCGAGCCCATGGTGAAGAAGTGGTGCAGCCACACCAGGTAGGACAGCACGGTGATGCAGACCGTGGCGTACACCATCGACGAGTAGCCGAACAGGCGCTTGCCCGAGTACGTGGACACGATCTCGGAGAACACGCCGAACAGCGGCAGGATCAGGATGTAGACCTCCGGGTGGCCCCAGATCCAGATCAGGTTGACGTACAGCATGGCGTTGCCGCCAAGGTCGGTGGTGAAGAAGTTGGTGCCCACATAGCGGTCCAGCGTCATCAGCGCCAGCACCGCCGTCAGCACCGGGAACGACACCACGATCAGCACGTTGGTGCACAGCGCCGTCCAGGTGAACACCGGCATCTTCATCATGCCCATGCCGGGCGCGCGCATCTTCAGGATGGTCACCAGCAGATTGACGCCCGACAACAACGTACCGACGCCGGCGATCTGCAGCGCCCAGATGTAGTAGTCCAGTCCGACGCCGGGATCCTGGTTGCCCAGGTTGGACAGCGCCAGCCAGCCCGACGTCGAGAATTCGCCCAGGAACAGCGACAGCATCACCAGCGCCGCGCCGGCGGTGGTCATCCAGAAGCTGAAGTTGTTGAGGAACGGGAACGCCACGTCGCGCGCGCCGATCTGCAGCGGCACCAGGTAGTTCATCAGGCCGGTGACCAGCGGCATGGCCACGAAGAAGATCATGATCACGCCATGCGCGGTGAAGATCTGGTCGTAGTGGTGCGGCGGCAGGTAGCCCATGTTGTCGCCGAAGGCCATCGCCTGGTGCAGGCGCATCATGATGGCGTCGGCGAAGCCGCGCAGCAGCATCACCAGGCCCAGCACCATGTACATGATGCCGATCTTCTTGTGGTCGATGCTGGTAAACCACTCGCGCCACAGCCAGCCCCACAGCTTGTACTTCGTGATCACCGCGACCAGCGCGAGTCCGCCGATGCAGGTGCCGATGAAGGTCGCGGCGATGATCGGGTCGTGCAGCATGGGAATGGCATCCCAGGCCAGGCGACCGGTGATCGGAGAGTGCGTGACGGTGCTGGTGTCGAAAGCCATCGGGCGAATCCGGTGAATCCAGTTGTGCGGCGGCGGGGCGCGTCAGGGCGCCTTCAGGCCGCCAGCGGTGGGAACAGGCGATGTCAGGGTCGCGGCCTGCGCGGTCTCGACGGTGCAGATATCGGAACGGACGAAGGCGCCGGCGGCAAGGTTGCCGCGACGCGGGCGCTGCAGCGGATCGGCGCTGTCCAGCCCGCGTCCGCCCATCGCGTCGTAGGCCATCATCTGGTCCATGCACAGGCGGTCGGTATCGACGCAGCGATTGACCACGGCATCGAACAGGCCCGGATCGACGGAGGCATACAGGCGCGACGGCTCACGGGCACTGGGCACTTCCAGTTGCAGGTACTCGGCGCGGCTCAGCGCCTTGCCGCCGGCGCGGGCTTCCGCGATCCAGCGGTCGAAGCCCTGATCGGACAGCGCATGGAAACGGAAGCGCATGTGCGAGAAACCTTCGCCGCTGTAGTGCGACGAAAAACCCTCGTAGTCGCCTTCCTTGTTCATCACCGCGTGGAGCTTGGTCTCCATCGCCGGCATCGTGTAGATCATGCCCGCCAGCGCCGGCACGTAGAACGCGTTCATCGTCGACGACGAGGTCAGGCGGAAGGTGATCGGGCGATCGACCGGCGCGGCCATCTGGTTGACCGAGGCGACGCCGTATTCCGGATAGACGAACAGCCACTTCCAGTCCAGCGCCACCACCTGCACTTCCAGCGGCTTGACCTCGGCGGGCACCGGCCGACCTTCGGCGATGCGGCCCAGCGGACGGTACGGATCCAGCAGGTGCGTACCGATCCATGTCACCGCGCCCAGCGCGATGATGATCAGCAGCGGCACGCCCCAGATGACCAGTTCCAGCTGCGTGGAATGGTCCCAGTCGGGCTTGTAGGTGGCCTGCGTGTTCGACGCGCGGTAGCGCCAGGCGAACCAGAACGTAAGCGCGATCACCGGGACGATCACGATCAGCATCAGCGCCGTCGCCACCAGGATCAGGTTGCCCTGGCGGGCGGCGATGTCGCCGGCGGGATTGAGGACCTGCAGGTTGCAGCCCGACAGCACGGCGGCGGCGGATATCGCCACGACGGCTTGCAGGGCTCTGCGCATGAGGGACATGGACATGGGCGCTTACGGATTGATCGGGATCAATGTAGTGCGCCCGCGCGGGGCGGAGTATTGGACGTTTTGTCCTATCGCGACCGCGGGGCCAGTCTGCGACCCTATGGGCGTACCCTTCCCCTGGTCCGATCCGGCAGCCCCGTCCCCATGGCGTCCACCAGCCCCACGACTTCCACCCACGACCACGGCACCAAGGCGCACGCGGATGTCGCCCCGGGCGAAATCGCCGTGGGCGTGGTGATCGGGCGCGCCTCCGAATACTTCGACTTCTTCGTCTTCGGCATCGCCTCGGCGTTGATCTTCCCGGCGGTGTTCTTCCCGTTCGTGGACCGCCTGGAAGGCACGCTGTGGTCGTTCGCGCTGTTCGCGCTGGCGTTCGTCGCGCGGCCGTTCGGCACCATGCTGTCGATGAAGATCCAGGCGCGCTGGGGCCGCGGCCTCAAGCTGACGGTCGCGCTGTTCCTGCTGGGTACGGCCACGGCCGGCATCGCCTTCCTGCCGGGTTACGCTTCGCTGGGTGCCGCCTCGATCGTCCTGCTCGCCCTGCTGCGCGTGCTGCAGGGCCTGGCGCTGGGCGGTTCGTGGGACGGCCTGCCGTCGCTGCTCGCGCTCAACGCGCCGAAGGAGCGCCGCGGCTGGTACGCCATGCTGGGCCAGCTGGGCGCGCCGGTGGGTTTCATCGTCGCTGCCGGCGTGTTCGCGTTCCTGTACGCCAACCTGGAAGAGGCCGACCTGCTGACGTGGGGCTGGCGCTATCCGTTCTTCGTCGCCTTCGCCATCAACGTGGTGGCGCTGTTCGCGCGCCTGCGCATCGTGGTGGCCGACGAATACCAGGACAAGATGGGCGAACTGGAACTGGAACCCACGCCGATCCGCGAGCTGTTCCAGGCCAAGGGCCGGCATGTGGTGATCGGCGCGTTCGCCGCGCTGGCCAGCTATGCGCTGTTCCACATCGTGACGATCTTCCCGCTGTCGTGGATCCTGCTGTACTCGCAGCAGTCCATCGTCAGCTTCCTGCTGGTGCAGATCCTGGGCGCCTTCATCGCCGCCGGCGCGATCGTGGCCTCGGGCTTGATCGCCGACCGCGTGGGCCGTGCGCGCACGCTGGGCGGGCTGGCGGTGGGCATCGCGATGTTCAGCGGCTTCGCGCCCACGTTGATGGAAGGCGGCCCGGTCGGCCAGGGCGCCTTCATCCTGATCGGCTTCGCCCTGCTCGGCCTGTCGTACGGCCAGGCCGCGGGCGCGGTGACCGCGAATTTCGGGCGCCGCTACCGCTACACCGGCGCCGCGTTGACTTCCGACCTGGCGTGGCTGATCGGCGCCGGCTTCGCCCCGCTGGTGGCGCTGGGCCTGTGCGCCAACTTCGGCCTGTCGTGGCTGGGCGCCTACCTGCTGTCCGGCGCGCTGGGCACGCTGGTCGCGCTGGGCATCAACCGCGCGAAGAACTACAAGAGCTGAGCCTCCGCGCCGGCGACCACCGCCTGCACGCGTGGCGCACTACAATCCGGGCATCCCGTCTCCTGGAATGCCGATGCGCCGTCTCCCGTTGCTGGTCGCCTGCCTGCTCGCCCTGCCCGTCGCCCACGCGGCCGAACCGCCGAAGCCGCTGACATCCAAAGAGATCCTCGACGCGTCGCCCGACGCGGACTGGCGCACGCTGGATCCGGCCAACACGCTGTACATGGACGTGCCCGGTGGTCGGGTGGTGATCGAACTGGCGCCGGCGTTCGCGCCCGAGCACGTGGCCAATATCCGCACGCTGGCGCGCGAAGGCTTCTGGAACGGTTTGGGCATCTACCGCTCGCACGACAACTTCGTCGTGCAATTCGGCGATGCCGATGCGGAAGACGCGTCGAAGGCGAAATCGCTGGGTACGGCGAAGACCACGTTGCCGGCGGAGTTCGCACGCAAGGCCGCAGGATTGAACTTCACCCGCCTGCCCGATGCCGACGGCTGGGCGCCGGAAGTGGGCTTCGTCGACGGCTTCCCCGCCGCGCGCGACCCCAAGGCAGGCGAAGCCTGGCTGGCGCACTGCTACGGCGCGCTCGGCGCCGGCCGTGGCGGCCCGCCTGACAGCAGCAATGGCAGCGAACTCTACGTTGTCACCGGCCAGTCGCCGCGCCAGCTCGACCGCAACATCACCCTGGTCGGCCGCGTGGTGAAGGGCATCGAACTGCTCAGCGCGATCCCGCGCGGCCCCGAGCCGATGGGCTTCTACGAGAAGCCCGAGCAGCGCACACCTATCACCGCCGTCCGTCTGGCCAGTGACGTGCCGGAGAACGAGCGCATGCCGCTGCAGGTGCTGCGCACCGACTCGAAGACCTTCGCCGCCGCCACCGAAGCCCGCCGCAACCGCCGCGACGGCTGGTACGTGCGCCCCGCCGGCCACATCGACCTGTGCAACGTGCCGCTGCCGGTACGCGAGGCGAAGCGCTGAGGCGCTGACCGCTTCTCTTGTGGGAGCGACGTCAGTCGCGACCGCGAGGCCGGAGCAGTCTTTCGACACGGATCAGAGCGAAAAAAGCGGATTGGTAGAAATCGGGCGATCGCTCGTCCGACGTTATTCGCTCTCGATGAAACGCTGGTCTTTCTTTCAGATCCGCTTCTTTCGCTCTGATCCGTGTCGAAAAAAAGCGTCTGATCCGCGGTCGCGACTGACGTCGCTCCCACAGGCAAGCGATGCTGACGCTCACGCCGCCCGCTGGCTCACCGCCACACTGCCCAGGATCAGCGCGCCGGCGGCGAGCATCGCGGGCGTGACCGGTTCGTTGAGGAACAGCCAGGCGAAGCCGGCGCCGAACAACGGCACCAGGTAGGTCACCGTCGCGGCGCGGGCGGGACCGATGCGCTGGATCAGCCGGTAGTAAAGCAGGAACGCGTAGCCGGTGCAGACCACGCCGATGGCGATGGCGGCGCTCCACGGCCCGGCGCCGATGGCATGGCCGGGCCAGTGCGTCGCCGCGAACGGCAGCACCAGCAACGCCGCGCAGCTGAGCGTGGCGGCCGCCGCGGCGGCGGGCGGGATGCCGGCCAGATGCCGGCGCACCAGGTTCACGCCCACGCCGTACAGCAGCGCCGCGGTCGCGCCGGCGATGACCGCACCGCCCACGCTCAGCCCGCCGGCCTTGCTGGTCGCCAGCACCACCACGCCGACGAAGCCGACCAGCAGCGCCAGCGAGCGGCGCAGGCCGATCTTCTGGCCGAAGAACAGGAAGCCGACCATCGCCGCGAACAGCACGGTCATCGCGTTGCAGATCGCCCCGATGGCGGCAGGCGAACGCTGCGCCGCCCACGCGAACAGCAGGAACGGGATGGCCGAATTGATCGCGCCGATCAACGCCAGCCGCGGCCACATGCCGGCGCTGAACTGCGCGCGCTCGCGCCACAGGAACGGCAGCAGCACCAGCGCGCCCAGCGCCAGCCGCACCTCGACCAGCGCGAAAGGGCCGAACGGGTTGGCGGCGATGCGCATGAACAGGAACGAGCTGCCCCAGATCGCGCCCAGTACCAGCAGTTCCAGCGGCGTGCGCCAGTCGCGCGCCACCACCGGCGGCGTCACGGCCATGCTGTCTCCCTGCGCCATCGTGGACTCCTCGTTCGTGCCTGCCGCCATTCTGGAACAAGCCCCCGCCGCCGCAAGCGCGTACGATGCGTGCGAGCCACAAATCTGGCTTGTGCCTGGAGACGCCATGAGCCTGCGCCCTGCCCTGCTGCCCGCCCTGGGCGTGTTCGCCGCCGCCGCGCGCCACCAGAACTTCGCCCATGCAGCCGAGGAACTGCACCTCACCGCCAGCGCGGTCAGCCACCACGTACGCAAACTGGAAGGCCTGCTGGGCGTGGTGCTGTTCCATCGCCATGCGCGCGGCGTGCAGCTCACCACCGAGGGCCGGCAACTGGCCGACGCCGCCAATGCGGCGCTCGGCGACATCGATGCGGTCGCCTCGCATCTGCGCCTGGCCGGCAGGACCGCCCCCCTGCGCATCACCACGCTGCACTCGCTGGCGTACTGCTGGCTGCTGCCGCGCCTGCCACGCTTCTGCGCGCGTCACCCGCATGTCCGCCTGCACGTGGACACCGGCATCGCGCTGACGCGCTTCGACGACGAAGGACCGGAACTCGGCATCCGCCACGGGCCGGGCCACTGGGCCGGGCTGACATCGCACCACCTGATGGACGACGAACTGTTCCCGGTCGCCTCGCCTGCCCTGCCCGGCCTCGACGCCATCCGGGAGCCGCGCCAGATCGCGCAGCTGCCGCTGGTGACGGACCTCGCCCTGCAGGGCTGGCGCGACTGGTTCCGCGCGGCCGGCGTGCGCGGCCTGCGGCTGCCGCCGATGCACAGTTTCAACGACAGCACCGATGCGATGCGCGCCGCCGTTTACGGCGTGGGCGCGGCGCTGGCGCGCCGGCATGTCGCCCAGCCCTATCTGCAACGCTATGAACTGGTGCGCTTGCCCGGCCCGGCCCTGAAGGCCCGCTTCGCGTATTACGCGGTGCACCCGACGCACAAGCCGCCGAGCGCGGCCGCACAGGCATTCATCGATTGGCTGAAGGAAGAGGCGCGCGACGAACGCACGCCGCTGCCGCCGATGCCGGACGATGTCCTCGGCCGTCGCGACAGCTGACGCCCATGGCCCATCGTCAGGGCACGGCTTTCAGCGTCTGCAGCACCGCCGGCTTCAGCGCGCGGATCCCGGGATCGTCCGACTGGTCGGCTTCCAGATGGACGCTCATCAGGAAGGCCATCAGGTCATGCCGCCGCGCCAGCCAGACCGGGTCGGCGTAGGTCTGCTTCGGGATGCCAAGCCTGGTGGGCAACGCGCCGAACCAGCGCGTCCACGCCGCCTCGTCCAGCAGCCCGCGCCGGGCGGCGTACAGCACCGGCCGCGCCAACCGTCCGGGCTCGCCGAAGACATAGGCATGCGCGCTTTCCGGCACCGCCTGTTCGGCCACCGCCTGCAACAACGTCTCCACCTGCGCGCGATCCACCTGCGCGTTGAGCACGAGTTGCAGCAGCCAGTCCGCGCCATGGGCCACGCCATGCCGCCAGCCCTCGTCCGCATCGAACCCGCGATAGTCGCGCACCGACGCCAGATAGGCGGCGGCACGCGCGACCATGTCGGCACGCTCGTCGACCGACATCCACGGCGCAACGCGATCGGTGCGCGCGACTTCCGACAACACCAGCGCCGCGAACGGCGGGCCGAAACCGCCGGCGTCCTGCTCGCCCAGCATCGCGTACAGGCGATCGCGTAACGCGCGACGCTGTTCGATGTCCAGCTGGCCCGCGCGCAGCCAGGCGCTGAATGCCTCGTAGGCCACGCCATCGCGCAGGGCGGGATCGGGATCGGCCAGGCATGCCGGCAGTGCCGCCACCAGGGCGGCACGCACGTCGTCGGGCACGGCGAATTTCTGTTCCCGCGCCATCTGCAACGAACCCCGATCGGTGCCCTCGGGTGGACACACCGCCTGCGCCGGCCACGGCAGCAGCATTCCCGCCCACACCAGCCACGCCCGCAAACGCATCGTCATCTCCCCGGCTCCTGTGCCACCCGTCTTGCGCCCCGCCGCGTGCCCGCCCCGATCAGGCGCCGGCGCCATCGAAGGCGATGATCTTCACCGCGGCGAGATCCACGCCGGGCAGGCAGCGCACGTTGATGGCCGCCATCTGCGCGCCGGTCGCAGGATGCGCGGCCTCGCCGAACGGGGCGATGCCGCAGGTCGCGCAGAAGCGATGCTGGATGTGGTGCTTGTTGAACGTGTAGGTGGACAGGTCGGCTTCCGGTGTCTTCAGCACCAGCGCTTCGCGCGGCGCGAACCACAGCAGGCCACCGCGGCGCCGGCACAGCGAACAGTTGCAGTCGATGACCTCGGCGATGTCGCCCTCGACCTCGAATGCGATGCGGCCGCAATGGCAGCTTCCCTCGTGCTTCATGTCACGGTTCTCCGGCGTCCGGTGCGCCAGCGTATATCGAATGGCAGGGGCAGGGGCATGACCTCCGGCCTATCCTGTCCGCTCCGACCCCGTGCAACGCAACAGGATTCCCATGCGCAAGACCCTGCTCGCCGCCGCCCTGCTGGCTTCGATGACCGCCTGCCAGAAGAGCGAAGCTCCCACCGTCGCCCCCGGTACGGATGCCACCGCCACCGCCGCGGATACCGCCAAGGCCGATGCCGCGTTCGCCGAGCTGTCCAAGCGGGCGCTGGAAGGCTGGCTGCAGCTGTCGCCGGTCAGCGCCACGCAGATCGGCGAACACATGTACGACGGTGAACTCGACGACCTGAGCGCCGATGGTCGCCAGAAGAGCCTGGCCTTCAGCAAGAAGACCCTGGCCGAACTCGACGCGATGGACATCGCCGCGTTGTCGCGCGAGAACCAGGTCGACGCCGCCATCCTGCGCAACCAGCTGCAGTACGACATCTGGACCGCCGAGACACTGCAGAGCTGGGCGTGGGATCCGCAGGTCTACAACAACGTCGCCGGTGGCGCCCTCTATGGCCTGATGGCGCGCGAGTTCGCGCCGCTGCCCGAGCGCCTGAAATCCGCGACCGCGCGCATGCAGAAGATCCCCACGTTGCTGGCGCAGGCGCGCGAAAACCTCGATCCCGCGCGCGTCCCGAAGGTGCATGCCGAGACCGTCGCCAGGCAGAACGCCGGCCTCCTCAGCATCGTCGATACCTTCATCACCCCCAACCTCAAGGACCTGCCCGAGACCGACCGCGCGCAGGCGCAGGCCGCCATCGAGGGCCTGAAGAAGGCCGTCGCCGAACACCAGGCCTGGCTCGACAAGACGCTGGTGCCCAACGCGAAGGGCGACTTCCGCATCGGCCAGACGCTGTACGACCAGAAGCTGCAGTTCGCCCTGCTGTCGTCGCTGTCGCGCGCCGACATCAAGCAGCGCGCCGAGGGCGAACTCAAGCGCGTGCGCGAAGCGATGTACGGCATCGCCCGCACCGTGCTGAAGGACAAGCCCGGCGCGCCGGCGCTGCCGGAAGCCCCCACCGCCGACGAACAGCAGAAGGCCATCGAGGCCGCGCTGGAACTGGCCTATGCCGAGCGCCCCGCGCGCGACAAGGTGGTGCCGGATGCCGAAGCCGCATTGGCGCAGGCCACCGAGTTCGTCCGCAAGCACGACCTGGTGACCCTGCCAGACGCCCCGGTCGAGATCATCGAGATGCCGGAGTTCCAGCGCGGCGTGGCGGTGGCCTACTGCGATTCGCCGGGTCCGCTCGACAAGCACCTGAAGACGTTCTACGCCGTCTCGCCGATCCCGGAAGACTGGGACCAGACGCAGGTCGATTCCTTCCTGCGCGAATACAACAGCCGGATGATCCACCTGCTGAGCATCCACGAAGGCACGCCGGGCCATTACCTGGAAGGCTGGCACTCGGCCAAGTTCCCGTCCACGCTGCGCGCCGTGCTGCGCTCGGGCATGTTCGCCGAAGGCTGGGCGGTCTACACCGAGAAGATGATGTCCGACGCCGGCTACCTGGACAATGATCCGCTGTTCCACCTGGTGCAGATGAAGTTCTACCTGCGCACGATCGCCAACGCGATCCTCGACCAGGGCGTGCAGGTGGACGGCTGGACGCGCGAGCAGGCGATGGACCTGATGGTGCGCCAGACCTTCCAGCAGGAGCGCGAAGCCGCCGGCAAGTGGACGCGCGCGCAACTGACCTCGGCGCAGCTGCCCACCTACTTCGTCGGCGTGCAGGAGCACTTCGACCTGCGCAAGGCCGCCGAAGCCAAGCAGGGCGCGCAGTTCAACCTGAAGGCCTACCACGATCAGGTGCTGTCCTACGGCGCACCGCCGGTGCGCTTCGTCCGTCAGCTGATGCTGGACGAGCCGATCCGATAAGACCTGCCGCACCGCGCGTTTGTAGGAGCGGGCCATGCCCGCGATGCTGTTGCTTCATTGATCGAAAAGCATCGCGCCCGAGGGCGCTCCTACAGAAGCGGCGCCTGTGCCACGATGTTGGCGAACCGATCCGATAACCGCTGCCGCACGCCGCGTTTGTAGGAGCGGGCCATGCCCGCGATGCTGTTGCCTCATCGATCGAAAAGCATCGCGCCCGAGGGCGCTCCTACAGAAGCGGCGCCTGTGCCACGATGTTGGCGAACCGATCCGATAACCGCTGCCGCATGCCGCGTTTGTAGGAGCGGGCCATGCCCGCGATGCTGTTGCTTCATCGATTGAAAAGCATCGCGCCCGAGGGCGCTCCTACAGAAGCCGGCTTTTCGCCACGATCACGCCGTTGGCATCGGCATAGATCCAGTCGCCGGGCCTGATCGACAGCCCGGCGAACGCCACCGGCACCTCCACGTCGCCAAGTCCGCGCTTCTCGGTCTTCATCGGATGCGAGGCCAGCGCCTGCACGCCGAGCGGCAAGGTGGCCAGCGCCTCGACATCGCGCACGCAGCCGAAGATCAGGAAACCGGACCAGCCGTGCTTCACCGCATTGGCCGCGATCTGGTCGCCCAGCAGCGCGCGCCGCAGCGAGCCGCCGCCGTCGACCACGATGACCCGCCCTTCGCCCGGCGTGGCGGCCAGTTCGCGCACGCGCGAGTTGTCATCCACGCACTTCACCGTCACCGCCTGGCCGGCGAACGCGATGTTGCCGCCGTAGCCGCGGAACACCGGCTCGGCCACCTGCACATCAGGGAACTGGTCGCACAGATCGGGCGTGGTCCAGGACATGCGGCTTCTCCGAGGGCGCGGGCTGACCGCATGGTAACGCGAGCGCGACGCACGCCGGGCTATGCTTCGCGCATGGACGACCTTTTCGCTTCCGCGCCTCCCGTGTCCGCCGACGGCATCCGCGTCGGCATCGGCGGCTGGACCTACGCGCCGTGGCGCAACAACTTCTACCCGGCCGGCCTGGTGCAACGGCGCGAGCTGGAATTCGCCAGCCGCCAGCTGACCGCCATCGAGATCAACGGCACCTATTACGGCGCGCAGAAGCCGGCCACCTACGCGAGCTGGCGCGAGCAGACGCCGGACGGCTTCGTGTTCTCGGCCAAGGCGCCCAAGCGCATCATGCAGTCGCGCTCGCTGGCCTCGACGCAGGCGCAGGTGGAGGACTTCGTCGGCGGCATCGCCGAACTCGGCACGCGGTTGGGCCCGCTGGTCTGGCAGTTCGAGTCGGGACGCCGCGTCGATGCGGAAGAACTGGACGCCTTCCTGTCGCTGCTGCCGCGCGAGATCGACGGACGGCCGTTGCGGCATGCGCTGGAGGTACGCGATCCGGCGGCGGTGGATGCCGACCTGGTCGACCTCGCACGCCGCCACCAGGTCGCCACGGTGTTCACCGACTCGACCGAGTATCCGTCCTTCGCCGACCTCACCGCCGACTTCGTCTACGCGCGACTGATGCGTTCGCAGCCCATCGACACCGGCTACCCGCCAAAGGAACTGGCACTGTGGGCCGAACGCGCATGCGCGTGGTCGCACGGGGAGGACATCGCCGAGCTGCCGCATGTGGGCGAGCCCGCACCGGCGCTGCCGCGGCGGGATGTGTTCGTCTACTTCATCAGCAGCGCGAAGGAACGCAATCCCGCCGCCGCGATGGAGCTGATGCGGCGGCTGTAGCAGCGCCGCACGCACAGGATGGGCCAATCCAACTTTGTAGGAGCGCCCCATGGGCGCGATGCTTCTGCTCTCGACGCCAGACCGGCAAAGAGCATCGCGCCCATGGGGCGCTCCTACAGGGCGGGAATCCCCATCAGTACCGCAGCGGCCGCTTCACCAGCACGTACGTGGCCACACCAACGCCGACCAGACAGGTGAAGGCGACATAGTGTGCCGGCGCCATCCGGCCCCACGATGCCGACAGCCAGGCGATCAGCGGCGGCGTCATGCCGCCGAATACCGCGTACGCGACGTTGTACGAGAACGACAGGCCGGAGAAGCGCACTTCGGGCGGGAATGCCGCGACCATCAGCGCCGGCGTCACGCCGGTCACGCCACAGCAGAAGCCGGCCAGCGCGTACCAGGCGACGAAATGATCGTGATGCCCCGACGCCAGCGCGCCATACAGGGCGTATGCCGCCATCCCCAAGCCCAGCGAGCCCAGCAGCAGCGCAAGACCCACGCCGATCCGGTCCACCGCCCAGCCCGCCGCCAGGCAGCCGAACACCAACGCCAGCGTTGCCAGGCTGTTGCCACGGAAGGCCGTGGCGGCGTCGATGCCGAACCCCGTCTGCACCAGCGTCGGCGTCAGCAGCACGATCACCACGATGGCCGCGGTCAGCTGCCATGAGGCCAGCATAGACAGCACCACCGCGGGGCGGTGCGCGGCCAGGACCTGCTTCACCGGCAATTGTCGCGCCAGCTGCTTGCGCTCGCGCATCTCGACGAACACCGGCGTTTCCTCCAGCCAGCGGCGCAGCCACACCGCGATGAAACCGAATACGCCGCCGAGCAGGAACGGCACGCGCCAGATCCCCGCCTGTACTTGCTCCGCCGTGTAATGCGCGTTGATCCACGCTGCCAGCAGCGAGCCGATCAGGATGCCCGCCGTGAGCCCCGCCGTCAGCGTGGCGCAGGCGATACCGACGCGATGCCGCGGCACGTGTTCGGCCACGAACACCCACGCACCCGGCACCTCGCCGCCCACCGCGATGCCCTGCACCAGCCGCATGGCCAGCAACAGCAGCGGCGCCAGCGCACCGACCTGCGCATGGGTGGGCAGCAGGCCGATCAGCAGGGTGGGCACCGACATCATGAAAACGCTGAGCGTGAACATCCGCTTGCGCCCCAGCCGGTCACCGAAATGCGCCATCACGATGCCGCCCAGTGGCCGTGCCACGTAACCGGCGGCGAAGATGCCGTACACCTGCAGCTGCGCCAGCCACGGCTCCGTGCCTGGCGGGAAGAACAAGGCGCCCAGCGCCTTGGCGAAGAACACGAACACGACGAAGTCGTAGAATTCCAGCGCACCCCCGAGCGCCGACAGCCCCAGCGTCCTCGCATCGCGACGGTCGAAGGGACGGTGGATCGAAGGCGAGGTGTTGCCGGATGTCATGCGGTGATCCTGTACGTCGGCACGGTCATGGCGCGCGAACATCGCACGCAGCACGGCATGCGTCCAGCGCCACCATGATCCGCTGTAGGAGCGACGTGAGTCGCGACCGCGCGTTTTCCGGTCAGGTGAAGCTGCATCATCCGCAGTCCGTCGGTTCGCCGATGTGCACGGGCGAGGCCCGTGTCCGGTCGCGACTCACGTCGCTCCTACAGAGGACGCCGACGCCGGCCAAGTAGATGGTCCAGGCCCACGATGACAAACCCCAGCACCACGAACACCGCCATGACGCCCAGCGCATTGACCCCGACCTGCGCCCAGCCCAGCTGGCCGACATCGATGAAGGGATACGGGTATTCGCCCAGCCACGCCCCCCGCACGAACACCCAGGCCACGTAGGCCAGCGGGAACAGCAACCAGCCGGCAACCTCGCGCCAGCGCAGGCTGCCGTGCGGCGTGAACGCCAGCCACCACGCCCAGTACGCCAGCGGCACCGCATAGTGCAGGCCGGTATCGGCCCACCATTGCGCGCCCTGCGGCTGCCACAGGTGGCGCAGGATGAAGAAGTAGATGCTGCCGGTGACGCCGATGTAGAGCGCGACCGCACCGCGCACGCGGGCCTGCGCAAGGAACCCCGTCCGCCCGGCAGCGGCGGTGAAGGCGACCAGCGCCACCGCGAGGTTGCTGAGGATGGTGAAGTAGCTGAAGAACCGCACCGTGCCCAGCGCCATGCCGACGTTGTCGCGGGTCAGCCGCAGGATCAGCACGTATTGCAGCACCAGGGCCGACAGCGCCAACGCGGCGACCAGCACGGCAATGGCCCGGTGCCCGCTGGGCAGGTGTGTGGACGGCATCGTGCATCCCTGGGCGCGCGGCGATGGCGCTAGCTTGCCACGGCGGCCGGGCGGTCGGGAGTGGTCCCATCGCGGCGACGCGAGGCTTCGGCGACAATGCGCGCCATGCCGATGACCCCGACCGCCAAGGCCCAGCTGCAGATCCACCTGTGCGTGCTGCTGTGGGGCTTCACCCCGATCCTGGGCAAGCTGATCAGCCTGTCGGCGCTGCCGCTGGTGTGGTGGCGCATGCTGATCGTGGTGGTGGCGCTGGCCTTCCTGCCGCGGGTCTGGCGCGGCCTGCGCGCGATGTCGGCCACGTTGATCCTCGCCTACTGCGGCATCGGCGTGATCGTGGCGCTGCATTGGCTGACCTTCTACGGCGCCATCAAGCTGTCCAACGCCTCGGTCGCGGTGACCTGCATCGCGCTGGCGCCGGCCTTCACCTCGGTGATCGAACCGTGGCTGACGCGGCGGCCGTTCTCCTGGCGCGAGCTGCTGTTCGGCGTCGCCGTGTTGCCGGGCGTGGCGCTGGTGGTCGGCGGCATTCCCGACGGCATGCGGCTGGGCGTGCTGGTGGGCGCGCTGTCGGCGCTGCTGGTGGCGGTGTTCGGCCCGCTCAACAAGCGCCTGATCGACCATGGTGAGCCGCTGACCATCACCGGCCTGGAACTGGGTGCGGGCACGCTCCTACTGACCCTGCTCGCACCGGTGATGCCGATGCTGTTCCCGGCGTTCGCCGGCGACCTGTTCGTGCTGCCCGGCCTGAAAGACGGTGCGCTGCTGGTGGTGCTGTCGCTGGCCTGCACGCTGCTGCCGTTCGCGCTGTCGCTGGTCGCGCTGAAGCATCTCAGCGCGTACGGCGTGCAGCTGGTGACCAACCTGGAGCCGGTCTACGCCATCGTGCTGGCCATCGTGCTGCTGGGCGAACAGCGCGAACTCACGCCGCTGTTCTACCTGGGCGTGGGCATCATCCTCGCCGCGGTGTTCCTGCATCCGCTGGTGCAACGTCCGAAGCGCATCGAGCACCCGGAGATCCTGGGCACCTCCGAGGCCAAGAACGTCGTCGAATGAAGCCACGCCGCTCCCTGTTCGCGTCCGCCACACTCCTCCTGCTCGCGCTGCCACTGGCGTGCGCCGCGGCCACGCCGGTGTACCGCACGTTCGGCGACTGGGTGGTGGCCTGCGACAACGGTGCGCGGTGCGAGGCGATCGGCATGCACTACGCCTATCCGCAGCTCGTGCTCCGATTGGTGCTGGAAGGCGGGCCGACGGCCGAACCCGCCCTGACGCTGGAATCCGACGCGCCGGTGGATCCGCGCGGCCTGCGCCTGGACGGTGCGCGGTTCGCAGCCGCCGCGCTGGTGCAGCCCGGTGAGGGCATGCAGACGATCGGCCGCGATGGCGCGCAGGCTCGCGCCTTCCTCGAGGCCATCCGCAACGGGGCGCAGCTGCAGGCCGGCACGGGCGAGGACGCGCCCACCGCGTCGTTGACCGGTCTGTCGGCGGCGCTGCTGCTGATCGACGAAACCCAGGGTCGGCTGGACACGGTCACCGCGCTGCGCCGGCGCGGTCCGCTGCCGGCCGCCCGCGTGCCGGCGGCTCCCGTGTTGCCGGCACCGGTGCCGCCGGTGCCCGCGCCCCCGCTGGGCGAGGACGAGGCGCAGGCGCTGATCGCGCGCGTCCGCCTGCAGGCGGCGCCTGAGGTGGTACGCGAAGACTGCTTCGTCGACCCGGCGGAGGCGTTCGATGCCGCAGGCGCCCTCGACGGGGACGAGGCGCTGGTGATGCTGGAGTGCTGGCGCGGCGCCTACCAGTCGTCCAGCCTGCTGTTCCGCACGCGCCGCGACGGCAGCGGCACGGCGATGCGCCTGCGCCTGCCGTTGCCGGCGCACGTGGAAGGCGAGCGCCGGGTGGTGGACGCCTTCACCAACGTCGACTTCAGTGCCGGCCACCTGTCGCACATGGCGAAGGGGCGCGGCATCGCCGACTGCGGCGAGAGCGCGTCGTGGACCTACGACGGCCGCGACTTCCGACTGCAGCGCTATCACCTGCTCGACCGCTGCCGCGGTGGCGCGCCCGGCGAATGGCCGGCGCTGTGGCGCAGCCGCGGCGACTGAGCCGCACCCGGTTCAGCGCGCGACCAGCACCGGCACCGGGCTCAACGCGATGACCTTCAGCGCCACCGAGCCGACGAACAACTGCTTCAGCGCGCCACGGCCATGCGTGCCGACGACGATCAGATCGGCCTTCGTCGCCTTGGCCTGCTTGACGATGCTTTCCGCGGGCTCGCCCACCACGATCTTCTCCGCGAACGGCAGCTGCGCGCGCTTCAGTGCCGTGCGCGCCTTTTTCATGGCATAGGCGCCATTTTCCGCGTGGTAGCGCTCCACGCCGTCGCTGCCCAGTTCGAGCGCGACCGAGCGCAGCAGCGGCGGATCGACATACAGCAGGGTGACGGCGGGCGTTTCCGCCAGCGACTTGCCGAACTCGACCAGGTGCCGCACGGCGGCCAGCCCGATCTCGCTTCCATCCACGGCCAACAGGATCTTCATCGTCGTGCTCCGCGTGCTGGGCGGACACACGATGCGCCGCCGACAAACCCAGCATGCGCCCGCCGGTCGCGGTGCGCATTGATCGCGATCAAAGTCAGGCGGCGGCGACCACGCGGTCCCGGCCGCCGCGCTTGGCTTCGTACAGCGCCTGGTCGGCGCGGCGGAACAGGGTCTCCGCCGTATCGTCGCGTCCGCGCGCCGCCAGCCCGATGCTGACCGACACCGGCAGGCCGATCGGCAGCAGGCCCACGGCCTGGCGCATGAACTCGCACTGCAGGCGCGCCTCTTCCAGCGTGGCGCCCGGCATCAGGATGACGAACTCCTCGCCGCCATGGCGCGCCGCCAGCCCGCGGCCGGCCGCCTGCGACTTCAGCATGTCGGCCAGCGCAACCAGTACGCGATCGCCTTCGTCGTGCCCGTGGATATCGTTGACGGTCTTGAAGTGGTCCACGTCCAGCACCGCGACCGCGAGCGGATCACCGCCTTGCGCAGCCTTCTTCATGGCGCCGTCGAGCGCGGCGGCGAAGGCGCGGCGATTGGGCAGGCCGGTCAGCGGATCGGTCTTCGTCTGTTCGGACAGATCGGCGTTCTGCTGCTCCAGCTGGTCCTGGTAACGCTGCATCTGCTGCTCGTACCACGCGCGCTCGTGCAACTGGTGGCGCAGCTGCTTGCTCACGCGGCGCAGTTCCAGCAGCTGCACGATCTGCCGCGACAGCGCATCCAGCGCCTGCAACTGGAACGGCGCCAGTTCGTGCGGCTGGTCGTCCACCACGCACAACGCTCCCAGCGCGAAGCCGTCCTGCGTCACCAGCGGCGCGCCCGCATAGAAGCGGATGCCGTTGGCGGTCGCCACCAGCGGGTTGTCGGCGAAGCGGTGGTCGCGGGTCGCATCGGGCACGACGGTCGCCGCGGCCGGATCCAGCACCGTGTGCGCACAGAACGAGGTATCGAGCGACGGATCCGGGCTTTCCATGCCCACCTGCGCCTTGAACCACTGGCGGTCGCGGTCGATCAGGGTGACCGCCGCCATCGGCACGCCGCAGATGCCGGCGGCGATGCGGACCAGGTCGTCGAATGCGCGCTCGGGTTCGCTGTCGAGGATGTCGAAGCTGCGCAAGGCGGCCAGACGGGCTTCTTCGTTGTCCGGCTTGGACGGGCGGCTCATGCCATGGCTCGGCAGTCGGGACCGCGGCAGTATGCCCGCGTTCTTCCGGCAGCTACGCCGCGCGACCGCGACCGCGGTCACGCTATCGCTTCACCAGCTCTCCTGCTGCGGCAGCAGGCCACGCAGTTCCTGGTCGGTGAGATTGCGCCAGCGCCCGGCCTTCAGGTCGCCCAGCTTGATGTTGTCGATGCGCACGCGGCGCAGCTGGGTGACGCGGTACTCGAACGCCGCCGCCATCAGGCGGATCTGCCGGTTCAGCCCCTGCGTGAGCGTCACGCGGAAGCCGAACTTGGCGATCCGGCTGGTCCTGCACGGCAGCGTCATCTGCCCGTGCACGCGCACGCCGCGCGCCATGCCGCGCAGGAACTCGTCGGTCACCGGCTTGTTCACCGCCACCAGGTACTCCTTCTCGTGGCGGTTTTCCGCGCGCAGGATCTGGTTGACGATGTCGCCGTTGCTGGTCAGCAGGATCAGCCCTTCCGAATCCTTGTCGAGGCGGCCGATCGGGAAGATGCGTTGCTCGTGGCCGATGAAGTCGACGATGTTGTCCTTCACCGACGACTCGGTGGTGCAGGTCACGCCGACCGGCTTGTTGAGCACGATGTAGACGTGCCTGCGCTTGCCGGCCTTGACCGTGCGCGCCTTGATCGCCTGGCCGTCCACGCGCACCTCGTCGCCCTCGCCCACCACCGCGCCGACGCCGGCGGCGATGCCGTTGACGGTCACGCGGCGCTCGGCGATCAGGCGGTCGGCCTCGCGGCGGGAACAGAAGCCGGTTTCGGCGATGTGCTTGTTGAGGCGGGTGGTCATGTCGCCATTATCCGGGATCGGCGCGGCGGCGTCGCCGTCCTCAGGCCGATTCGGCCAGGGCCGTGCCGGCATGGCCCCAGCTGGCGGTCAGTTCCGACAGCGGACACGGCACGTGCACGGCATAGCCCTGCACATAGCCGATGCCGAGCTCGCGCAGCGGCGCCATCACCGATGCGCACTCCACCCATTCGGCGATGGTCACCTTGCCCAGCGCCTGGCCCATCTGACTCATCGACCGCACCAGCGCCAGGTCGGCATCGCCCTGCGAGAGGTCGCGGATGAAGGCGCCGTCGATCTTGAGGATGTCCACCGCCAGCCGCTTGAGGTAGCCGAACGAGGACAGGCCGCTGCCGAAGTCGTCCAGCGCGATCCGGCAGCCGCGCGCGCGGACCGCGCCGATGAAACGACAGGCATCGTCCATGTTGGCGATCACCGCCGTTTCCGTGATCTCGAAGCACAGGCTGCGCGCCACCGCCGGGTGCTGGTCCAGCAGCGCGGTGACATGGTCCAGGAAGGCCGGCTCGGCGATCGACTGGGCCGACACGTTGACGTGGCAGAGCTCCAGCGTGGCCAGGTGCGCGGGATGTCCGGCGAAGTGGCGGAACAGCGCATCCACCACGTAGCCGTCTACCGCCATGCCCTGCCCGTAGCGCTCCATCGCCGGCAGGAACACACCCGGCGCGTGCAGCTGGCCGTCGCGGTCGCGCAGGCGCACCAGCACCTCGTACTGCAGGTGGTCGCTGCCATCCAGTGCGACGATCCGCTGCGCGTACAGCAGCAGGCGGTCTTCGGCGATGGCCAGTTGCGTATGCGCCACCCACTCCAGTTCGCGCCGCCGCCGCGACAGGCTGGGATCGGATTCGCGATAGCAGCGGATGCGGTTGCGCCCTTCTTCCTTGGCCACGTAGCACGCCGCGTCGGCCGCGCGCAGCAGCCAGTCCACGTCCACCGCGTCGTCGTTGATCTCGGCCACGCCGATGCTGCAATTCAAGCCGAACGTGCGGCCACCCCAGACGAAGCCGGCATGCGCGAGCGAGGCATGGATGCGTGCCATCGCCACCTCGGCTTCTTCCAGCACGGTGTCGTGCAGCAGGATGGCGAACTCGTCGCCGCCCAGGCGCCCCAGCCAGTCGCCGCGGCGCAACTGTGCGGACACGGTGGTGGCGAAATGGCGCAGGAAGCGGTCGCCAGCCTCGTGGCCGCAGGTGTCGTTGACCAGCTTGAACTGGTCCAGGTCGATGTAGCACAGCGTGTGCCGCCCCTTGGCCTGCCCGAGCGCGCAGTCCAGGCGGCGCGCGATCTCGCGCCGGTTGATCAGCCCGGTCAGCTCGTCGTGGCTGGCCTGGTGGGCGATCTCGCAGGCCAGTTCGTGCGCTTCGGAGACATCCTCGGCCAGCACGAAGACCTGGTCGTCCGCCGGCGTGCGGCCGGCCACCATCGAGGCCGTCCAGCGTACCCACCGCACGTCGCCATCCAGGCGCACCAGCCGACGTTCGCCCGGCTCCAGCATGCGCAGCCAGTCGATGCCGCCGGCCTCCGTGCGGTGCAGGTCATCGGCATGCATCACGTCGTGAAGGCGGCATGCGCGCAGGTCGTGCAGCGGCAGCGACAGGATCTGCGCCAGCGCTTCGTTGGCCTGGGTGAAGCGGCCATGGCGGTCCAGCTTGAGCATGCCGACCACCGACTGGTGGAACGCCATGCGGAACTCGCTCTCGGTCTCGCGCACGCGGTGCAAGGTGCTGCGCATCACGTGCAGCGCGTACGCGCACAGCACCAGGAAGACCAGCGCGCTGAGCGCGAGCAGCGTGCGCCGCATAAAGTGCGCGCCATCGGCCAGCGAACGCGAGAAGGCCAGCTCCTTCGGCCGCAGGCGCGCATCGATCTCCAGCAACTGCCGCCGGTAGGCCAGCACGCTGGCGGTATCGAGCGGGCCTCGCGCGATCTCCGCCTCCAGCGTGTCGGCCAGCGCGACCAGCTGGTCGATCTCGATCTCGGCTTCGCGCCACAGGCGCACGGAATCGCGGAAGTACGGCGCCCGCGCCAGTGCGCGGTACATCCAGATCAGCCGACCGATGTCCTCCGGCGCGTTGTCGCCCTGCAGGAAGCCCGCCCGGGCGGCGGCGAGATCCACGGGACGCTGCTCCAGCGCCAGGCGGCCGGCGCGGTCGCCGAGCGGCACGCGCAAGGCGTCCCGCGCGATGTCCAGGTCGGCCTGGCGCCCATGGCCGGCATACCGGTAGAGGCCCAGCACGGCGCGCTGGTGCGCCTTCGACCAGTGGCTCTCGCCGATGATGTAGGCGGTGGCGCCCGCCTGCGTCTCCAGCACGGCGGCGGTCAGCGTGGCGCCCAGTGCGAACAGGACGATCAGCGCCAGCACCCGGGCCGGCAGCCGCCGCAGGCTACGGTCGTCTTGGTCGCGGCCGGACCCGTTCCGGACGCTGGCTTCCCCGTTGTGCACGCTTGCTCCTGTCGATCCGCGGGGAAGGACGGCCCGACACCGGACTTCCCCCTGCTTCATCGGCCCGCCGGCCGGCGGCTTGAGGCCGCTGGTCCGGTGTAGACGCGATCCGCCGTCTGCTGGCCGCGCTGCGTCAGTTGTCGCCGTCCGGCGCAGCTTCGGCATCGACCACGCGGTCGCGGCCGGCGCGCTTGGCCCGGTACATGGCCTCGTCGGCACGGCGCAGCAGCGATGCCGCGTCGGCGTCTTCTTCCGCCAGCGTGGCCAGGCCGATGCTGGCGGTCACCGCCAGGCCCTCGATGCCCAGTCCGCTGCCGGCCGCGCTCACCTGGTTGCGCATCGCCTCCAGCCGCGCGCGCGCGGTCGAACCGCCGATGCCCGGCAGCAGCACCAGGAATTCCTCGCCGCCCATGCGGATCACGTCCGCCGGGTCGCGCACGGCGGCGGTCAGCGTCGCCGCCACCGCCACCAGCACGCGGTCGCCGGCTTCGTGCCCGTGCACGTCGTTGATGCGCTTGAACAGGTCGATGTCCAGGAAGCCCACCGCCAGCGTCTCGTCGCCGGCACGCGCATCGCGCATGTGCTGTTCCAGCCGCTTCAGGCCGGCGCGACGGTTGGGCAGGCCGGTCAGTTCGTCGGTGTCGGCCAGTGCGCGCATCTCGTCGCGCTGGCGGCGCAGCTGCCCCAGCCGCAGGTTCAGCACGTAGGCGCTGACGGTCAGGAACCAGGTGATGGACAGCTGGATCGCTTCCACGCGGTATTCGATCAGCAGGCAGGCGTCGGCCAGGTCCATCGCGGCCATGGTCAGGAACGGCAGCACCGCGGCGAGCGCCGCGGTCGCATCGGCGCGGTGGCGGCGCAGCAGCGCCAGCCCCAGCGCGAACACCAGGACGCAGCCGACCACGAAGCCGGTATCCATCGCGATGGCCAGCCGGGACAGGCCCGCAGGCGGCAGCCAGACCGTCGCCAGGCCCAGCGCGCACAGGCCGGCGGTCAGCCACGGCAGCCAGCGCCGCGTGGTGGGCCAGAAACGCGCGCCGCCGACCAGCAGCCACATCACGTACAGCAGCACCGGCAGGCCCAGGCACGAGAACGCCACCAGCCAGCGCGATTCCTGGCCGTCGACCGGCAGCCACGGCTCCGGATAGCCGCTCAGGCCGCTGAGCACCGACTGTCCCAGTACGCTCAGCGCGCACAGCAGGGTGTAGCCGAAGAAGGCGCGGTCGCGCGTGCTCAGGAATCCCATCAGCGCCATGAAGGCCAGCGCGATGGCGATGGCCACGCAGGCCGTGCGCACCAGCAGGCGCGCGGTGTCGAACTGCTGCACGGGACTCGGCGCGCCGATCCGCACGGTCGGGATCCAGCCCGGCTTCAGCGGCGTTTCCCAGCCGACCTGGATGGGTTCGCGGTTGCCGGCCGGCGGCACCACCACCATGCCCACGCCCGCGCGGAAGCGCGAATCGCGCGTGCGTGCGTCGTGCATGCGGCCGCAGATCTCACGGTCGCCGTGATGCACGCGTACTTCGCCGGCGAAGATGTTGAACACGTTGATGGCCTGCGGCGCGCCCGACCAGCCGCCGGGCGGCGCGGGAATCTCGACCCGCTGGGTCAGTCCGGCCTGCATGGCGGGCGTGCAGTGACGCTGCGGGGCCTGTTCCGACGTGGGGGCGCCGGTGACCAGATAGTCACGGCCCGCCTGCGGGGTCGCCAGCGCCGGGCACGACAGGGCCGCGAGCAGCAGCAGCCACCCCGCGATCCCGCCGATTCGTCCCCCATTCCCCTTCACAGACACTCCGGTACGTCGCCGCTTCCCGACCTCCGGTGTGCTGGCTTGCGTCTACGAAATGCAACTTCCGTGCCATGGCCGGCGCGTTGGCGCCGGAACCCGCATTACGTCCGGCGCCCGCACGCCGGAGCGCCTCACTCGCGCGGCGGTCCCTTGCGGTGCGGCTTGCCGGCGGGCTTGCCCGCGCCGAACGGCTTGTCGCCGCGCGGCTTGCCCTTGCCCGCACCCGGCCCGCCGAAGCGGCGCGGCGGTGCGTCGCCGCCACCCTCGCCCGGCTTGTGGATGCGCAGCTGCTGGCCCGACACCCAGACCTTCTTCAGGTGCATCAGCACCTCGCGCGGCATGCCTTCGGGCAGGTCCAGCGTGGTGTATTCCTGCTGGATGTCGATCCGGCCGATGTAGCGGCTTTCCAGCCCGGCCTCGTTGGCGATGGCGCCGACGATGTTGGCCGGCTTCACGCCATGGGCATGGCCCACCTCGATGCGGTAGGTCTCCATGCCCACCTCCGGCTTGTCGGTCCGCGGCGGCTTGTCGGCGCGCGGGCGGTCGGTGTCGGGGCGCTCGATCTTCGAGCGCTCCGGCTTGTCGAACGTGCGCGCCGGGCGCTCGCCCGGGCCGTCCTCGCGGCGCGGACGCTCGTCGCGCTCGCGACGCGGTGCGTTGCCGTAGGTCTCGCTGCGCACCGGGCGCTGCTCGCGCGGCGTGCGTTCCTGCGACAGCAGCAGCGGCGTGTCGCCCTGCACCAGTTGCGCCAGCGCGGCCGCGATGTCCACCGCCGGCACGTTCTGCTCGCGCTCGTAGCGTTCGATCAGCGCGCGGAACTCGCCCGCCTTGCCCGAGGCCAGCATGTCGGTGATGCGCGCCAGGAACCTCTCCACGCGGCGGTCGTTGACCGCTTCCACGGTGGGCAGCTGCATTTCTTCGATCGGCTGGCGGGTGGCCCGCTCGATCGACCGCAGCATGCCCTTCTCGCGCGGGGTGACGAACAGGATCGCGTCGCCGGTGCGGCCGGCGCGGCCGGTGCGGCCGATGCGGTGCACGTAGCTTTCGGTGTCGTACGGGATGTCGTAGTTCAGCACGTGGCTGATGCGCTCCACGTCCAGGCCGCGCGCGGCCACGTCGGTGGCCACCAGGATGTCGAGCTTGCCGTCCTTGAGCTGCTGGATGGTCTTCTCGCGCGCCGCCTGCTGCATGTCGCCGTTGATCGCCGCCGCGGCCAGGCCGCGGGCCTGCAGCTTGTCGGCCAGTTCCTCGGTCGCCGCCTTGGTGCGGGCGAACACGATCATGCCGTCGAACGGTTCCACTTCCAGAATGCGGGTCAGCGCGTCCAGCTTGTGCATGCCGCTGACCCACCAGTAGCGCTGGCGGATGTTGGCCGAGGTGGTGGTCTTGGAGGCGATGTTCACCTCCACCGGTTCCTTCAGGTAGGTCTGCGCGATGCGGCGGATGGCCGGCGGCATGGTCGCCGAGAACAGCGCCACCTGGCGCGTCTCCGGGGTCTTCTTCAACACCGTCTCGACGTCGTCGATGAAACCCATGCGCAGCATTTCGTCGGCTTCGTCCAGTACCAGCGTGGTCAGGCCGGACAGGTCCAGCGAACCGCGCTCGAGATGGTCGATGACGCGGCCGGGCGTACCGACGACGACATGCACGCCGCGCTTCAGCGCCTGCAGCTGCGGGTAGTAGCTCTGGCCGCCATAGATCGGCAGCACGTGGAAACCGGGGATCTTGCCGGCGTACTTCTGGAACGCCTCGGCCACCTGGATGGCCAGCTCGCGCGTGGGCGCCAGCACCAGCGCCTGCGGGCCGCCGGCACCCGGCTTGAGGTTGGCCAGCACCGGCAGCGCGAACGCGGCGGTCTTGCCGGTGCCGGTCTGCGCCGTGCCCAGCACGTCGCGGCCGGCCAGCATGGCGGGGATGGTGGCCGCCTGGATCGGCGACGGGGTTTCGTAGCCCACCGCGGTGACGGCGGCCATGACCGTGTCCGGCAGGCCGAGGTCGGCGAACAGGAGGGGGGCGGGCGAGGGGGATTCGGTGGACATGCGGAGACTCCGGGGGCGTCGCGGAGCCGCACGCCGAGCCGCGTATTGTGCCCCTTCGGGGGCCTCCTGTCGCGTCGCAGCACGCCCGGGCGTTCACATGCAAGGGCGCTGTGATGTTTTCCCCGCGCCGGCGAATCACCTTGCAGACCGCACAATCGACCCGGTGCAGGAATGGAATCGAGCCTTGCCATGACATCCCCGACGGACACGGCCCGCCGTGACGGCTTCCAGACGCTGCTGCAGCAACATCGCGGCATCGTCGCCAAGGTCGCCGGCACCTACGCCTGGCACCCCGACGACCGCGACGACCTGATGCAGGACATCGCCACACAGCTGTGGAAGGCCTGGCCGGACTACGACCCCGCCCGCCCCTTCGCCACGTGGATGTACCGGATCGCGCTGAACGTGGCGATCTCGGACGTCCGCAGCCGCACGCGCGGACCGTCGTCGGAGGCGTGGAACGAAGAGCACCACGACGTTGCCGACCCGCATGCGCACGATCACGAAGGCCGCCAGCAGGTCGACCTGCTGTATCGCTTCATCCACGCGCAGCCGCCGCTCGACCGCGCCCTGCTGCTGCTCTATCTGGACGACCGCAGTCACCGCGAGATGGCCGACGTGCTGGGCCTGAGCGAGACCAACGTCGCCACCAAGATCAGCCGGCTTAAGCAGCGCCTGCGCAACGAACTCTGACCCGATGACCCCGCAAGGAACGACGACCATGGAACCCGATGACCTGAAACTCGCGTGGCAGACGCTGTCGCGCCGCCTGGAACGGCACGACGCGCTGCAGGCGCATGTGCTGCTGGAACAGCGCAAGCAGCGCGCCCTGTCCAGCCTGCGCCCGCTGGTGTGGGGGCAGGTGGTGCAGGTGCTGTTCGGCATTCCCTTCATCCTGCTCGCCGGCCTGCTGTGGATCCGCGGCGGCCAGTCGGCCGACGGCCTGCCCTGGACGGTGCTGGTGTCCGGCGTGGTGGTGCAGCTGTACGGCATCGCGACGGTCGCGATGGCGGGGGAAACCCTGCGCCGCATCCGCGAGCTCGACTACGCGCAACCGATCGTCGAGATCCAGAAGCGCCTCGCCACCGTGCGCCGCACCTACATCATCAACGGCATGCTGACCGGGCTGCCGTGGTGGTTCATGTGGGTGCCGGTACTGGTGGTGCTGGCGGGCCTGGGCGGCGGCGACCTGCTGGCCAGGGCACCCGGCATCGCCTGGATCGGGCTGGGAGTGGGCGCCGTCGGCCTGGCGGCAACGGTCGGGTTCCACCGCTGGTCGCGCAACCCTGCCCGCCCGCGCCTGGCCAAGGCGATGGAGGACAGCGTCACCGGCGGCAGCCTGCGCCGCGCGCAGGCGCGGATCGACGAGGTCGCGCGCTTCGAGGCCGAGTGAGCGGGCAGTACACTGCGCGCATGCAACGCATCGACTTCGACCTGGACGCCGGCCACGAGTACGTGGAACTCAACCAACTGCTCAAGCTGGTCGGCATCGCCGACAGCGGCGGCCAGGGCAAGGCCATCGTGGCCAGCGGCGCGGTGACGGTGGATGGCGCGGTGGAACTGCGCAAGACCGCCAAGATCCGCGCCGGTCAAGTGGTGCGGATCGACGAGGCCGAGATCCGGATACGCGCTGTCGGAGGCTGAGCCGCCACGCATCGGGAAAAGCACGCTATGTCATGCCCCCTTCTCCCCGTGCAACGGGGAGAGCAACTGTCTTGATTCAGGCTGTTTGGGAGGCGTTGAGATGGTCCCGCATGCGGGCGTTGAGGATGACCAGCAGTTTGCGCATGGATGCCACCAGGGCCACCTTGGCGGGTTTACCTCG
>NZ_JAKZBW010000017.1:0-84779 GCF_022539275.1 Pseudoxanthomonas sp. LH2527 | reverse complement strand
CCGCGGCCGGTAGCCGGGTCGGATGGCGTTGATAGGGGATATCGGGCCCTGGCAGGGCCGTCGTGCCGCCGATGCGTCGAACTCCGACCGCCGGCACAGATTGGAGGAAACCTTTGTTGGACAAGGACTTGGCAATCACCCGGGAATCCCGGACACTGCGCGGCATGAGGGGGACTCTGACGTTTCTGGCCATGCTGGCCGCGTTGACCGCACTGCCGGCCAGCGCGGGCACGCTGTACAAGTGCACCGGCGCCGACGGTGTGCCGGCGTACGTCAGCAAGCGCGTCAGCGGCTCCCAGTGCGAAGTCGTGAGCCGCTACACGCCCGACCGCAGCCGCCCGACCCAGGTCGCCTCGGTCTCCCGTCCTGTCGAAACCACCCCGGCCATCGGGGCCGCCAATGCCCCCGCGCTGTCCGATTCGGCCACGGCCATTGTCCCGGCCGCGGCGCCGACGCCCGCGCCTGCCGCGACCGGCCCGCGCCGCGTGGTCAGCGGGCAGGTCTACTCCTACATCAAGGACGGCGTGCGCCACTACACCAGCACGCGTCCGCGCGGCGGCACCCAGGTCGCCAGCCTGCGCACCATCAAGTACAGCTACATCGAAACCTGCTTCGCCTGCGGCAACCCGGGCGTCGACTTCGGCCGGCTGCGGCTCAACACCTCCGCCTACCAGGCCGAGATCGCCGCGGCCTCGCGCGAGTTCGGCGTGGAAGAAGCCGTGCTGCGCGCGATCATGCACGCCGAGTCCTCGTACAACCCGATGGCGCTGTCGCATGCCGGCGCGCAGGGCCTGATGCAGCTGATGCCGGCCACGGCGCGCCGGTTCGGCGTGACCGACTCCTACAACGCCGGCCAGAACATCCGCGGCGGCGCGCAGTACCTGTCCTGGCTGCTGAAGCGCTTCAACGGCAACTTGACGCTGGCCGCCGCCGGCTACAACGCCGGTGAGGGCGCGGTGGACCGCCACGGCGGCGTGCCGCCGTACAAGGAAACCCAGCGCTACGTGCAGCGCGTGGCCGTGCTGGCCGACCGCTACCGCCAGGCCGTCGCCGCGCGCTGAGTCGCGGCGGGCGCCCTGGGCGCACGCAAGCCCTTGATTCCACGGCAGCCGTTGTCGGCCCATTAAGCCATCCGTTACACTTTGCCGTCTTTTGCGGCCCGCACCGGTATCTGGGGTGCGGCCTTGGCAGCCTTTTTAGCTACCTGATTGTTTTGCGGAGTGCCGGATGGCCATCGATGGGGTCAATGGGCCTGTGAATACGGGCCGACGCCGGTTCCTGACTGCGACCACCGCGGTGGTGGGTGCAGTGGGTGCCGGTATTGCAGCTGTACCTTTTATCAAGTCGTGGAATCCGAGCGCACGGGCCAAGCTGGCCGGCGCCCCGGTGACCGCCGACCTGACCGGCCTGCAGGAAGGCCAGCGCCTGATCCTGGAATGGCGCGGCCAGCCGATCTGGATCGTCAAGCGCTCCAAGGCGATCCTGGACGCGCTGCCCACCCTGGACGGCAACCTGCGCGACCCGCAGTCGGCCAACAAGGACCAGCAGCCGTCGTACATCACCGGTGAAGCGCGCTCGCTGAAGCCGGAGATCTCCGTGCTGGTCGGGCTGTGCACCCACCTGGGCTGCTCGCCGGAAATGGCCGCCGAGATCAAGCCCGAGCCGTACGACCCGGACTGGAAGGGCGGCTATTTCTGCCCTTGCCACAAGTCGCGCTTCGACATGGCCGGCCGCGTCTACCAGGGCGTGCCCGCACCCACCAACTTGGTGGTGCCGCCGCATTACTACGAGAACGACACGACCATCATCGTCGGCCTCGACCCGCAGGGGGGCGCATAAGCCATGGCGAACATCATCACCCGTACCGCCGATGGCGTCGTGGACTGGTTCAACGCGCGCGCGCCGGGCTTCATGCCCGTGTACCGCAAGCACATGAGCGAGTACTACGCGCCCAAGAACTTCAACATCTGGTACATCTTCGGCGTGCTGTCGATCGTGGTGCTGGTCAACCAGATCCTGACCGGCATCTTCCTGACGATGCACTTCAAGCCGAGCGCGGCGGAAGCCTTCGCCTCGGTCGAATACATCATGCGCGACGTGGAGTGGGGCTGGCTGATCCGCTACATGCACAGCACCGGCGCCTCGCTGTTCTTCATCGTGGTCTACATCCACATGTTCCGCGGCCTGATGTACGGCTCGTACCAGAAGCCGCGCGAGCTGGTGTGGATCCTCGGCATGCTGATCTACCTGGTGCTGATGGCCGAAGCCTTCTTGGGCTACGTGCTGCCGTGGGGCCAGATGTCGTTCTGGGGCGCGAAGGTCATCATCTCGCTGTTCGGCGCCATTCCGGTGATCGGCAACGGCCTGACCGAGTGGATCATGGGCGACTACCTGCCCAGCGACGCCACCCTCAACCGCTTCTTCGCGCTGCACGTCATCGCGCTGCCGCTAGTGCTGCTGCTGCTGGTGGTGCTGCATATCTTCGCGCTGCATGAAGTCGGCTCGAACAACCCCGACGGCGTGGAGATCAAGAAGGGCCCGAAGGGCAACCGCTGGTCGCCGACGGCACCGGCCGACGGCGTGCCGTTCCACCCGTACTACACGGTCAAGGATGGCTTCTACGTCGGTGGGTTCCTGATCTTCGCGGCCTTCATCGTGTTCTTCGCGCCCGCGATGGGCGGCTGGTTCCTGGAGCACGACAACTTCACCGAGGCCAACAAGCTGGTGACGCCAGCCCACATCAAGCCGGTGTGGTACTACACGCCCTACTACGCGATGCTGCGCGTGGTGCCGCACAAGCTGTCCGGCGTACTGGTGATGTTCGGCGCCATCGCGATCCTGTTCCTGGTGCCGTGGTTGGACCGCGCCAAGGTCAAGTCCTACCGCTACCGCGGCCTGCTGTCCAAGCTGCTGCTGGGCGTGTTCGCCATCTGCTTCATCTGGCTGGGCAAGATCGGCGCCGGCCCGGGTACGGATCCGGTGGAGACGATCATCGGCCGCTTCCTGACCGCCTTCTACTTCCTGTTCTTCCTGACCATGCCGATCTGGACCAGGATCGACAAGACCAAGCCAGTGCCCGACCGGGTGACGACGCATGACTAAGACTTTCGCCTCTCGCCTAGCTGTCTTCGCCAGCGGGTTGCTGATCTCGTTCACCGCCTTCGCTGCCGGCGGCGGCGACACGCTCCAGGCCGGCAACGACCTGAGCGACCGCGCATCGCTTCAGCGCGGCGCGCAACTGTACATGAACTACTGCGCTGGCTGTCACTCGCTGAAGTACATGCGCTATTCGCGCATGGCCGAAGACCTGGGCCTGACCGAAGACGAGGTGATGAACAACCTCAACTTCACCGGCGCCAAGTTCGGCGAGCAGGTGCAGGTGTCCATGCCGGCCGCGGGTGGCGAGAAGTGGTTCGGCAAGATGCCGCCGGATCTGAGCGTCATTTCGCGCGTGCGTGGCAGCGACTGGATCTACACCTATCTCAAGTCGTTCTACCTGGACGAATCGCGTCCGCTGGGCTGGAACAACAAGCTGTTCCCCAACGCGTCCATGCCCAATCCGCTGTGGGAGCTGCAGGGCCTGCAGCACGCCGAGTTCGGCCAGCCCGACGCGGCCACCGGCGAGCGCCACGTGGAAAGCCTCAAGGTGACGCAGGCCGGGCGCCAGGATGCGCGCGAGTTCGACCAGACGGCCCGCGACATCACCAACTTCCTGGAGTATGTCGGCGAGCCGGCGGCCCTGAAGCGCCAGAGCATCGGCGTGTGGGTGATCCTGTTCCTGTCGGCGCTGACGTTCCTGGCCTACCTGTTGAAGCAGGAGTACTGGAAGGACGTCCACTAAGCGATGTCGCGCACCCGCGCTCCGGTGCAGGCGGTGACGCCTGCGTCGGCACGGGAAGTGCCAGGCTGGGGTTGCTTGGCTTTTTCCGGCGCGGATTGCACACTCAGGGACCGTGGCGACCGTCAGCAAGGGGCTGGCGGCGTCGGTGCGATCGGCGGATTCCGGTCGTCGGAGAGCCGTGAATGGCTGCGAGCCCACGTATGCGCAATACACTGACGTTGTTTTCCTCCACCGATGACGTGCTCTGCCACCGCGTGCGGCTGGTGCTCGCCGCCAAGGGCGTGAGCTACGACCTGGTGCCGGTGGATCCGCAGAATCCGCCCGAAGACCTCATCGATCTGAATCCCTACCACTCCGTGCCCACGCTGGTGGAGCGCGATCTGGTGCTGTATGCCGCCTCGGTGGTGAGCGAATACCTGGACGAGCGTTATCCGCATCCGCCGCTGATGCCGGTCGATCCGCTGTCGCGCGCGCGCCTGCGCCTGGCCATGCTGCGCATCGAGCACGACTGGGTGCCGCAGGTGCAGGCCATCCAGCTGGGCAACAAGCAGCAGGCCGAAGCCGGCCGCAAGCGCCTGAAGGAACTGCTGACCGCCTCGGTGCCGCTGTTCAAGGCGAGCAAGTTCTTCCTCAATCCCGAGATGAGCCTGGCCGATTGCGCGATGGCGCCGATCATCTGGCGCCTGCCGTCGCTGGACGTGCCGCTGCCCAAGGACGGCAAGGCGATCGAGGACTATGGCAACCGCATCTTCCGGCATCCCGGCTTCCTCCGCAGCCTGACGGATCCCGAGAAGAAACTGCGCGAGATCCCGGTCTGACCGACCGACTTGCGGACCAGACGCGCGGGCGTTCCTGCGCGCCGGACCGCCGAGAAGTGACATGACCGACGCCTCTTCCCGCATGACCAGCCATCGCCCCTATCTGCTGCGGGCGTTGAACGAATGGATTGCCGACAACGGCATGACGCCGCACCTGCTGGTGGACGCGACGATGGCAGGCGTGCAGGTGCCCGCCAGCGCGGTGAAGGAAGGCAAGGTGGTGTTGAACATCGCCGAGCGCGCGGTGGTGCGGTTGATGATCGACAACGACGCGGTCAGCTTCACCGCGCGGTTCGGCGGCGTCAGCCATGCGGTGCACGTGCCGATCAGTGCCGTACTGGCGATCTATTCGCGCGAAACCGGGCAGGGCATGGCCTTGCCGGATGACGTGCCGCACGACACGGACGCCAGTGGCGACGACGATGCGGCCGCGTCCCAGGACACGCCGCCCGACGACGATGCACCGCCTCCGTCGGGCAAGCGCCCGCCGTTCCTGCGCGTGGTGAAGTAGGAGCGCCCCACGGGCGCGATGCGTTCCGGTCCGCGCCAGGACAGCGTCGCGGGAGCGCGCCGCTGCTAAGGTTCCAGATTGATAGGCGTCGTCGACGGCGCCACCGGTCCGACGAACGACACCAGCTGGCCCTTGCGCAGCACCAGTCGCCCGACGTGGCGATCGATGCCATCGTGCGAGTACTCGAAGCGGAAGCTGCGCTCGAAGCCCAGCCAGCCGTCCTCGCCACGGGCCAGGCGCAGGCCGTTGGCATGGACGCTCTGGTCCAGCCAGATGACGCCGGCGGCCTTGCAGGCGTTCCGACCCAGCGCGCCCGCGCGTTCGGCGGCGGCTCGCGCGGCGTTCCAGTACGCGAATGCCGCACCGCCGGCGATCAGCCACAACAGCGCACTGAGCGGCGACAGGTTCATGGGGCAGGACCGAGTTTCATCGACAGGTCGATGGCGCGGACGTGCTTGGTCAGGCCGCCGATCGAGACGAAGTCGACCCCGTCGGCCGCGATGCCGCGCAGCGTGGTCAGGTCGACGCCACCGGAGACTTCCAGCGGGATGCGGCCGGCATACGGTGCGGCCCTGGCGCGGCGCACGGCCTCGCGCCGGGTCTCGGCATCGAAGTCGTCGATCAGGATGCGCTCGCACCCCGCTGCCAGGGCTTCGTCGAGCTGCGCCAGCGTCTCCACTTCCACGATCAGCGGCAGCGACGGCTGCGCGCTGCGGGCCGCGCGGATGGCCGCCACCAGCGAGCCGGCGGCACGGACGTGGTTCTCCTTCAGCATCACCGCGTCGTACAGGCCGATGCGGTGATTCTGTCCGCCGCCGCAGCGCACGGCGTACTTCTGCGCCAGCCGCAGGCCGGGCAGGGTCTTGCGGGTGTCCAGGATGGTGCAGCCGGTGCCGCGCACCGCCTCCACGTACGCGGCGGTGACGGTGGCCGTGCCGGACAGGGTCTGCAGGAAATTCAGCGACGCGCGTTCGGCGGTGACCAGCGCGCGCGCGCGACCGGCCAGCGTGGCCAGCACGGTGCCGGCGGCCACGCGGTCGCCGTCCTGCACGCGCCATTCGATCCGCACGTCGGGATCGAGCGCGCGGTGGCAGGCATCGAACCACGGGCGGCCGGCGATGACGGCTTCTTCCTTGCACAACAGGTAGGCGATGTCGGCGGTGTCCGGCAGCAACGCTGCGGTGACGTCGCCGCCGCCGACGTCCTCGGCCAGCGCACGGTTGACGTCCGCAGCGATGACGTCGGCGGGCGGCGGCGTCGGCTGCGTGTTCATCGTGCGGGGAAGTCGCCGGCCTGTGCGGTGGCGATCGCTTCCTCGGCGAGCAGCACGGGGATGCCGTCCTCAACGCGGTACACGGTCTTGCGGTCGTGCGTCACCAGTGCCTCGCGCAGTGGCTCGGTCTGCGCGGTGTCGTCGGCGCGTTTGACCTGGCCTTCGGCGATGGCGCGATTGAGCGCTTCCAGTCCGCGCGCATCGAGCATGGCCAGCGGCTGGCGGGCGGTGGGGCAGCAGAGCAGGTCCAGCAGTTTGCGGTCCATGGGGACTCGTTCAGCGATTCGGTCAGGAGGGTAGAATACGTCTTTGCGACCGAGGACGGCCATGACCGCCAGCGTTTCCAGCCCCGTGGTGGGCATCGTGATGGGCTCCCGCTCCGACTGGGAGACCATGCAGCATGCCGCGCAGAAACTGGATGCGCTGGGTGTTCCCTACGAGGTGAAGGTGGTCTCGGCGCATCGCACGCCTGACGTGCTGTTCGCGTATGCGGACGAAGCGGCATCGCGCGGGCTGCGGGCGATCATTGCCGGCGCCGGCGGCGCGGCGCACCTGCCCGGCATGCTGGCGGCGAAGACCGCAGTGCCGGTACTGGGCGTGCCGGTGCAGTCGAAGGCGCTCAACGGCATGGACTCGCTGCTGTCCATCGTGCAGATGCCGGCCGGCATCCCGGTGGCGACGTTCGCGATCGGCAACGCGGGTGCCGCGAATGCCGGCCTGTTCGCTGCCGCACTGCTGGCGCCGGAGTATCCGGCCATCGGTGCCGCGCTCGATGCCTTCCGCACACGCCAGACCGACGATGTCATGGCGCACGACGATCCCCGCCAGCCGCTATGACGACGGTCGGCATCGACTCGCATGCGCCAAGCGCCTGCGAGTCTCCCTCACCCCATCCCTCTCCCGCGCGCGGGAGAGGGAGGCGTTGGTGCCAAGCGGGTGCCTGTGTTGCGCTGATCCCGACGACGGGAGTGATATCGATATGACTACCGTTGGTATTTTGGGTGGCGGGCAGTTGGCCCGCATGCTCGCGCTCTCGGGCGCGCCGCTCGGCCTGCGCTTCCTGGTGATGGATACCGCCGCCGACGCGTGCGCGGGCCAGTTCGCGCCGCTGCTGGTCGGCGACTATCGCGACGAGGCCGCGCTGGCCGAATTCGCCTCGAAGGTGGACGTGGCCACATTCGATTTCGAGAACGTGCCGTCGGAGAGCGCCGAGTGGCTCGCCAGCCGCGTCCCCGTGTTCCCCAATCCGCGCGCGCTGGCCGTGGCGCAGGATCGCCTGGTGGAAAAGACCCTCTTCCGCGAACTCGGCATCCCTGTCGGGCCGTTCGCGGATGTCGACAGCCTGGATGCGTTGAAGGCCGAAGTCGGGCGACTGGGCGGCGCGTGCATCCTCAAGACGCGGCGGCTCGGTTACGACGGAAAGGGCCAGTTCCGCATCAAGTCGCCGGCGGATGTCGATGCCGCCTGGCAGGCGCTGGGCGCGCAGGCCGCGACGGTCGGCTTGATTGTCGAAGCCTTCATTCCGTTCGAGCGGGAGTTGTCGGTGATCGCGGTGCGGGGCCGCGACGGCGAGTTCCGTACCTGGCCGCTGACCGAGAACTGGCATGTCGATGGCGTGTTGTCGGCGAGCCTGGCGCCCGCGCGCGTCGATGACGCCTTGGCCGAGGCGGCGTGCGCGCATGCGCGGCGATTGGCCGAGGCGCTGGACTATGTGGGCGTGTTCGCGCTGGAACTGTTCTACCGCGATGGCCAACTGCTCGCCAACGAGATGGCCCCGCGCGTGCACAACTCCGGCCACTGGACGATCGAAGGCGCGGAAACGTCGCAGTTCCAGAATCATCTGCGCGCCGTGCTCGGCCTGCCACTGGGCGAGACGCGGGTACTCGGCCACGCCTGCATGCTCAACTGGATCGGCGAGATGCCGGATGCGCGCGCCGTGCTGCAGGAAGCCGGCGGGCACTGGCACGACTATGGCAAGGAATCGCGCGCCGGTCGCAAGGTCGGCCACGCCACGCTGAGAGCGGAGGATGCGTCTTCGCTGGCCCAGGCGCTGGCGCGTGTAGGCGCGGGCTTGGGGCGCGACGCGCAGGTGGCGCCGGTGGTGGCGCGTCTGTCCGCGTAGCCCGGCCCCTCACGCGCGATCTGCAAAAGAAAACGGCCGGGTTTCCCCGGCCGTTTTGCGTGGTGTGTCGTGCGTGGACCTGGGCTCAGCGCAGGTTGCCGGCCACGAAGTCCCAGTTCACCAGCGCCCAGAACGATTCCACGTACTTCGGGCGCGCGTTGCGGTAGTCGATGTAGTAGGCGTGTTCCCACACGTCGATGGTCAGCAGCGGCTTGTCTTCGCCGGTCAGCGGGGTGGCGGCGTTGGAGGTGCTGGCCAGCGCCAGCGAGCCATCCGGGCGCTGCACCAGCCAGCCCCAGCCGGAGCCGAAGGTGCCGATGGCGGTCTTGGTGAACTCTTCCTTGAACTTGGCGAAATCGCCGAAGGTCTTGTTGATCAGCTCGGCCAGCTTGCCGGTCGGCTCGCCGCCGCCGTTGGGCTTCAGGCCGTTCCAGTAGAAAGTGTGGTTCCACACCTGCGCGGCGTTGTTGAACATGCCGCCCTGCGACTTGCGCACGATCTCTTCCAGCGATGCGTCGGCGAACTCGGTGCCTTCGATCAGCTTGTTGAGGTTGTCGACGTAGGTCTTGTGGTGCTTGCTGTAGTGGAAATCGATGGTCTCGCCGGAGATGTGCGGCTCCAGGGCGGTGCGGTCGTAGGGCAGGGGGGGTAGTTCGATGGCCATGGCTCGGTTCCTTACGCTAGGCGGGTAGAAGGGGCAGTGCCGGCATCGGCGGGCGATGCAAAGGCTTACACTATGCAATCCGCGGGCAAGGCCGGCGGAACGGACCGAAAGTGTACCCGACGGTGGTTGCCAAACCGTCAAGGAAGGAGAAATCAGCATGCCGGTGATGGAACGCATCCAGGCCGAAGTGGATGGCCACCCGATCGTCCTTTTCATGAAGGGCACGCCGCAGTTCCCGATGTGCGGCTTCTCCAGTCGTGCCGTGCACGCGCTGCGTGAAGCGGGCGCCGAACACCTCCACACCATCAACGTGCTGGAAGAGCCCGAGATCCGCGCCAACCTGCCGCGCTTCTCCAACTGGCCGACGTTCCCGCAGCTTTTCATCAATGGCGAGCTGATCGGCGGCTGCGACATCACCCTGGAACTGCACGAATCCGGCGAGCTGGAGCGGATCGTGACCGAGGCGTTCACCCAGTGAGCCTGGTCGGCCTGCCGACGCGCGCCCCTCGCGCGCTGGACCAGCGCGTCGTGCTGGTCAGTGGCGCCCATGGTGGCCTGGGCAGCGCGGCGGCGGTCGCGTGCGCCGAAGCTGGCGCGACGGTCGTGCTGCTGGGGCGCAAGCTGCCCAAGTTGAATCGCGTGTACGACGCCGTCGCGAAGGTCGGTGCCGAGCCGCTGCTGTATCCGCTCGACCTGGAGGGCGCGACGCCCGACGACTACGTCGAACTGGCCGATCGCCTGCAGGCAGAGCTGGGCCGGCTGGATGGCGTGCTGCACTGCGCGGCCGAGTTCAAGGGCCTGACGCCGCTCGAGCACACCGATCCGGCGGCCTTTGCTCGCATCGTGCACGTCAACCTCACCGCACCCTGGTGGCTTTCGCAGGCCTGCCTGCCGTTGCTCAAGCAGTCGGATGACGCCGCCCTGGTCTTCACCGTCGACGACCTTGGCCGGGTGGGGCAGGCGTACTGGGGCGCCTACGGCGTGGCCCAGCACGGGCTGGCGTCGCTGGTGGGCATGCTCCATACCGAACTGGCCACCAGCAGCGTGCGGGTTTCCGCGCTGCAGCCCGGGCCGATGCGCACGCCACTGCGTTCGCGGGCCTACGCCGACGACACCGACGCGCAGGCGCGTGATGCCGGCGACTACGCCGCCGCCTGTGTCACCCTGCTGTCATCTGCGGGCGCCACGCACAGGGGGCAGATATGGAAGGTGCGGGCATGACCGTCCTGTCGGCGGCGCTGCTGCTGTTCCTGATCCTGGACCCGCTGGGCAACATCCCGGTGTTCCTCAGCGTGCTCAAGCCGCTGCCGCCGCGTCGCCAGCGCATCGTGGTGGTGCGCGAACTGCTGATCGCGCTGGTCGTGCTGATGCTGTTCCTGTGGGGCGGCAAGTACGCGCTGGAAATGATGCACCTGCGGCAGGAGTCGGTGGCCATCGCCGGCGGCATCGTGCTGTTCCTGATCGGCGTGCGGATGATCTTTCCCCGGCCGGAAGGGCTGATGGGCGAGCTGCCGGGCGGTGAGCCCTTCATCGTGCCGCTGGCCATTCCGCTGGTGGCCGGCCCCTCCGGCATGGCGGCGGTCATGCTGATGGGCAGCAACGACCCGTCCCGGCTGGGCGACTGGAGCCTGGCCCTGCTGCTGGCCTGGGGAGCCACGGCGGTGATCCTGTTCTCGGCGACGGTGCTCTACAAGTGGCTGGGCCGGCGGGTACTGACCGCCATCGAGCGCCTGATGGGCATGCTGCTGGTGGCCATCTCCGTGCAGATGGTGCTGGACGGCATCGGCACCTACCTCAAGCTGACCCCCCCTAACATCTGAGCCTCATCGGTCGCGGGGCAGCAGCCGGCTGGGCGCCAGCCGGGTCCGCCCGCAGGCGGGCCGGCTGTCATGTTGCGCTGCGGAAATTTGTCATGCGGCGGTCACAAAATGGTCCTATCGTGTTAACCTGTTATTAACCTCCGCGGACGCCGCGTGGGCCATGGGAACCCCTAAGCACGCCCTTCGAAACGACCTCCACGGTCGCTTCCGCGCACGTCCTGTCAGCCAGCTTCGCCACATCACTCCCGTACCGAGGTTTATCCGATGAACCAATCCCGTCGTCTTCGCCTGTCCAAGCTCAGCCTTGGCCTCGTCGTCGCGCTCGCCGCCGCTCCCGCCTTCGCGCAGAGCACCTCGGCCGGTGTGGGCGGCCTGGTCACCGACAATGGCGGCCAGCCCGTCGTCGGCGCCGAGGTGACCATCACCCACGTCGAATCCGGTACGGTCAGCCGCGCCACCACCGATGCCAGCGGTCGCTACAACGCGCGCGGCCTGCGCGTGGGCGGTCCCTACCAGGTGACCATCACCAAGTCGGGCACGGGCACCAAGACCGAAGACAACGTGTTCCTGCAGCTCAACCAGACCAGCACGATCAACGCCGCGCTGACGGGCGACATGGCGACGCTGGAAACGGTCACGGCGGTGGGCTTCTCAGGCGGTTCGGAAGTCTTCAGCGCGACCAAGATGGGCTCGGGCACCAGCGTCGACCGCGTCACCATCGAGAACCTGCCGTCGGTCAACGGCAACATCCAGGATTACATGCGCCTCGATCCGCGCGTGACCTTCAGCGACCGCGCCTCGGGCAGCATCACCGCCGGCGGTCAGAACCCGCGCTTCAACAAGATCACCATCGACGGCGTGTCGGCCAGCGACACCTTCGGCCTGGAAGGCAACAACATGCCGACCCAGCGCCAGCCGGTCTCGATGGAAGCCATCGAAGCCATCGACATCAACCTGTCGAACTACGACGTGACGATGGCCGGCGCCGCCGGTGCCAACGTCAACGCCGTGACCAAGTCGGGCACCAACGAGTTCCACGGTTCGGTGTACGGCAGCTACCGTGATGGCGACTGGTTCGGCGACTACCCGGCGCGCATCGCCGGCAGCTCGCTCGACGTGACCGGCCTGCCGTTCGACGAGTACGACGACGAGACCACCTGGGGCGTGACCCTGGGCGGCCCGATCGTCAAGGACAAGCTGTTCTTCTTCGCCAACTACGAGAAGTTCAAGCAGACCAACATTGGCCCGGCCGGCAAGAGCCAGGGCACCAACCCGCTGGCCGCCGGCACCGCCGACTTCAGCGCCGCCGACCTGGCCGCCGTGCAGGACATCGCGCGCGACGTGTGGGGCTTCGAGCCGGGCGACCTGACCGGCGCCGGCGACACCGAACTGGAAGAGTACGCGCTGAAGCTGGACTGGAACATCAGCGATGCGCACCGCGCCAGCCTGCGTTACAGCAAGCTCGAGCAGAACCGCGTTCGCCCGGAAGCGTCGACCGCCAACGTGCTGTCGCTGAGCTCCAACTGGTACAACCACGTCAAGACCGTGGAAAGCTACGTCGGCCAGCTGTTCAGCGATTGGTCCGACACGTTCTCGACCGAGTTCAAGGTGTCGTACCGCGATTACTCGGCCGTCCGCGTCAGCCCGACCACCGCGCCGACCATCCAGGTGTACTTCGACGACGGCGTAGCCGGTAACGGCAACGACAGCCCGATCGGCACCAACAGCAACAGCTTCAGCGGCCTGGACGCGATCCGCCTGGGTACCGAGCGCAGCTCGATGGGCAACGCGCTGCTGACCGAGACGTGGAACTACTTCGGCTCGGCCACCTGGACGGTGGGCGATCACGACTTCAAGTTCGGCGCCGAGTACAGCGAAAACGAGATCTACAACTTCTTCCTGCAGGATTACTGGGGCAACTACAGCTTCTATGTCCCGCGTCCGCTGGTCGGCGGCACCCGCACCTCCGATTTCAGCAACCTGACCAACGGTCGCTACTTCGACTACGACCTGCAGACCAACCCGACCAACGCGGACATGATCGCCGCGCGCTACAAGAACAAGAGCCTCGGCTTCTTCGTGCAGGACACGTGGTACGTCACGCCCAACCTGACGCTGACCCTCGGCGTGCGCGCCGACAAGCCCAGCGCCAGCCCGGCCGCGCCGTTCAACGAGTGCTTCGCTGCGGCACCCGGCACCACCAATGCCGCCTGCACCGGCGGCACCTACACCGGCGGCTTCGGCATCGCCAACAACAACACCTACAACGGCGACTACATCATCCAGCCGCGCTTCGGCTTCAACTACACCTTCGACTGGGAGCGTCCGGCCCAGCTGCGCGGTGGTATCGGCCTGTTCCAGGGCGACGCCCCGCAGGTGTGGGTGGGCAATGCCTACAGCAACACGGGCATGAACTACATTTCGTTCCAGAACAACACCAATCCGGCGCTGGTCCCGTTCAGCCCCGATGGCCTGAACCAGAACGTGCCGGCAGGCGGCACGGGCGTGCGCAACGTCAACGCCATCAGCGACGACTTCGAGCTGCCGTCGGTGTGGAAGGCCAACCTGGCGATCGACGTCGAGACGCCGTGGAACGGCATCGTGGCGTCGGCCGAACTGCTGCTGACGGACGTCAAGAATGGCCTGTTCTACCGCACGCTCAACGTGGGTCCCGGCTACGTCGGTCCGGACGGCCGCGTGCTGTACTGGAACCCGAACAGCACGCGTCCTTTCGGCAACACCGCCGCCGGCACCGGCGCGTTGGCGCCCAATGGCGCGCGTACCGGCCGCAACACCTACTTCGGTGATGTCTTCCTGCTGGAGAACACCAACAAGGGCAAGGGCCAGCAGCTGACGGTCTCGCTGAGCAAGCCGGTCTCGGAAGACAGCGACTGGTCGTGGACCGTGGGCTACACCCGCACCAACGCCGAGGAAGTCTCGGCGCTGACCAGCTCCACTGCGAGTTCGGGCTATGGTTCGCAGCTGGGTGTCAGCATCAACGAGCCGACCAGCAGCACGGCGCGTTACGAGATCAAGGACCGCTTCAGCGGTTCGCTGAACTGGTCGCACAAGTTCTTCGGTGACTACGCCACCCAAGTGGGCCTGTTCTACGAAGGCCGCAGCGGCCGTCCCTACAGCTACATCTTCAACGGCGACGCGAACGGCGACAACCGCACCTTCAACGACCTGTTCTACGTGCCGGCGGGCCGCGGCGACGTGCTGTTCGGCAACCTGAGCGCCACCGGCCAGTTCACTGCCGATCCGGTCATGGAGCAGGCGTTCTGGACGTGGCTGGAGCAGCAGGATGGCCTGAGCCGCTACGCAGGCACCTACGCGCCGGAGAACGGCTTCACCTCCGGCTGGGTCAACACGTTCGACATCCGCATCAGCCAGGAACTGCCCGGCTTCATGAAGGGCCACAAGTCCAAGATCTGGCTCGACATCCAGAACGTCGGCAACCTGATCAACGACGACTGGGGCCACATCATCGACTACGGCTTCAACGCCAACAACGCGGTCGCCTCGCTGCGCGGCATCTACAACGGCCAGTACGTGTACGGTTACCGTAGCGGCACGGAGTTCGGCCAGTCGACGGCCCTCGGTATTCCGACCAACGCCGACAGCCAGACCAACGGCATCTCGCAGTGGTCGCTGTCGGTGGGTCTGAAGTACGAGTTCTGATCCGCAGCCACATCGCGGAAGGCAATACGAACGGCCGGGGAAACCCGGCCGTTTTCTTTTGGGCGGGCTCCTCAGGCCCCGGGGACTGCGCTAAAGTCCCGCCTCTGACGAACGAAGACAGGAAACTCCCATGAGTGAAACGGCATCGAGGGCGTTGCCGGTGCAGGACGCGCGGATCTACCCGCGCGGTGGCCTGGACGTGCTTTCCCGCGCCGAAGTGGCGCGCCTGCGCGACGCCTCCAGCGGCGGCATGCACGAGCTGCTGCGCCGCTGCGCGCTGGCCGTGCTGACCAGCGGCAGCGCCTCGGACGATCCGCGTGCGGCGCGCGACCTGTATCCGGATTTCGACATCCAGGTGCTGCAACAGGACCGCGGCGTGCGCATCGACCTGATCAACGCGCCCGCCATGGCCTTCGTCGACGGCGAGATCATCCGCGGCATCGCCGAGCTGCTGTTCGCCGTGGTCCGCGACCTGGCCTATACCGCGATCGAACTCGGCCCGGAGTATGCGGCCGACCTGGAATCCTCCGCCGGCATCACCAATGCGGTGTTCGGCCTGCTGCGCAACGCGCGCATCCTCAAGCCCAGCGATCCCAACCTGGTGGTGTGCTGGGGCGGCCATTCGATCTCGCGCGACGAATACCTCTACACCAAGCAGGTCGGCTACGAGCTGGGCCTGCGCGGGCTGGATATCTGCACGGGCTGCGGTCCCGGTGCGATGAAGGGGCCGATGAAGGGCGCGACGATCGCCCACGCCAAACAGCGTCGCGCCAAGACGCGCTACATCGGCGTGACCGAGCCGGGCATCATCGCCGCCGAGTCGCCCAACCCGATCGTCAACCATCTGGTCATCATGCCGGACATCGAGAAGCGCCTGGAGGCCTTCGTCCGCCTCGGCCACGGCATCATCGTGTTCCCGGGCGGCGTGGGCACGGCGGAAGAGATCCTCTACCTGCTCGGCATCCTGCTGCATCCGGACAACGCGGACCTGCCGTTCCCGCTGATCCTCACCGGTCCGACCATCGCGGCGCCGTACTTCGAGCAGATCGACCGTTTCATCCGGCTGACGCTGGGCGACGCGGCGGCCGAGCGCTACGAGATCATCGTCGGCGACCCGGTGGCGGTGGCGAAGAAGATGGTGGCCGGCATCCGCAAGGTGCGCGAGTACCGCATCGAGCACAAGGACTCGTTCTTCTTCAACTGGGCCATCCAGATTCCCGAGGACTACCAGCAGCCGTTTGTTCCGTCGCACGAGGCGATGGCGGGGCTGCAGCTGCGGCCCGGCCGCGACGTCCACGACCTTGCCGCGGACCTGCGCCGTGCGTTCTCCGGCATCGTCGCGGGCAACGTCAAGGAGGACGGCATGCGCCGGATCGAGGAGTTCGGTCCGTTCGAGATCCATGGCGACGCCGCCATGATGCAGGCGCTGGACGCCTTGCTGCGCGCGTTCGTCGAGCAGCGGCGCATGAAGATCGCCGGCGAGTACCGGCCCTGCTATCGCGTAGTGACCTGACGCTTCGCGCTATGGAGAGGTGTCGAGCGGCAAGCGGATGACGGCGAAGTAGCGGCCATCCACGATGCGCGTATCCACGCGTCCGCGGCCCTCGGTTGCGGCGTGGATGCGCGCCCGCACCGAACTGAGGCCGACCTGGTGCCCTGCCGCAGCGCGCGACGAAGCCGGCGGCAAGGTATTGGAGACGGACACCTGCAGGTATCCGTCGACCGTCTCGACCCGGATGCCGACTTCGCCCCCCGAGGTGGAGGGTTCGATGCCATGGCGGATCGCGTTCTCGGCCAACGGCTGGATGGACAGCGTGGGCACCTGCAGCGTGGGCAGCGTCTCGGCGACATCCCAGTCCAGGTGCAAGCGATCCCCCAGGCGGAGCTGTTCGATCTCCAGGTAGCGGCGCGCAAGCGACAGGTCCTCTTCCAGCAGGAGCGCGTCACGCTGCGACAGCGCCGCCCGGAACAGGTCCGACAGATCCAGCAGCAACTGCTCGGCCAGGTCGGGCTTGGCGTGCAACAGCGAGATGCCGGTATTGAGGGTGTTGAACAGGAAGTGGGGCTGGATGCGGGCCTGAAGCGCTTGCAGCTTGGCGTGCTCGGCGCTGACGGCCAGTTGCTTCGCGTTCCACTGCGCCTGGAACGCGGCCAGACCCAGCAGCCCCATGATCAGCGCGATGGCGGTGACCCGTAGCGCGAAACCCGACCATCCGTCCTGCGGCAGCAGGGCGTAGTCGCGCAAGGTCAGCCACGCCAGGCCGATCACCATCCAGGTGCTCAGCAGCAGCGCGCCCAGGCCGACCTGGGCGACCACCGGGGGACGCAGGCCTGCGAGTTGCCGGCGCAGCAGGTAGAGCAGACACAGCGCCGTCAGCGAGATCCACTGGATCGCCAGCGATGCCACGCCGAAATAGGTCAGGCGGTCGCCGTCGGTTCCCGGTGCCACCGCCAGCACCGCCGCCACGGCTTCCCCGGCAAGCAGCACCCAGATGAGCGTGCGCGGTTGCCAGAGGGTGTCCAGCGGACTGAGTCGTGTCGGGGGCGGGATCGGCGTCATGTTCAGCTTCTGCGGTTCAGGGCATCATGCCTGCCCGGACCGGGGGCTGACAGGCGCCATCGTGCCATTCAGGGTCCTGATTACGCCGTTCATTCTGTAACCGGTGGCATCGCGGCCGGCCACGGCCTACGTTGTCACCCTGCAAAAGGGGAGTGGTATGTCCGTTTTCCGTCGAAGCCGCCAACAGGCCTCATGCCGCCGCAAGGATGGGCAGGGTTTCACCCTGATCGAACTGATCGTCACGCTCGCGGTGGCGGCCATCATCGCCGCAATCGGCTTGCCCGCCATGCAGCAGTTGATCAATGCGAACCGCCTCAATGGTCAGGCAGAGGAGCTGTCCAGTGCCATCCAGCTGGCGCGGTCGGAGGCTGTCCGCACGGCGGCCCCGGTCACGATCTGCGGCAGTGAGGACGGCACCACCTGCGCCGACACGGACGAATGGTCGCGCGTGATCATCCGCGGCCGCGACAATCTCGCATCGGAAGGCGGCGACGAGGTGACCAGCGTCTATCGCGACGTCACGCTGCCCGCCGGCATGCAGATGAGTGGGCCCGCTGCGGGCGTCACCTTCAGGCCTTCCGGATTGAGTGCCGCGCAGGCCACGATCACGGTCTGCCTCCCGACCACCAAGCCGGCACAGAACCAGCGCGTGATCACCGTCCTGATCAGTGGCGCTGCGCGTACAACCCGTAACGACGGAGCAGGTGAATGTTGAAGAATCCCGTCCGCATGATGCGCCACGGTCGCCCTGGTGCGCCTTCGCGCCAGCGCGGCATCAGCCTGATCGAGGTGCTGGTGTCGGTGGTTGTCCTCGGCATCGGCCTGCTGGGCGTGGCCGCGATGCAGTCCATCGCACTGCGTGGCGGGCAAAGCTCGCTGGAAAGCAGTCAGGCAGTCATCCAGACCACCTCGATCCTGGAGTCCATGCGGACCAACGCCGCCAACGCGGCGTCCTACAACACGGCCGACTGGGTCTGCACGGCGGGGACCGGCGGCACGCTGGCCCAGAACGACATGCGTGACTGGATCGACAGCCTGAAGACCACCATGGGCACTGCCGACGACGACACCACGTGTGGCCGGATATCCGGTTGCCCGGATGCCTGCGTGATTGGCGTGCGCTGGAACGACGAGCGCGCCGGCGGCGAGGCCGAGCGCACGATCGAGACGAGGAGCGCGATATGAATTCCTTCCTCGCGCAGCGGTCGCCGTTGGGGCGCCACCACCAGCGTGGCCTGAGCCTGATCGAGTTGATGGTGGCGCTGGTGCTGGGCTTGCTGGTGGTGGGTGCCGCGTTCGCGATCTTCCATTCCAACCAGATGACCTACCAGTCGAATCAGGGCCTTGCCCGCATGCAGGAGAACGCACGCGTGGCATTCGAGCTGGTCTCGCAGGATATCCGGGGAGCGGGTGGCAATTCCTGCAGCAAATACGCACAGGTCGGCATTGACGACACCAGCGAAGAGGCGGAGCTGATCCGCGACACCTATGTCAGCGGCGATGCGACGCGCATGCGGCTGGTGGGCGGCGACAACGTGGCCTATCGGGTGGTGTCGGCTGCCAGCAATTCGATCACGCTGGACGAGGACGACCTGCCGGCCAGCGGCAACGTCTTCGACGACGGTGATGTGCTGTTGCTGTGCAATCCCGGCAGGACCTTCGTCGTGGAAGTGAGCGGCGATGTCACTGGCGCTACCGTCACGTTCACGCCGTCGTTGCCGGCAGGCGTCACCCTCACCGGATCGCCGGCCGCTCCGACGACGGCGATGATCGCGCGTATGCGCGACGTGGAATGGTTCGTCGAAGCGAACGGGCGGGGTGGCGCGCTCGGCAACTCGCTGTACGTCAGTCGCAACGGCGGCGATCGCGAAGAAGTCGCCGAGGGTGTCCAGGACATCACCATCGGGTATCTGCACAGCGGTGCGGCGGACTACGTCGCCGCCGCGCTGCCCCGTCCTGCCGAGGTCGTGGCTGTCCGCGTCACCATGACCCTGCGCGGCCAGGATGTCGATGGAGCCCAGTTGACGCGGCAGACCTCCAATGTCGTCAGCCTGAGAAAAGGGAGCTTGAACCCGTCATGACATCGCATGCTCGATATGGGAATGGCGCTGGCCGGACTGGACAGCAGGGCATCGCGCTGGTGGTCGTGCTGGTCCTGCTGATCGCGGTCTCGCTGCTGGGTGTTGCCGTGATGCGCAGTGCCGCGATGCAGGAGCGCATGAGCGCCAACCTGCGCGATCGTAGCGTGGCCTTTGAATCCGCCGAATCCACGCTGCGGCATGTGCAGACGGTAGTGATGGCCTCTGGTGCATGGGCACAGACGCCACCCACCAATGACGATTGCACTGATGACGGCGTGTGTCCGCGCGGGGCTGATCCCGCCTGGCAGGAAGCGCCCGACACAGCCTACGACGCGGGCCGTCTGCCCGAAGCGCCGGAGTACTGGGTCGAGTACCTGGGACAGGACGTGGCCAACAAGGTCGACGACGACGCCCAGTGCAAGTCCGAAGAAGAAAAGAACAATCCGAACCTGGACTGCAGGACGCTGAGCTACCGCGTCACCGTGCGCAGCCGCGCAGCGGGACGTGCGGACGTCCTCATCCAGGCCAACATCGTGGGTAGCGCCCAGGCCGCAGGATTCTGATATGAAGACCACCTCCAAGCATCATGCAGCGCCGAGCAAGTGGGGAGCCATTTTTGCTGCTTTCCTGGCAACCCTGCTGGCCCTGCCGGTCAATGCCGGCATCAGCATTCCCGATGATCCGCTGACCACGCAGGCGCGCGTGGCGCCGAATATCCTGTTCATCCTGGATGACTCGGGTTCGATGGCATTCAATTACATGCCGGACAGCGTGCCGAACACGTCTACCCCCAATGTGGCGAGCAACGCCTATACCCGCAATACGCTCTACTACAACCCTGCGACCGTCTACCGGCCCTGGATGCGTGCAGACGGTACGCGTATGACAGGCGGTACCAGCTTCAACGCGGTTTACGGAAGTTTCAACCGGGCAGGCGGAGGCACCATCGATCTAGCGAATGCTGCTAGTTGCCGTCGATACAATTACAACAACAACGATCATACGGACGAACTTACAGGCACGGACGGCACGCAGGTGTGTGGTGGTGTGCAGACGTTCTATGTCCCCAAGGATACTGCGAGTACGGACGCCGCCTATCTTGGCGCGGGCACCAATTATTATCGCTACCAGATTACGGGCAATGACGTTATCCGAAGCGAGTATGGCGCGGTTGCTCGAATCAACCAGGCGGGTGTGAATGTCAACGGGGCCAATCCTTACAACGGCACACTGGGAAACAATAATGTCGTGAGCCTGCCACTCACGTCCGTTGCAGCGAATCTCTTCCTGGAAATCACGATCAGCAATACCGAAACGGGTAACAACAACCGTACGCTGAACTACGTCGTCGATGCGCCGGGCGGTGCGCAGGTCTGCGGTGGCTCGCTGACCAAGGGCAATAACACCACCTGTTTTGTGAACCCGACTGTTTCGGGTCAATACCAGGTGCGGGTGCAACGTAATGACAATCGCAGCACCGCATATCGCGTCAGCGCCATCAGATACGAAACCAATAGTTGCAGTGGAGCAACGAGCGGTTCCGGTTGGATCAATTGCCAGACCAACACGACCCCCACCGGACGCACGGTCAGCGCCGAGCAGTCGAACTACGCGACTTGGTTCTCCTATCATCGTTCGCGTATGAAGGCCGCGAAAGCTGGTGCCAGCGAAGCCTTCGACGGCCTTGATGGCAAGGTTCGCGCAGGTTTCCGCACCATCTGGGGCCGAAACACCTTCAACATTCCGGTCGGTGATGGCAACGACGGCAGGTTCGTCAACAACCCCGACAATCCCGCAACGCCCGCAAACGAAGCTACTACCAGTCGAACGACATGGTATAGCCGTATGCAAAACGCGATCGGGTACAACGGTACGCCGTTGCGTAGGGCGCTAGACGACGCGGGCCGGTACTTCCAGAACACGGATGCAACCGGTCCCTACGGCCCCCAATCCGTAAGCCAGTACGCGTGCCGCCAGAACTTCTCCATCCTGACCACGGATGGGTATTGGAATGATGCCGCTGCATCGACGGCCACCGGAAATGTTGACGACACGGCTCGTAGCGCAATTACCGGACCCAACAACCAGACGTTCACCTATACGCCAGGCGCGCCCTACAACGACGGGCATTCCAATACATTGGCCGACGTGGCGATGTATTACTGGAATCGTGATCTCCGGACGGACCTCGACAACATCGTGCCGAGCTCGGATGCGAATCCGGCATTCTGGCAGCACATGGTCACGTTCGGCATCTCGATTGGCCTCAAGGGCACGTTGCCTTACTCTTCTGTTGATGAAGTGCGTTCGGCCGGCGCATTCGCCTGGCCTGAGCCGGCGGACAACCGGCAGGCCAACATCGACGACCTGCTGCACGCCGCAGTCAATGGGCGAGGCGCTTTTGTGGCTGCAAGCAACCCTACGCAGTTCACCGAGGGCCTCCGGGCGGCGCTGGAGGAGATCAGTAACCGCACCAGTTCGTACTCCAACATCGCATCGAACTCCGTCTCGCTCGAGACCGGTACGCGCGTCTACAGCGCCAGCTACACGGCCGGAACGTGGACGGGCCAGTTGACGGCACGCGCCGTCAGCGCCACGGGCGTGGGCGCGGTTCAATGGAACTCGTCCATTCCCGCGTGGGGTTCACGCAAGGTGTTCACGCGTGGCACGCTCGGCGGCGAGAGCTTCCCAACCACCGACCAGGCAGCAGCTCTGGCTCGTAGTGGTGGTCCTTCGAACTACGAAGTGTCTGGCGCCAACAATGCCAACTACATCAAGGGCGATGCCTCGCTCGAAGAGCGTAGCGGCAGCAGCACGGGCGCGCGCCTGCGCAACCGCACCAGCGTCCTGGGCGACATCGTCAGTTCGTCTCCCGCGTATGTCGAGGACACCAACACGATCTATGTCGGCGCCAACGACGGCATGCTGCACGCCTTCGACGCCAGCAATGGTCAGGAACTGTTCGGCTACGTTCCCAACATCCTCAACTTCAACCATCTCGCCACGCTCAGTCGCGGCGACTATGCCCACAAGTTCTTCGTGGATGGCCCCATCACGGTCAGCAGCAAGGAACTGACGCCCAACAAGCACATTCTGGTGGGTACGCTGGGGCGTGGTGGCAAGGGACTCTATGCGCTGGATGTGACGAATCCCAAGGCGGCTGCCCTGGCGGCGACCGACGTCGCCAAATGGGAACGTTCCGAGACGCCGGGCAATCACATGGGGCTGGTGCTGGGCAAGCCCATCCTGGCCAAGGCGGGCGGTTCCACGGCTGTGGTGCTCGGCAATGGCATCAACAGCACCAGCGAACGCGCGGTGCTGATCGTGCTCGATGCGGAGACCGGCGCCGTCATCCAGCAGATCGATACGGGCGTGGGCTCGGCGGCGGCACCCAACGGCTTGTCGACGCCGACGGGCGCGTACGAAGCGGATGGCAAGACGCTGAAGTACGTCTTCGCGGGCGACATGCAGGGCAACGTGTGGAAGTTCGACCTGAGCAATGCGTCTTCGGCGGCATGGACGGCCACGCGTCTGTTCACCGCCACAGATACCGACGGCAACGCACAGCCGATCACGTCCAAACTCGCCATCGCCACCCATCCCCTGACGCGCAAGCGCTGGGTGTTCTTCGGAACGGGACGCTACCTGACGTCTTCCGATGCCGAGGCCACCAACGTGGCGGTGCAGAGCATGTACGGCATCATCGACGAGTCCGAGGAGGTCGATCGCGATGACCTGACCCAGCGCACCGTCGCCGTCACAGAGGACACGGTCAGTGGTTTCCCGGTGCGGGCGTTCGAGGCGAAGAGCGCGTTGCCGGCGGATTCCAAGGGCTGGTACGTCAATCTTCCCGCCAGTGGCGAACGCATCGTCCAGGATGCCCAGGTGGCATCCGGATTCCTGGTCACCGCAAGCATGGTGCCCACCGGATCGGCCTGCGATGCCGACGGCACCGGCTACATCAATGCACTCAGTGCGTTCACCGGTACCAGCGCGGGCATTTCGTTCTTCGACCTGAACAACCAGAACGGCACCAAGGACGATACGGTGGGCAACAACAACCTTCCCGTGGGTTCGGTGAATACGGGCGCTGGCATGCCGACCCTGCCCAACCTGCTGCGCGGCCTGACCATCGTGGGCGGCACCAGCGTGATCGGCAGCGCTGGCGGCGTGGGCATCGGTGGCGGCAGGCCGCGTTGGGAGCGTGTGTCGTGGATCGAAGTCAGGAGGGACTGATCGATGGAGCATCTCAGTGAAGACAGGGACACCGGAATGAACAAGCGTAGTGCGTCGGGCTTCTCCCTGATCGAGATCATGGTGGTGCTGGCCATCATCGGCATCATCGCGGCGATCGCGTGGCCCAGTTACGCGGAGTATGTCGTCAAGGGACGTCGCGAGGCGGGCAAGACCTGTCTGCTGCAGGCGGCTCAGCGCATGGAGCGCTTCTACACCGCGAATCTTGCCTACAACGCTGACGGATCACCGGATGTTTTTCCCTGTGATCCCGACGCCGCGAGGTTCTACACCGTGGCTGTCTCGGACGTGGAGGCCAGGGCGTATGTACTCTCGGCCATCCCGCAGAGCTCCCAGGCGACGCAGGATACGCGCTGCGGTACGTTGACGATCAATGCTACAGGTACCAAGTCACCGGCCACCGATGGCTGCTGGTAAAGGATTGCACTGGCGTAAACAACAAAGGCCGCGATCGCTCGCGGCCTTTGTCTTTTGCATCTGGCGCCCGAAGTTGGACTCGAACCAACGACCCCCTGATTAACAGTCAAGTGCTCTAACCGGCTGAGCTATTCGGGCGGGGCGCGTATTGTAGCCAGCCGTCCCGGCGGGGACAAGCCTCTGTCCTTGTCGATCCGCTCAAGTGCGGCTGGCGGAGCTTTCGCCCGTCGCCTGTCGGGGTCAGCAGGGCGTCTTCATGTCGCCCCGCACGGTGCGGGCGCGGCCGGTGTTGTTCATGATGACGCTGCTGGCGACGCGGCCGTCATGGCATATCCGGATCGTCAGGTTGGTGCCGTAGCTCATGCCGGTGGGTTGATAGCGGACATGACGGCGGCCCTGGGTGGACACGATGCGGATGCTGGGCTCGTCGGGGACGGTCTCGTTGCGGTAGAAGTCGTTGCCGTCGTCGGGCTGGCGATTCCCGTCCGGATCGCGGAAGGACAGCCAGTGGCCTCCCCAGTCGGTGCCGTGGCGGCAGGCGCCGGCGCCGTCGCTGGGGCAGACCACGACCGGCACGTTGTGGCTGATCGCGGTCATGCGGGCCGAGGCGAAGTGGGACACCAGCAGGTTGGCTGTCGCGCTGGCCTGCTGTCGTGCGCGGAACTCGCGCATGGACGGCAGACCAATGGCGACCATGAGCACCAGGACGGCCAGCGTCACCGACATCTCGACCAGCGTGAAACCGGTTGCGCGCCTGCACGCACCGGCATGACCTCCCTTGCGGGGAGGCGAAGGCTTCCTTGCCATCGACGACTCCTTGGATGCTTGAGCCCGTACAGGTTCATGCCGGTGGCCACCGTCCGCCATCAGGTCAATTCCTGTCCGCGTGTAGGAATTCGCCGCGGCGCCCGTCACATCCGCGTGGCTATACTCACCGGTTGACCTCTGGGCTTGCGCCATGACCGACCGCTTCCAACTCGTGTCCCCCTATTCGCCGGCCGGGGACCAGCCGCGCGCCATCGAGAAGCTCGTCGAGAATTTCGAGGCCGGGCTGGCGAAGCAGACGTTGCTGGGCGTGACGGGGTCGGGCAAGACCTACACCATCGCCAACGTGGTGCAGCAGGTGCAGAAGCCGACGCTGGTGATGGCGCCCAACAAGACGCTGGCCGCGCAGCTGTACGGCGAATTCAAGGCGTTCTTCCCTCACAACGCGGTCGAGTACTTCGTCAGCTATTACGACTACTACCAGCCCGAGGCTTACGTGCCGTCGAGCGACACCTTCATCGAGAAGGACAGTTCGATCAACGAGCACATCGAACAGATGCGGCTGGCAGCGACCAAGACGCTGCTGTCGCGTCCGGATGCGCTGGTGGTGGCGACGGTCTCCGCCATCTACGGCCTGGGGGCGCCGGAGGATTACCTCTCGCTGCGGCTGATCCTGTCGCTGGGCGAACGCATCGACCAGCGCGAACTGATCCGCCACCTGACCCAGTTGCAGTACACCCGCAATGAATACGAACTGCAGCGCGGTACGTTCCGCGTGCGTGGCGAGATCATCGACGTGCATCCGGCGGAAAGCGATGCCGAGGCGGTGCGCATCGAGCTGTTCGACGGTGAGGTCGAGGGTCTGAGCCTGTTCGATCCGTTGACCGGCGAATCGCTGCGCAAGCTGCAGCGCTATACCGTGTACCCGAAGACCCACTACGCGACCACCCGCGAGCGCGTGCTGGCCGCCATCGACACCATCAAGGTCGAGCTGAAGGACCGGCTGGAGCAGCTGTACTCGCAGAACAAGCTGGTCGAAGCGCAGCGGCTGGCGCAGCGTACCCAGTTCGACGTCGAGATGATGGCCGAGGTGGGCTTCTGTTCCGGCATCGAGAACTACTCCCGCCACCTGACCGGCAAGGCGCCGGGTGAGCCGCCACCGACCCTGTTCGACTACCTGCCCGCCGATGCGCTGCTGGTGATCGACGAATCGCACGTGACCATTCCGCAGATCGGCGCCATGTACAAGGGCGACCGCTCGCGCAAGGAGACGCTGGTGGAATTCGGTTTCCGGCTGCCGTCGGCGCTGGACAATCGGCCGCTGCGCTTCGAGGAGTGGGAAGCGCGCTCGCCCCGCAGCATCTATGTGTCGGCCACGCCCGGCCCTTACGAACTGCGCGAGTCCAATGGCGAGATAGTGGAACTGGTGGTCCGGCCCACCGGCCTGATCGATCCGGAAGTGGAAATCCGTCCGGTCGGCACCCAGGTGGACGACCTGCTGTCGCAGATCAACGAGCGCGTGGCCTGGGGCGATCGCGTGCTGGTCACCACGCTGACCAAGCGCATGGCCGAGAACCTGACCGAGTATCTCGGCGAACATGGCATCAAGGTGCGCTACCTGCACTCCGACGTCGACACCGTCGAGCGCGTGGAGATCATCCGCGATCTGCGGCTGGGCAAGTTCGATGTGCTGGTCGGCATCAACCTGCTGCGCGAGGGCCTGGACATGCCCGAGGTGTCGCTGGTGGCGATCCTCGATGCGGACAAGGAGGGCTTCCTGCGGTCCACCGGCTCGCTGATCCAGACCATCGGCCGGGCCGCGCGCAACCTGCGCGGCAAGGCCATCTTGTATGCGGACCGGATGACCCGATCGATGCAGGCCGCGATCGACGAAACCGGCCGACGCCGCGAGAAGCAGGTGGAATACAACCTGGAGCACGGCATCACGCCGAAGTCCGTGGCCCGCCCCATCGTGGACATCCTGGAGGGCGCGCGCAGCGAGGCGGCCAATGAGGGCAAGGGCGGGCGGGGCAAGTCGCGCCGCGTGGCGGAGGATCCTGCCGAGTACGGGGTGATGGATCCGGCCAAGGCGGTGGCCAGGATCAAGGCGCTGGAACAGCAGATGTACCAGCACGCGCGCGACCTGGAGTTCGAGGACGCCGCGCGCCTGCGCGACCAGATCCAGCGGCTGAAGGAGGCCAGCCTGGGCGGCTGATCGGGCCGCAGCACGTCCCGGTTGTCGGCGACCCCGCTTCCGGGCTAGAATTCGCGCCCCTGCAAAGGGCAGACCGGGCGGTTAGCTCAGCGGTAGAGCACTACCTTGACATGGTAGGGGTCACAGGTTCGAACCCTGTACCGCCCACCACGCTTCCACAGCGTGGATTCCGGACGTCCGGGGCCAGTCCGATGCGCCATCTTCATCACGAGGTGGCCCGCGGAAACGCCGGCCGAGCGTGCGACATGAGCACTACCCAGGCCTGAATCCGGTACTGCCCGAGGCACTGCATCCCGTAGGCGCCCTCGTGGCGCTTTTTTGTTGGCCGCAGGACGGCAAGGGAATCGGGAATGGGGAGTAGGGAATCGCCGCAACCACTGCGCTGGGTCCCGATGCTCCCTTCGAGTCCCACCTGCTTTCGCCGCTGCCGATTCCCCACTCCCGATTCCCCATTCCCGGCCCTCACATGATCACCATTACGCTCCCCGACGGCAGCCGCCGCGAGTTCGAACATCCCGTCTCCGTCATGGAGGTGGCGCAGTCCATCGGTGCCGGCCTGGCCAAGGCCACCGTCGCCGGCGCCGTCGACGGTGTGCTGGTCGACGCCAGCGACGTCATCGACCATGACGCATCGCTGCGCATCATCACGCCCAAGGACGAGGAGGGCGTGGAGATCATCCGTCACTCCTGCGCGCACCTGGTCGGCCATGCGGTGAAGCAGTTGTATCCGGACGTCAAGATGGTCATCGGCCCGGTCATCGCCGAGGGCTTCTACTACGACATCTACAGCGAACGTCCGTTCACCCCGGACGACCTGGCGGCCGTCGAGCAGCGCATGCAGGAACTGATCGCGCAGGACTACGACGTGATCAAGAAGATGACCCCGCGCGCCGAGGTCGTCGAGGTGTTCAAGGCCCGCGGCGAGGACTACAAGCTGCGCCTGATCGAGGACATGGGCACCGACGTCACCGCGATGGGCCTGTACTACCACCAGGAATACGTGGACATGTGCCGCGGCCCGCACGTGCCGAACACGCGCTTCCTGAAGGCGTTCAAGCTGACGCGCATCTCCGGCGCCTACTGGCGCGGCGATGCCAAGAACGAGCAGTTGCAGCGCATCTACGGCACCGCCTGGGCGGACAAGAAGCAGCTCGAGGCCTACATCCAGCGCATCGAGGAAGCGGAGAAGCGCGACCACCGCAAGATCGGCAAGCAGCAGGAGCTGTTCCACCTGCAGGAAGAGGCACCGGGCCTGGTGTTCTGGCATCCCAAGGGCTGGGCGATCTGGCAGGTGGTCGAGCAGTACATGCGCAAGGTCTACCGCGACAGCGGCTACCAGGAAGTGCGCTGCCCGCAGATCCTCGACGTTGCCCTGTGGAAGAAGTCCGGCCACTGGGACAACTACAAGGAAAACATGTTCTTCAGCGAGTCGGAGAATCGCACCTACGCGGTCAAGCCGATGAACTGCCCGGGCCATGTACAGGTGTTCAACCAGGGCCTGCACAGCTACCGCGACCTGCCGATCCGCTACGGCGAGTTCGGCGCCTGCCACCGCAACGAGCCCTCCGGCGCGCTGCACGGCATCCTGCGCGTGCGCGGCTTCACCCAGGACGACGGCCACATCTTCTGCACGGAAGACCAGATCGAAGCCGAGGTCACCGCGTTCCACCAGCAGGCGCTGAAGGTGTATGCGGACTTCGGCTTCGAGGACATCCAGATCAAGATCGCCCTGCGCCCGGAATCGCGGCTGGGCGACGATGCCACCTGGGACAAGGCCGAGGCCGCCCTGCGCGCCGCGCTGCGCAGCTGCGGGGTGGAATGGCAGGAGTTGCCGGGCGAAGGCGCCTTCTACGGCCCCAAGATCGAGTACCACCTGAAGGACGCCATCGGCCGGACCTGGCAACTGGGCACCATGCAGGTCGACTTCATGATGCCGGGCCGCCTGGGCGCCGAGTACGTGGACGAGAACAGCCAGCGGCAGCATCCGGTCATGCTGCACCGGGCCATCGTGGGCTCGATGGAGCGCTTCATCGGCATCCTGATCGAGCACCACGCTGGTGCATTCCCGTCCTGGCTGGCCCCGCAGCAGGCCGTGGTGATGAATATCACCGACGCCCAGGCCGATTATGTGGCCGAAGTCAGGAAAACCCTTGCAAATCAAGGCTTCCGGGTCGCGGCCGATTTGCGGAACGAGAAGATCGGCTATAAGATTCGCGAGCACACGCTGCAGCGGGTGCCGTACCTGCTGGTGGTCGGAGACCGCGAGAAGGACAATGGCGCCATCGCCGTACGTACGCGTTCCGGGGAAGACCTGGGCAGCATGTCCGTTGCCGCCTTCGCCGAGCGTTTGCGTAACGAGCACGCTGCACACTAAGTTCCGGCCCTTGGTGGGCCGGTACACCCCTCCCTGGAGACTGCAACATCAGCACCCCTGACAACAAGCAAAACCGCAAGAACCACGAGATCCGCGTGCCGCGGGTGCGCGTGATCGGTTCCGATGGCGAGATGATCGGCGTGCTCTCGCGCGACGAGGCGTTGGCAAAAGCCGAAGAAGAGGGCCTGGACCTGGTCGAGATCCAGCCCAACGCCGAGCCGCCCGTCTGCAAGATCATGGACTTCGGCAAGTTCAAGTTCGAGATGCAGAAAAAGGCCAACGAGGCCAAGAAGAAGACCAAGCAGGTCGAGATCAAGGAACTGAAGTTCCGTCCCGTCACCGACGAGGGCGACTACCAGATCAAGATGCGCAACATCCGCCGCTTCCTGGAAGAGGGCGACAAGGTCAAGGTCAACATCCGCTTCCGTGGTCGCGAAATGAGCCACCAGGAGCTGGGCCGCGAGATGGCCGCGCGCATCGAGGCCGAGCTGGGCGACGAGATCGTCATCGAGTCGCGCCCGCGCCTGGAAGGCCGCCAGATGGTCATGATGATCGCCCCCAAGAAGAAGTGACGTCAGCGGCCAAGCCGCTGACGCCTGCCGTTCCCCTCGCCCCGCAAGCGGGGAGAGGGCAAAGGGTGAGGGGAGGCGCCGCAAGGCGCCTTTCGCTTTTCCGCCCTCTGGCCGCAGAGCTAAGTAGCCGGATTTGCAAGAAAAAACAGCAGCGGGCATAATACGCGGCCCGGTACGCCGGGAGGCTGCTCGCAGCCGATGGACCCGTCTATGGTTCCGCTCCGGAATCAATGACTTACAAGCCGATATGGGCATGGATGGAAAGAGTGGCCTTCAGGTCTTCGCGGCAACGCCGCACAGCACCGGAAGGGCGCCGCCCGGATCAGTGACATAAACCCGTCAAGGACATAGCAATGCCCAAGATCAAGACCCACCGGGCGGCGGCGAAGCGTTTTCGCAAGACCGCATCCGGCAAGTTCAAGGCTGGCCACGCCAACCGTAGCCACATCCTCACCAAGAAAGCGACCAAGCGTAAGCGCGGCCTGCGTGCGACGAATATCATTCGCGCCGAGGACAGCGGCCGTTTGAACCGCATGCTTCCCTACCTCTGAGGACTGAGACATGGCACGAGTTAAGCGTGGCGTGACGGCGCGTCGCCGTCACAAGAAGGTCCTCCACCTGGCCAAGGGCTATTACAACGCCCGTCGCAAGGTGTTCCGCGTCGCCAAGCAGGCGGTCATCAAGGCGGGTCAGTACGCCTACATTGGCCGCAAGCAGAAGAAGCGCAATTTCCGTTCGCTGTGGATCACCCGCATCAACGCGGCGGCCCGCATCAACGGCCTGAGCTACAGCCGTTTCATGAACGGCCTGCTGAAGGCTGGCATCACCCTGGACCGCAAGGTGCTGGCGGACATCGCCGTGCACGACGCGACCGGTTTTGCGGCCCTGGCTGAGAAGGCGAAGGGCGCACTCGCGGCGTAAGCCGCGTCTCCACCGTAAAGCACGCCGGCAATCCATCGCCGGCAACACGTGGGGAAGGGCGCGAGTCCTTCCCCATTGTTTTTTGTGGGTTGCCGTCATTCCGGCGAAAGCCGGAATCCATCTTGATCTTCGTGCGCAAGGCCGCCAAACGCGAAGCAGATGCAACGGCAGAATGGATCCCGGCTTTCGCCGGGATGACGACACGAGGCCCGATCAAGAAATGAGCGATATCGAATCCCTGTCCACCCAGGCGCTGGCCGACATCGCCGCCGCGCAGTCGCCCGAGGTGGTGGAGCAGTTGCGCGTCGCCCTGCTCGGCAAGAGCGGCAGCGTGACCTCGCAGCTGAAGCAACTGGGCGCACTGCCGGCCGACCAGCGCAAGGCCGTCGGCGAAGCCATCAATCGCGCACGCGACGCCATCGGCGACGCACTGTCGGCGCGCAAGTCCGTGCTGGAAGACGCAGCGCTCGACACGCGCCTGGCCGGCGAAACCATCGACGTCACCCTGCCTGGTCGCAGCGGCGCACGTGGTGGCCTGCATCCGATCAGTCGCACGCTGGAGCGCATCGCCGAGATCTTCGGGCGGCTGGGCTACGAACTGGCCGACGGTCCCGAAATCGAGGACGACCGCCACAATTTCGAGGCGCTGAACTTCCCGCCGCACCACCCGGCGCGCGCCATGCACGACACGTTCTACTTCGGCGACGGCCGCCTGCTGCGCACGCACACCTCCGGTGTGCAGGTGCGCTACATGGACGCCCACCAGCCGCCACTGCGCATGATCGCCGCCGGCAAGGTGTACCGCAGCGACAGCGACCAGACGCATTCGCCGATGTTCCACCAGGTCGAAGGCCTGCTGGTGGACGAGCATTCGACCTTCGCCGATCTGAAGGGCACGCTGGCCGAGTTCGTGCGCGCGTTCTTCGAGCGCGATTTCGAGATGCGCTTCCGCCCCAGCTACTTCCCGTTCGTCGAGCCGGGTGCCGAAGTCGACATCGCCTGGCAGCAGCCCGACGGCAGCACCCGCTGGCTGGAAGTGCTGGGCTGCGGCATGGTCCATCCGAACGTGCTGCGCAACTGCGGCATCGACCCGGAGCGCTACACCGGCTTCGCCTTCGGCCTGGGCGTGGAGCGCTTCGCGATGCTCCGCTACGGCGTCAACGACCTGCGCGCGTTCTTCGAGAACGATGTGCGGTTCCTCAGGCAGTTCGCCTGAGGGCCGGGAATCGGGAATGGAGAATGGGGAATCGGCAAAAGCGCCCTTCCACTCCATGCCGATCACCACGCGCCAAGCTGCTTGACGATTCTCCATTCCCCATTCCCTATTCCCGAAATTTCAAAAAATGAAATTTTCCGAAAACTGGCTACGCAGCCACGTCCCCGCCCAGGCCACCCGCGACGAACTGTCTGCGACGCTCACCGCGATCGGTCTGGAGGTCGAAGAGGTCACCGCGCTGGGCGATGGCCTGGCCAACGTGGTGGTGGCGCGCATCGTCGAATGCGCCAGGCATCCCGAAGCCGATCGCCTGCAGGTTTGTCAGGTGGATGCGGGGCAGGGTGAGCTGCTGCAGATCGTCTGCGGTGCGCCCAACGCGCGTCCCGGCCTGATCGCGCCGCTCGCCATGGTGGGTGCCAAGGTGGGCGGCATCGCCATCAAGGCGGCCAAGCTGCGCGGCGTGGAGTCCAACGGCATGCTGTGCTCGGCCAAGGAGCTGGGCATCGACGCCGATGCCTCCGGTCTGCTGGAGCTGCCGGCCAATGCGCCGGTCGGCACGGCGGTCGCCGACTATCTGCAACTGCCTGACGCCAGCATCGAGATCAAGTTGACGCCCAACCGCGCCGACTGCTTCAGCGTGCGCGGCATCGCCTACGATGTGGCCGCTGCGCTGGGCAGCGAAGTGAAGCCGTTCGACGCCGCGCCCGTGCCGGCGCAGAGCCCGGTCGCGCTGGCCGTCGAACTGGAGGCCGGTGCACGCGTGCCGCGGTTCGTGGGCCGCGTGATCGAGGGCGTCGACGCCACCGTGCCGTCGCCGGTGTGGATGGCCGAACGCCTGCGCCGCAGTGGGGTGCGCCCGATCAGTTTCCTGGTCGACGTGACCCAGTACGTGATGCTGGAACTCGGCCAGCCGATGCATGCCTTCGACAAGGATGCGCTGGAGGGTGGCATCGTCGTGCGTCCTGCGCGCAAGGATGAAACCGTCGCGCTGCTGGATGGTCGTACCGTGGCGCTCGATGACGATTTCCTGGTCGTGTCGGATGACCGCGGCGGCCGCGCCGCGCGCGCCGTGGCACTGGGCGGCATCATGGGCGGGCTGGATACGCGCGTCACCGACGCCACGCGCAACGTCTTCCTGGAAGCCGCGCACTGGATTCCCTCCGCCATCATCGGGCGCAGCCGCAAGCTGGGCCTGCACACCGATGCCGGCCATCGCTTCGAGCGTGGCGTCGATCCGGAGCTGCCGCGCATCGCGGTGGAGTACGCCACCCGCCTGATCCTCGAGATCGCCGGCGGCGTGCCCGGCCCGACCACCGAGGCGGTGCTGCCCGAGCATCTGCCCAGGCCGACCGCCATCCTGCTGCGTCGCGCCCGCGTGGCGCGTGTGCTGGGCGTGGAGATTCCCGACGCCGAGATCGAACGCATCCTGCGCGCGCTGGGCCTGCAGGCCGCCGCGGTCGCCGAGGGCTGGAGCGTGGTCGCGCCGAGCCGGCGGTTCGATATCGCCATCGAGGAAGACCTGATCGAGGAACTGGCGCGCATCCACGGTTACGACCGCGTGCCCACCACCTTGCCGGGCGGCGCCACCCGCATCGCATCGCCGAGCGAGACCCGCGTCGAACCCGGTGAGGTGCGCCGCCAACTGGCGGCACGCGACTACTTCGAGACGGTCAACTTCGCCTTCGTCGATGCCAAGTGGCTTGCGCTCTGGGGAGCGGCCGAGGGCGCGGTGCCGTTGGCGAATCCGCTGAGCGCCGAGCTGGCGATCATGCGCACCGGCCTGCTGCCCGGCGTGGTGGCGGCGCTGCAGCGCAATGCTGCGCGCCAGGCCGGTCGCGTGCGCCTGTTCGAGATCGGCAATGTGTTCCATGCGCCGGCGCAGGCCGGCGAAGCGCCCGTCGAGTCATTGCGGCTCGCCGCCGCGATCACCGGCGACGCGGTCGCCGAGCAGTGGGGCGTGCCGTTGCGCAAGGCCGATTTCCACGATCTCAAGGGCGATCTGGAAAGCGTGGCGGCATTGGCCGGCGCCGTTCTCGAGTTCCGCCCCTCGCGCGCCGCCCATGCCCACCCGGGGCGTTCGGCCGACGTCTACCGCGATGGCACCTGCATCGGCTGGATCGGGCAACTGCATCCGCGCCTGCAACGCGCGCTGGACCTGGACGCCGATGTATTCGCCTTCGAACTGGAACTGGTGCCGTTGAGTGCCCGCGCACTGCCGCGCGCGACGGAGTTGTCCCGCTATCCGTCCGTCCGCCGGGACCTCGCGTTCGTCGTGGCCGAAGAGGTCTCCTGGGCGGCCCTCGCCGCGACCGCCAGGGACGCCGCGGGCCCGCTGCTGCGTGATGTCCAGCTGTTCGACCGCTATGTCGGGCAGGGGGTCGAATCCGGTCAAAAGAGTCTCGCTATGGGCTTGATTTTGCAGGACAACTCACGCACTCTCACCGAGGTCGAGGTAGCGCAGGTCGTGGCTGCCGTCGTGGCCGCGATCGAGGCAGCGCACGGCGCGAAGATCCGCGGATGATCGGTATGAAGACAGTGGCACGGCCGGTGACGGCCGCAATGGGGATGCAGTAATCCATGGCATTGACGAAGGCGGAGATGGCCGAACGTCTGTTCGACGAGGTCGGCCTGAACAAGCGCGAGGCGAAGGAATTCGTCGACGCCTACTTCGACGTGCTGCGCGAGGCCCTGGAGCAGGGCCGGCAGGTGAAGCTGTCCGGGTTCGGCAATTTCGACCTGCGGCGCAAGAACCAGCGCCCCGGCCGCAATCCGAAGACCGGTGAGGAAATCCCGATCTCGGCACGGACGGTGGTGACCTTCCGGCCGGGCCAGAAACTCAAGGAGCGGGTGGAAACATATGCTGGATCCGGGCAGTAACCGCGAGCTTCCGCCGATTCCGGCAAAGCGCTACTTCACCATCGGTGAGGTGAGCGAGCTGTGCGACGTGAAGCCGCACGTGCTGCGGTACTGGGAGACCGAGTTTCCCAGCCTGGAACCGGCCAAGCGCCGCGGCAACCGCCGCTACTACCAGCGCCATGACGTGCTGATGGTGCGGCAGATCCGCGGCCTGCTGTACGAACAGGGCTACACCATCGGTGGTGCCCGCCTGCGCCTGGAAGGCGAGGGCGCCAAGCAGGAATCGGCGATGAGCGCGCAGATCGTGCGCCAGGTGCGGATGGAGCTGGAGGAAATCCTCCAGTTGCTCCGCCGTTGATATGCCACGGCGCTCCTGCTGGGAGTCGCCGAGGAATTCCGGCTATAATGCGCGGCCCGTCGCAAGGCGGGCCGAACCGCGAGATTCGGGGCGTAGCGCAGCCTGGTAGCGCATCTGCCTGGGGGGCAGAGGGTCGTCGGTTCAAATCCGGCCGTCCCGACCAATCGCGGTTCGACATCAAGCCTGCGCCGATGCGTGGGCTTTTTTGTGCCCGTCGTACGCCAATGGCGACGATCCATAATCTCCGGCGGCACGTACAGGAAACCCGATGAATCCGATTACCGATGCGCTGGTCCGCGAGCTGCAACTGGCGCCGCATCCGGAAGGCGGGTATTTCCGTCGCGTCTACGAGTCGGCCAAGCGCACCGAGGTCAACGGGATAGAGCGGCCCGCGCTGACCGCGATCAAGTTCCTGCTGCCTGAGGGCGTGGTGACGCGCTGGCATCGCGTCGACGCGACCGAGGTCTGGGACTGGCACGACGGCAGCCCGCTGGAGCTGTCGATGTTCGATCCGGAGCAGCGCACGCTCACGCGCGTGCAGCTGGACACCTCCGCACGCGGCGGGCAATCGAACCAGGTGGTGCCTGCCGGTGTCTGGCAGAGCGCGCGTTCGCTGGGCGGCTTCACGCTGGTCGACTGCTCGGTCTCGCCCGGCTTCAGCTGGCAGGGCTTCGAGCTGATGCAGAGCGGCAGCGATGTCGCGCGCACATTGCGCGAAGCGGGCGGCAAGGTCGCCTGAACCGATCGCCCCATGGCGGCGCGGCCATGCGCGCCGTAACGCCCGCGCACGGGCACACTTCCGCGATCCTTCCACACCGAGTGTCCGGGATGCGCCGTTCGTTCTTGGGGATGCTGTGGGCATCCCTGCTGATCCTTTCCCTGCCTGCGGATGCGCAGGACGTGTCCACGGCACCGGCGGTCGCTGAAGAGGGCGTGATCGACATGGAGGCCGTGGTGGTGGCCGGTGTGCAGCCCGGTCCCGGTCTGTGGAAAGTGCGGCATGGCGATCATCTGCTCTACATTCTGGGCACCCAGTCGCCGTTGCCGAAGAACATCCGCTGGCGATCGGACGAGGTCGATCAGGTGCTGGGGCTGGCCGACGAAGTGCTCGCCTCGCCCGGCATCACCGTCGACGCCGACGTGGGATTCTTCCGCGGACTGACGCTGCTGCCCTCCGCGTTGAAGGCCTCGAAGAACCCGGATGGGCAGAAGCTGGTCGAGGTCCTGCCGGCCGACCTTTACCAGCGCTGGAGCGTGCTCAAGCAGCGTCACCTGGGACGCGATGGCGGCATCGAGAAGAAACGCCCGCTGATCGCGGCCTACCAACTCTATGTCGAGGCGCTGTCGGACGCCGGCCTGCGCGAAGGGGGCGTGATCGATCCGGTGATCAACGCGGCCCTGAAGCAGCGCAAGATGAAGCGCACGCCCACGCTGCTGAAGCTCACCCTGGACGATCCGCGTGCGGCGCTGGCGGACTTCCGCAAGGAAACCCTCAAGCCAGGCGACCTGGCCTGCTTCGGCAAGACACTGGACGTCATCGAGCGCGACCTACCGCTGGTGGCGGCGCGCGCGAACGCCTGGGCCGTGGGCGACTGGTCGGCGCTGCGCTCGGGTGCCCGCCAGGACTGGCAGCAGACCTGCGCGTCGGCGTGGTTCGACACCGAGACCGCGCGCAAGCGTGGCATCGCTGACGTCGAAGGCCGGATGCAGGCCCGCTGGCTGGAGATCGCGGAGGGCGCGCTGAAGAAGAACCGGATCACCTTCGCCACGTTGCCCGTCTGGCAACTGGTCAAGTCCGATGGTTACCTGGCCGCGCTGCAGGCCCGGGGTTACGAGGTGGAAGCGCCGGAGTGATCCGGCCACCCGCCGCAGCGATCAGCCCGCGGCGGTCTTCGCCTGCAGCGCCGCCAGCGCAGGCCAGCGCTTGAGCACGCCGGCACGAATGCCGGCCGCATCGATACCGGCTTCCGCCAGCAGGTCTTCGCGGCTGGCATGGTGCTGGAACTCGTCCGGCAGGCCCAGGTGCAACACCGGCATGACCAGACCTTCCTCGTTGAACAGTTCGGCCACACCCGAGCCCGCACCGCCCATCACCACGTTGTCCTCGATGGTGACGAAGCCCTGGTGCGTCTTCGCCAGTTCGAGCAGCAGGTCGCGGTCCAGCGGCTTAACGAAGCGCATGTTCACCACGGTCAGGCCCAGCTCGCGGCCCACCTGCTCGGCGGCCGCGACGGTGGAGCCGAACGCGAGCAGCGCCACGCGGTTGCCGCGCACGCGCAGGTCCGCCTTGCCGATCGGCAGCGTGTCCAGCGTCGACTGCAACGCCACGCCGGGGCCGGTGCCGCGCGGATAACGCACGGCGGCCGGGCCGTTGAAGTGGTAACCGGTGCTCAGCATCTGCCGGCATTCGTTTTCGTCGGCCGGCGCCATCACCACCATGTGCGGCACGCAGCGCAGGTAGCTCAGGTCGAGGTTGCCGGCGTGGGTGGCGCCGTCGGGTCCGACCACGCCACCGCGGTCGATGGCGAACAGCACGTCGAGCTTCTGGATCGCCACGTCGTGCACCAGCTGGTCGTAGCCGCGCTGCAGGAAGGTCGAGTAGATCGCCACCACCGGCTTGCTGCCTTCGCAGGCCATGCCCGCCGCCAGCGTCACCGCGTGCTGCTCGGCGATCGCGACGTCGAAGTAGCGTTGCGGATACTCCTTGCTGAAGCGCACCAGGCCTGAGCCTTCGCGCATTGCCGGGGTGATGCCCAGCAGCTTCGGCTCGGCGGCGGCCATGTCGCACAGCCAGTCGCTGAAAATGTCGGTGTAGGTGGGCTTCTTGGCGCCGCCCTTGCTGACCAGGCCCTTCTCGGGATCGAACGGGCCGACGGCGTGGTAACCGATCTGGTCGCCCTCGGCCAGCTCGTAGCCCTTGCCCTTGGTGGTCAGGATGTGGAGCAGCTGCGGACCCTTCAGCGTCTTGAGCGTCTTCAGGGCGCCGACCAGCGCCTCCACATCATGGCCGTCGATCGGGCCGGTGTAGTGGAAGCCCATCTGCTCGAACAGCGTGGACGGCACGAACATGCCTTTCCAGTGTTCTTCCCAGCGCCGCATGAAGCGCGCCGGCGGCTTCTTCTTGTCGCCCAGCAGTTTCTTGCCGCTCTCTCGCAGCGCGTTGAGCGTGCGGCTGCTGCTCAGCCGGCCGAGCATCTTGGTCAGGCCGCCGACGTTCTCGGAGATCGACATCTGGTTGTCGTTGAGGATCACCAGCAGGTTCGGCTCCGGCTCCATGCCACCGGCATGGTTCAGCGCCTCGAACGCCATGCCCGCGGTCATCGCACCATCGCCGATCACCGCGACCACCTTGCGGTCGTCGCCCTGCTGCTGCAGCGCAATCGCCATGCCGAGCGCGGCGGAGATCGACGTGGACGAGTGACCGACGCCGAAGGTGTCGTACTCGCTCTCCTCGCGCTTCGGGAACGGCGCCACACCGTCCTTCTGCTTCACCGTGTGAATGGTGTCGCCACGGCCGGTCAGGATCTTGTGGGGGTAGGTCTGGTGGCCGACGTCCCATACCAGCCGGTCGCGCGGAGTGTCGAACAGGTAGTGCAGCGCGACCGTCAGTTCGATCACGCCCAGGCCCGCGCCGAAATGCCCGCCGCTCCTGCCGACCGACTCGATCAGATAGCCCCGCAGCTCCTCGGCGATGGCGGGCAGCTCGGCTTCGTCGAACTGGCGCAGGTCGGCCGGGAGATGGATGCGAGAGAGACGGGGATAGCGGTCGGGGGCGATCATTGGCGGCAGGCGTGTTCTAGGCCGTCATTGTCCCCCCCCGATGTGAAGCGGGGCAAGCAAGCGCGTGAAGCCGGCGTGGGGTAGGCCGGGGCGGTTCAGGAACGGCGTGAAGGGACGTGGCCCGGGTCAGGCCGAGAGCTTGGACTTCTTCGGCAGCTGGGCTTTCAGGAATGCCATCTGGTCGGCCAGGATGTTGCGGTTGGACAGGATCAGGTGTTCGATCCAGCTGGGCCGGTACGGGACGGCGAGCAGCGGCATGTGGGCCTGCTGCGGGGTGCGGTTGCTCTTGCGCGAATTGCAGTGGAAGCAGGCCGTCACCACGTTCTCCCAGATGTCCTTGCCGCCCTTGGACAGCGGCAGCACGTGGTCGCGGGTCAGGTGCGGGCGCGAGTACTCGTGGCCGCAGTACAGGCACAGGTGCGCGTCGCGGGCGAACAGCGCGGTGTTGGTGAGCGTCGGCGTGGGCGACAGCGCATGCGCCCGGGCATGGCCGCGCGAGGCCACGATGGGGTGCAGTTCGATCAGGCTCTGTTCGCCGGTCAGCCGCGAGACGCCGCCGTGCACGTGCAGGCAGGGATCGCCGAGTGTCCAGGCGACTGCGCCACGCGCGTACAGGCAGGTCGCATCCTGCCAGTTGATCCAGTCGAGCACGCGCCCATGTGCATCCAGCGACAGCAGTCGCAGGGCGGCGGGGTGGGGACGGGGAGACGACGGCGACGGGACCGGTGAAAGGCGGGAACCGGTCTGGACCAGGTGAAGCTGAGCTCTGTCTGCTTCCATGGAGAAGCAGGTTATACCCAAATGTTGACGAAATGTGTATCGCGTGTGGCTTTTCACCGGAGGAGCGCGCTGCCCGCACTCCTCCGGTACCGGATTACGCCTCGCCGAAGCGCGCCTCGTCCATCGCCATCAGCGTGTCCGCGCCGGATTCGATGGCGGCGGCATGGGCCAGCGTGCGCGGCAGGATGCGGGCGAAGTAGAAGCGCGCGGTTTCGCGCTTGGCCTGCTTGAAGGACTCGCCATGCGACGAGGCATCGGCGGCGGCCACGCTGCGCGCCCACCAGTAGGCCAGCACCACGTAGCCGGCGTAGAACAGGTAGTCCGTGCTGGCCGCGCCGATTTCCTCGGGGTTGGCCGCCGCGCGCTGCAGGATGTTCTTGGTCAGCCCGGCCCACTCGGCCGCCTTCTGCTGCAGCGGGTCGACGAATTCGGTCATCGACGCATCGTCCTTGTGCTGCTGCACGAATGCATGCACGTCGGCCAGGAACAGCTTCAAACCGGCGGCTTGCGTGGCGGCGGTCTTGCGGCCCATCAGGTCGAGCGCCTGGATGCCGGTGGTGCCTTCGTACAGCGTGGTGATGCGGGCATCGCGCGCGAGCTGTTCCATGCCGTGCTCGTGGATGTAGCCATGGCCGCCGAAGCACTGCAGCGCGTGGTACGTGTTCTCGATGCCCCATTCGGTCTGGCACGCCTTCGAGATCGGCGTGAGGAAACTGACCAGCGTGTCGGCGCGCTCGCGTTCGGCAGGATCCTCGGCGTGGGTGGCCACGTCGATCAGGCTGCCCGCATGCAGCGCCAGCAGGCGGCTGCCTTCGATCAGCGACTTCATCGTCAGCAGCATGCGGCGCACGTCGGGATGCACGATGATCGGGTCGGCCGGTTTGTCGGGGTACTTCGGACCGCTCAGTGAGCGCGTCTGCAGGCGCTCGCGCGCGTAACGCAGCGCGTTCTGGTAGGCGCGCTCGCTCAGGCCCACGCCCTGCAGGCCCACGCCGAGGCGTGCGGTATTCATCATGGTGAACATCGCCTGCAGGCCCTTGTGCGGCTGGCCGACCAGGTAGCCCTCCGCGCCGTCGAAGTTCATCACGCAGGTGACGGAGGCCTTGATGCCCATTTTGTGCTCGATCGAGCCGCAGGCCAGCGCGTTGCGCTCACCCACCGTGCCATCGCGGGCGACCTTGAACTTCGGCGTGACGAACAGCGAGATGCCCTTCGCGCCGGGCGGCGCGTCGGGCAGTTTGGCCAGTACCAGGTGCACGATGTTGTCGGTCAGGTCGTGCTCGCCGGCGGTGATGAAGATCTTGGTGCCGGTGATGGCGTAGCTGCCGTCGGCATTCGGCTCGGCCTTGGTCTTCAGCAGGCCGAGGTCGGTGCCGCAATGCGGTTCGGTCAGGCACATGGTGCCGGTCCAGCGGCCATCGACCAGCGGCTTGAGGAAGACCTCCTGCTGCCAGGCCTCGCCATGGTGCTTGAGCGCTTCCACCGCGCCATGCGACAGCAGCGGGAAGTTGCCCCAGGCCAGGTTGCTGGCATTGACCAGTTCGTTGAGCGGCACGCCCATGGTGTGCGGCAGGCCCTGGCCGCCGAAGTCCGGCGACGAGGTCAGGCCGGTCCAGCCGCCTTCCACGAACTGCGCATACGCGGCCTTGAAGCCGGGCGGCGTGGTGACCTCGCCGGTCGCCTTGTCAAGCTGGCTGCCGATCTCGTCGCCCACGCTGTTGAGGGGGGCGAGCACGGTTTCGGTGAAGCGCGCCGCCTCGTCGAGTACGGCATCGAGGATGTCGCGGGTGGCCTCGGTGTAGCCGAGGCGCTGGAACAAGGCTTCGACGCCCAGCACGTCGTACAGGGCGAAGCGGAGATCGGTCAGGGGGGCTTTGTAGGACGCGGGCATGCGGGTTCTCGGAATCGCGGATGAGGGGAGGCGCCGCGCTCAGCGCAGCACGCCGTCCAGGCCGGGGACGGGGTTGAGGGTGTTGCGGGTGTCGATGTCGAAGGTGCGCTGCTTGGCTTCTTCCGGCGTCGCCCCGGCGCTGCCCTTCAACGTGTACGGCAGGGTGCGGCGGCTGGCGAGCGCATCCGCCACCGCGATGCGGCCGGCGCTGGTGGGCGAGAAGGCGACCGTGACCACGTCCGCCGACTCCGGGCCGACCGACAGGCCGGGCGAGGCGCGCAGCTTGCCGGCCTCCTGCTCGCCGACCTGCACGTCGACCTCCACGGTGTCGAAGCGCATCGGGATGCTGCTGTAGTTCTGCAGGCGCAGGTCCACCGCCCACTGGCCATCGGCCTTCACGGTCAGCTGCTGCACGCTCACCGCGGGATCGGAGACCCGCCGGACCATGCCATCGCCGCAACCGGCCAGCAGGGCCGTCGCCGCGAGAAGTGCCAGCAGGGAAGTACGTCGCATCATGCCGCCGCTCCATAGGGGATGCGGCAGGATACTACGGCGTATGGCGAGCGGGATGGTGCGCCGGAGGCGGAATCGTCACGCAGGAGGATGTTGCGATGCAGCGAATCCGGAAGATCGCGGTGAGCCTCGATCCCGCCAATCCGCCACTTGCCTCGCCGACGCGGCGCCTGGAACGGGATTTTGGTTGACACCCTTCCGTGGCTTGGATATGACAGCGCTGTCAACCGAGTGGGGCCACGGAGGTCTGCACGCGGTTGTCGGTGCCGCCGACCCGGGCCGAGGGGTTCCAGAAGGTCTTTGTCGGTGCCGGAGCGCGCGTGGACGATGCATGCGCCCGGCATCCATCAGGCGTGCTTCGCAAAGATGCGAAGTGCGCCGTCATCCAAAGGGAGAAGTGAGTGAATCCGATCCGAGTGACCCTGCTGGGGGCCAGCCTGCTGGCCTGCCTGTCGTGTAGCGCCCAGAAGGAACCCGAACTGGCGCCCGCCGCTGCGGCCACGCGCGATGCCGCCGAACTGAAGGACTGGCCGGCGCTGAAGAGCAGCTTCGCGCGGGATCCTGCCGTCGAAGCGCGCGCCGCGGAGATCCTCGCCAGCATGACGCTGGAACAGAAGATCGGCCAGATGGTGCAGCCGGAGATCAAGTCGATCACGCCGGCCGAGGTGCGCACGTACTACATCGGTTCGGTGCTCAACGGTGGCGGTTCCTGGCCGGCGATGAACAAGCGCGCCAAGGTCGAGGACTGGGTCAGGCTGGCCGATGCCTACTACGACGCGTCGATGTCCACCGATGCGAAGATACCGGTGCCGGTGATATGGGGCACGGACGCCGTGCATGGGCACAGCAATGTCTACGGCGCGACGATCTTCCCGCACAACATCGGCCTGGGTGCCGCGCACGACGTCGAACTGATCGAGCGCATCGCCGAAGCCACCGGCCAGTCCACCCGCGCCACCGGCGTGTCGTGGACCTTCGCACCCACGGTCGCCGTGGCGCAGGACGCGCGCTGGGGCCGCACCTACGAGAGCTATTCCTCGCAGCCGGCGCTGATCCGCGAGTACGCCGCCGCCTACGTCAAGGGCATGCAGGGCCTGCTGGACAAGGACGGCAACGTCGTCGCCACCGCCAAGCACTTCATCGGCGACGGCGCCACCGACGGCGGCAAGGACCAGGGCAACGCCACGGTCACGCAGTCGCAGATGATCAACGTCCACGGCCAGGGCTACTACGGCGCGATCGAAGCCGGCGTGCAGACGGTCATGGCGTCGTTCAACAGCTGGAATGACGTGGCCGCCGCCAAGGACTACGGCAAGATGCACGGCACGCGCGACCTGCTGACGGTCGCGCTGAAGGAGAAGATGGGCTTCGACGGCTTTGTCGTCTCCGACTGGAACGGCATCGGCCAGGTCGCCGGTTGCAGCGACGACAACTGTGCGCAGGCGATCAATGCCGGCATCGACATGGTGATGGTGCCGGACAAGTGGAAGTCCTTCATCACCAACACGATCGCCCAGGTGAAGTCCGGCGAAATTCCGCAGGCCCGCATCGACGACGCGGTCATGCGCATCCTGCGCGTCAAGCTGCGCGCCGGTCTGTGGGAACACAAGCCGTCGGCCAGCCAGCATGCGGGCAAGCCGGAGGCATTGGTGCATCGCGACCTGGCACGCCGCGCGGCGCGCGAATCGCTGGTGCTGCTCAAGAACGACGGTGGCGCACTGCCACTGAAGAGGGGGCAGCGCGTGCTGCTGGTCGGCAAGAGCGCCGACAGCATTTCCAACCAGACCGGCGGCTGGTCGCTGACCTGGCAGGGCACCGACAACACCAACGCCGACTTCCCCAACGCCGACAGCATCGCCGCCGGCCTGCGCGAGCAGCTGGGCGAGGCGAACGTGCAGCTGCGCGACAGTGCCGAGGGCGTGGATCCGGCCAGTTATGACGTCATCGTCGCCGCGATCGGCGAAACCCCGTATGCGGAAACCAACGGCGATATCGTGCCGTCCGACACCGTGGCGCACAGCCGTCGCCACCCGGAAGACCTGGCCACGCTGAAGGCGGCGGCCGCCACCGGCAAGCCGGTCGTCACCGTGTTCCTGTCCGGTCGCCCGCTGTACGCCAACGACCTGATCAACCTGTCCAGCAGCTTCGTCGCTGCCTGGCTGCCGGGCACGGAAGGCAAGGGCGTCACCGACGTGCTGGTGGCCGGTATCGATGGCAAGCCGGCGCACGATTTCCGCGGCAAGCTGACCTTCCCATGGCCGGCCGTCGCCTGTCCGAAGGCCGACAGCACGCCGCAGTTCTCGCTGGACACCGGCCTGCGCTATGGCGACCGCAGCAACGTCGGCAAGTTGCCGGAAGATGCGACGGCCAGCTGCGGTGACGCCACCGCGATGGGCGTGTTCAACCAGTCCGATATCGCGCCTTTCACGTTGCAGATGGCCGCTGGCAGCGAAGAGCAGGCGGTGGGTTCGGACATGAACGCCATCCAGCGCTGGCCGCAGGCCAAGCCCGCGCTGCAGGTCGCCACGGTGCAGGTCAACACGCAGCAGGACGCCAAGGAAGTGACCTGGCTGGCACCGGCGCGCTTCTTCGCGCGAAACCCGTCGAAGAACAACCTCACCTCGATGGCGGCCGCCCGCGGTGCCGTGCAGTTCGACGTGATCGTCAGGCAGGCGCCCACCAGGCCGGTGCAGTTCACCGTCGGCTGCGGGGCGAACTGCGGCGCCAGCCTGGATCTGACCGCGACGTTCTCCGGCGACGCTGTCGGCAGGAAGCAGACGGTCAAGGTGCCGCTGGTCTGCTTCGGCAAGCTGGGCGCCGATCTGAGTGGCGTGGATACGCCTTTCAGCATCACCGCTGATACGCCGTTTGCCGCCGCCTTCACCAACATCCAGGTGGTGGCCGGCGCGGCCGATGCGCCCGACGCGGTGAGGTGCGCGCAGTAGCCAGGGTTTACCGGCGCCCCGTGGCGACACCGCGGGGCGCTGACGCAGTGCAAGTTGCAATCGCGCGGCGGCTCCGTAGGCTGGCCGCTCCGTCCGGATTCCATACCAGCAGGCATACCAATCCATGACCACCCAAACGACCCGATGGTCGCAGTTCGGCGTGCTGATCACCGTGTTCTTCTTCTGGGGTTTCGTTGCCGCCAGCAACGACATCCTGATCCCGGTGTTCAAGAAAGCCTTCAACCTGACGCAGGCGCAGAGCCAGTACGTCGCCGTGGCCTTCTACGTGGCCTATACCGTGGGGTCGCTGATCTATGTGGCGGTCTCCAAGATCATCGGTCTCGATCTGCTCAACAAGATCGGCTACAAGAACGGCATCTGCCTGGGCCTGGTGATCTCCGCGCTCGGCACGCTGCTGTTCTACCCGGCCGCCAACAGCGGTTCCTTCGGCCTGATGCTGTCGGGACTCTTCATCGTCGGCCTCGGTTTCTCGCTGCAGCAGATCGCGGCCAACCCGCTGGCCATTGTCATCGGTGATCCCAAGACCGGTGCGCAGCGGCTGACGCTGGCCGGCGGCATCAACAACTTCGGCACCACCATCGGCCCGCTGCTGGTCAGCGTGGCGATCTTCGGCAGCGTGCTGTCGGGCGGCACCGAAGCCAGCATCGAAAGCGTCAAGACGCCGTACCTGGTGCTGGGCGTGGCCTTCATTCTGGTGGCGATCTTCCTGAAGTTCTCTTCGGTGCCTAATCACATCGACCTGGAGAAGCTTTCGGAGTCGGAAGCGCAGGACACCAGCAAGCTCATCCACAAGAAGTCGGCACTGGGCTATCCGCAGCTGGTGCTGGGCATGATTGCCATCTTCGTGTACGTGGGCGTGGAAGTGTCGACCATCAGCAACCTGCCGGCCTACCTGGAATCGCCTGAGGGCTTGGGCCTGGAGACTTCGCAGATCGCGCCGTTCGTGTCGCTGTACTGGGCCAGCCTGATGATCGGCCGCTGGGGCGGCGCGGCCGGAGCGTTCAACGTCGGTTCCGGTGCCAAGCGCTGGCTGACGCTGCTGCTGCCGTACGTCGCGTTCGGCGTGTTCCTGGCCGTCAACGCGATCATGAAGCATGAGGTCTCGCAGTTCTTCGGCTACGCCGCCGTCATCGTGCTGATGATCCTGGCCACGCTGGCGAGCAAGGGCAACCCGGCGCGCATGCTGCTGTACTTCGCCATCTGCGGCATTGCCGCGCTGCTGATCGGCATGTTCACCACCGGCTGGACAAGCGTGGTGGCGTTCATCAGCGTGGGTCTGTTCTGCAGCACGATGTGGCCGTGCATCTTTGCGCTGGCCATCACCGGCCTGGGCAACAAGACCAACCAAGGCAGCAGCCTGCTGATCATGATGATCATGGGCGGCGGCTTTGTCAGCCTTGCGCAGGGCGCACTGGCGGATCAGGTGGGCGTGCATTTCAGCTTCATCGTCGGCGTGGTGTGTTTCGCCTACCTGGCGTTCTACGCCATCGCGGCCACCCGCACGTTGCGCAAGCAGGGCATCGACCTGGACAAGCTCGCCGCCAGCAGCGGCCACTGAGTGTGGTGCGCGCCGGAGAGAGGGCGGCGCGCATCCTCCAAGCCATCGGGCCACTCTCCGGCCCGGTGGCTTTTCTTTTGCCGGGCGCCGGGTGTAAAACCCACCAACGCACAGAGGCTCCTGGGCGAGGGAGGCGGCGATGGCGACGGCGAGGCGGGGCGGAACAGGGCGTCGCTGGGCGCTGCGCGTGCTGCTTGGGCTGACGGTGCTGGGGGCCGGCACCTGGGCGGCGTTCCAGCTGAGTCCGTGGCCGTCCGTCCTGCTGATCCGCTGGGCGTTCGACAAGGGCGCGGCCGAGGCCTCCGACGCCCTGCGCAAGCACCTGCCGCCGGGCGTCACCGAGCGGCGCGGCCTTGCGTATGACGCGGCGGACCCGGATGCGCTGCTGGACGTCTACTTTCCCGCGCAGGTGCAGGGCAGTGCGCAGCGATTGACCACGGTCGTCTGGATACATGGCGGCGGGTTCGTTTCCGGGCGCCGCGGCGACATCGCCAATTACCTGCGCATCCTGGCCGCGCGCGGCTTCGTGGTGGTCAATGTGGACTACGCCATTGCGCCCGGGGCGACCTGGCCCACGCCTGCGCGTCAGATCAATGGCGCGCTCGCCTACCTGCAGGCACACGCTGGTGAACTGAACATCGACGGCAACCGCATCGTCCTGGCCGGGGATTCGGCGGGTGCACAGATCGCGGCCGAAGTGGCCAATGCCACCACCTCGCCAGCTCACGCGGAGCGTGTCGGCCTGGTGCCCGCACTGCAACCCGGTCAGCTCGCCGGCACGGTGCTGTTCTGTGGTCCGTACGATGCGGGCCTGGTGCAGTGGGACAGCCCCTTCGCCGCCTTCATGCGCACCGTGCTGTGGTCCTATCTCGGCCGCAAGGATTTCCACGACGAGCCGCGGCTGGATGCATTCTCGGTTGCGCGCCATGTCACCCCCGCGTTTCCTCCTTCCTTCATCAGTGCAGGCAATGCCGATCCGCTGGAGCCGCATTCGCGCACGCTCGCTGCTGCGCTCGAAGCGAAGGGGGTGAAGGTGGATGCGCTGTTCTTTCCGAAGGACTACACGCCTGCACTTCCGCACGAATACCAGTTCAACCTGGACAACGAAGCGGGGCGCCAGGCCATGGAGCGCAGCGTCGCTTTCCTGCAGGGACTGGCACAGGACCCTGCTTCCGCAAAGTGAGCGCGGCTCAGCTGGCCAACGCCAGCCCGGCGGGCGCCGCCGCAGTACGCCGGCGGTCGGCGTAGCGGCACAACAGGCCGGCGCGCTGCCTAGCCCATTGTGTGGCCCAGCCGATCGCGCGCTCCTCGCAGCGCACCGCCATCTCGAACGGGGCGATGTCGCCCATGTCCACGCGCACGCGCAACATCAGGCCGGCGTTGACGGGGCGAATCTCGGCGATCAGCGTGTCGTCCACATACAGGTCGTGGCCGACATCCGTGCGCAGCCAGGTGAAGCGATCGGGAAGGACATGCGATGCCGTCTTCATGACGATGTTCACTCGATGATTCCGGAAAAGAAGGAGTGCGCCGACCTTGCGGCAGGCCGCGTCGAAGCAGCGTCAAGGCATGCGGCGGCCGATGCTCACTGCGCCCGGCATTCAGCGCAGGGTGACCGGCGTCATGGCCACGTGACGGATGGGACATGGCGAGCGGAGCATGTGGCGCAAGACTGCGGTTCCGACCCGAGGTGCCCGACATGATCCGCCTGACGTCCTGCCTGCTGCTGTGCCTGGCCGCACCGGTCATCCATGCGCAGGATGCGCCGACGCGCGAGCACTTCGCTCCGCCCGGTCACGAGGCCGCCTACCACGACTGGCACTACACGCCGGTCGTGAAGGTGGGCGACATGGTGATCGTCTCCGGCATTCCGGCGGCCGGCCCGGGCACCTATGAAGACAAAGTGCGGCGCATGTTCGAGGCGCTGGGCAAGCAACTGGCGCAGGCGGGCGCCACCTATGCCGACGTGGTGGAACTGACCACCTTCCACACCGGGCCCACCGACCCGCAGGGCTTCCAGGCCGAATTCGCCCGCTTCGCACCGATCCACCACGCGTTCTTCCCGACGCACTACCCCGCGTGGAGCGCCGTGGGTACCAGTGCGCTGTTGGCGCCGGGGGCGGTGGTGGAAATGCGCGCGGTGGCGATGATCGGTTCCGGTCGCGCACCGAAGGCGGACATACCGAAACCGGCACCACGACCGGCGATCCCGTGAGTGCCCTGCAGCGTCAGCGGCCGGTATCGCGCTTGGCCAGCATCATTTCGATCAGATCCAGGATCTCGGCCAGCGGTATGCCGTAGGACCCGGCATGACCGGCGTCGAAGGCCTGCTTCCATTGGTGGTAGCCGTCCAGATAGGCGGGGTCGGGCATGCCCTGGCCGACCAGTTCCGCATCGCTGCGCTCCAGTACCTGGCCGATGATCGGAAGGTGGGCGAAGGTGGTGATGACGCCATTGCGCAGGCCGGGGTGGCGGATGTGCGCATTGGTGACGCTGACGTGCAGGATCTCGCCGCCCAGCGGATGCTGATCGATGCGGTTGATGGTCAGTACCGGCGTTTCGGCGGCATGGCGCCCGAGGCAGCGCCAGCGTTGGCCAATCGCGTAGGAAGTGGAAACGTGCGTCATGGGCGGCCTGCAGGAATGGATCCCGAAGGATAGGCAGGGGCATGCCTGGTGTCCGCGAGAGCGGTGCCGTGAAACGCGACTCGCCCGATGCGGCAAAGTGCGGCTGCCAGTGAATGGACCCTGTCCGCGATTCCGTCTGTCGGTCCATCGCGCCCGCCGTTGTCCGGATTGATGCACGCGCGGCGATATCACATGTCGACCCCAGCCCATGCACACCCCGTGCAGTCGCGGGCGCAGATTCGCCACAACGAGCTTTCCATCATGCCGCTTGATTCAAACTCCCGATCCATCCTCGGGTGGTGCGTCGTGGCCGTCGTGCTGCTGGCCACCTGGTTGCATGGCAATGGCAAAGGCCCGGACCAGGGTCGGTCAGGCTGTGAACCGGCGCTCGGCTCGGTCCACGAAGTGCACGACTGCTCAATCTGCCATCAGGACGCGACATCGCGCGACGCCGCGATGACGGTGGAAGATGCGGCGCCGCGCACGACCCGCATCGCCGCTACTGCGCCAGGCAGTTAATCCGGCGGACAACGTCCGGCCGCCTGCTCGGCTTTCGCCGCCTCCAGTGCTGCATTGGCGGCGGCCGATTCAGTCGCGGCTTCCGACAGCTTCTGCTGGTTCTTTTCGGTAGGCGACGTCACCGTGCGCTGGCGGATCTCTTCGTAGGCTTCGTCCACGTTCTCGGCAGCCCGCTGCTTGGCGGCAACACTGGCACAGGTGGGCGCATCGCCGCCACGCGCAGCGGCACCGCTACCGCAGGCAGTGAGCAGGAAGACGCACAACAGGGTGGGCAGTCGCATGGCCGATCCTCGGAAAACCTGCGGCCAGCCTAGTCGTCATGCGTGCACAGGCATGTGAAGCGGCGTGGCGCGCGCGTGGGCAGCCGCTCCACGCTGTGCCCGCTTGCGGACTCCCCTGCGGACAGCGGATGCGTCCGCCGTAGTCGGCCTAGAAGCGCGTACCGGTCGGCAGGTAGCGCCACTGCCCGGCGGGCATCTTGGACAGGGCGACACGACCCACCCGCAGGCGCCGGATCGACACCACGTCCAGTCCACCTTCCCGGCAGCGGTGGCGCAGCTCGCCGGGCTGCACGTCCTTGATCGCGAAGCGCAGCCGCACCTCGTTCTGCCAACTGACCTTGCAGGGCGCCAGGCCGCGTCCCTGGTAGGTGGGTACATGGCCGATGCGGCTCAGCGTGTAGGGACCGGTCTCGCCGCGGATCTCCACCACGAATTCCTGCTCGATCTGCGCATAGTCCTCGGTCAGGCGACGCCACACGCGTCCATCCTGGCTGAGTACGATCAGTCCGCTCGCCTCCGTGTCCAACGGCATCAGCGCGGTCAGCCGCTGCAGGTGGCGCTTCAGCGGGCGAACGCCACTGTCGTCGTCGGCGATGTGCGTGGCCGGCACGGCCAGCGCGGCGGCGTCCTGCCAGGCGACGCCTTCGGGCTTGTGCAGCAGCAGTGTGGCCGGTTCGCTGGCGGTGAGTTTCGCGGCGGGATCGATCTCGACGCGCTCGTCGGTGACCGGGTGCTGGGGTGCTTCCACCGTCTCACCGTCGACCGTGACCCAGCCGCCTTCGATGTACTGATCGGCCTCCGCGCGCGAACACCCCGTCAGTTCGGCGACACGCTTGGCAAGGCGGATGGGCTCGGGCATGGACAAGTGCGGTGCTCCTGACGGGCACGAAAAAGGCCTGCATCGCTGCAGGCCTTCCGTAAACGATATGGTGGCCCGGGGCGGATTCGAACCACCGACACGCGGATTTTCAATCCGCTGCTCTACCAACTGAGCTACCAGGCCAAGGTCTTTCGCGGTACGGACGTACGGCGGGAAGAGGCGCAATGATACGGACCCCCCGGGGCGATGGCAAGCCGGACAGGCGCTGAATGGCGGGTCTTCGGGCTGCCGCGGGCCCGCCGGGGCGGGGGCATCATGCGTCCGGAAGTGTGCCCCTCCACGCACCGACAGGTAACCGACCATGAAACACGCGACGCTTCTTGCCCTGCTGATGGCGACGATGCTGGCCGCCTGCGCCACCGGCCCCCAGCAGACGGATGCGGAAAAGTTGGCCTTCTACCGCAGCCACGCCGGCGAGCCGGTCAAGGACTTCCGCTATTTCGGCGCCATCAATGGCTGGTCCCCCTTGGGCGATGGCGCGCTGGCGGTGTGGACCAAACCCAGCGAGGCCTTCCTGCTGGAGCTGTCCGGGCCTTGCCTGGACCTCGACTACGCCGCGGCCATCCGCATCACCCACTTCGGCAGTCGGGTCTCGGCGCGCTTCGACGACGTGATTCCGCTGGGCGCAGGCACGTCCAGCATCAAGGTTCCCTGTCGTATCCAGACCATCCGCCCACTGGACGTGAAGGCCCTGCGCGCCAGCCAGAAAGAACTGCGCGAAGCCGCCGCGGTGGAGCGCGAAGCGAAGAGCTGAGAACGAAGCCGGTCCCGATTACGGCGTGGGCACGTAACCGGCCGGCTTGTCCGCGCCGCCGCCGAACAGGAACTTCTCCAGTTCGGTCTCCAGGAAGGCGCGATGCTTGGGATCGCGCGGCGACAGCCGGTTCTCGTTGATCAGCATGGTCTGGTGCGCCAGCCACGCCGCCCAGGCGGGCTTGCCGATATCGGTGTAGATGCGCTTGCCCAGCTCGCCGGGGTAGGGGACGAAGTCGAGCCCTTCCGTTTCGCGTTGTTCGTACTGGCAGAAGACGGTGCGCGGCATCGGTCAATTCCCTAGCAGTTTGCGGATCGGCGCCGGCAGGCCCAGCGCGGCCAAATCGCCACGCGCCACCCAGCGCAGACCGTCATTGTCGCGCACCACGTCGCGCAGGGCGATCTTGCGCAGGCGCTGCAGCTGCAGATGCAGGCGGTAGTGGCTGAAGGTATGCACGATGACGGGCAGTTCTTCCGCGGCGTCGTAGTTTCCCTTGACCTCGCGCGCGAACCACTCGCGCATGCCCGCATCGGTATCCGCCTGCGGCAGCGTCCACAGCGACGCCCAGATGCCGGTCTCCGGCCGCCGCTGCAGCAGGATGTCGCCTTCCGCGTTCTCCAGCCACAGCGCCACGGCCTCGCGTTCGGGCAACACCTTGGATGGCTTCGAGGTCGGCAGCGCGGCGGTAAGACCGTCGCGACGCGCCACGCAATCGTCCTGCACGGGACACACCACGCAGGCCGGCTTGGCGCGCGTGCACAGGGTGGCGCCGAAATCCATCTGCGCCTGCGTGTAGTCGGCCAGGCGACCGTCGGGTACGTCGTGCAGATGTTCGTCGGCCAGCGTCCACAACCGCTTTTCCACCGCCGGCAGGCCGGGCCAGCCGACGACGCCATGCAGACGCGTCAGCACGCGCTTGACGTTGCCATCGAGGATGGGGAAGCGGTCGTTCCACGCCTGCGAGAGGATCGCGCCTGCGGTGCTGCGGCCGATGCCGGGCAGCGCATGCAGGGCGTCGAAATCGCGCGGCAGTTCGCCGCCGTGCGCGGCGACGCAGGCTTTCGCCGCGGCATGCAGGTTGCGTGCGCGGGCGTAGTAGCCCAGCCCGGCCCAGTGCGCCATCACGTCGTCGGTGGACGCGGCCGCCAGGTCGGGCAGGGTCGGGAAGCGCTCGACGAAGCGCAGGAAGTACGGGATGACGGTGGTCACCTGCGTCTGCTGCAGCATGATTTCCGACAGCCACACGCGATAAGGCGTGCGCGGATACTGCCAGGGCAGATCGTGGCGGCCGTGATCGTCGAACCACGCCAGCAGGCGGGAGGCGAAGGAGTCAGCGCTCACGTGCAGCGTCCTGTGGGAGCAACGTCAGCCGCGATCGACCACTGCGATGGCGTCATCGCGACTGACGTCGCTCCCACAACAGCAGAGGCTCCGATGTCAGCTGCCACCCAGCGCTTCCGGCAACAGCGCATCGACGAACGATTCCGCATCGAACACGCGCAGGTCTTCCACGCGCTCGCCGATGCCGGCGTAGCGGATCGGGATGCCGAACTCGCGTGCCAGCGCGAACACCACGCCGCCCTTCGCCGTGCCGTCGAGCTTGGTGACCACCAGGCCGGTGACGCCGACGGCGGCATGGAACTGGCGCAGCTGCGAGAGCGCGTTCTGGCCGGTGGTGCCGTCGATCACCATCAGCACTTCGTGCGGTGCGCTTGCGTCGATCTTGCCGAGCACGCGGCGGATCTTGCCCAGTTCGTTCATCAGCCCGGTCTGCGTGTGCAGGCGGCCGGCGGTGTCGGCGATCAGCACATCGGTGCCGCGCGACTTGGCCGACTGCAGGGCATCGAAGGCGACCGACGCGGCATCCGCATCCTGGCCCTGCGCGACCACGGGCACGCCGTTGCGTTCGCCCCAGGTCTGCAGCTGCGCGACCGCGGCGGCGCGGAAGGTGTCGCCGGCGGCCAGCATCAGGCTGTGGCCGTCCTGCTTGAAGCGGCGCGCCAGCTTGCCGATGGTGGTGGTCTTGCCCACGCCGTTGACGCCCACGGTCAGCACGACGAAGGGCTTGCGGCTGGCATCGATGACCAGCGGTCTGGCGACCGGCGCGATCAGCGCGATGAGGTCGGCGCGCAGCGCCTTCAGCAAGGCCTGGGCGTCGGCGAATTCGCGCGCCTTCATCCGCTTGCGCAGGTCTTCGATGATGGCGGTGGTCGCCGGCACGCCGACGTCGGCGGTCAGCAGCGCGGTCTCGATCTCATCCAGCAGGTCGTCGTCCAGGCGCGGGTTGCGCGTGAACAGGCCGGCCAGGCCCAGCGCGGCGCTGGTGCGGCGCAGACGATCGCGCCAGCCGGGCTTGCCGGCCGGGGCAGCAGGAGCGGCATCGACTCCAGGCTCACTGTCCAGCGCTTGCGCTTGCGCGGGCGATGGCTCGGGCGTGGTGGCGGGCGCCGCCACTGGCGCCGGCGCGGCTGCCTGGCTTTCCCCCTGATCCGCCTGCGGCACGTGCTCGCCCGTCGAGGGGGCAGAAGGCGGAGCCGTGTCTTCCGGCAGCGACTCGCTGGGCGCGCGCGGGAAGGCGGCGGCGAGTTCCTCGATGCTGGGACGGGTCTGGGCGGTGTCGGCACCGTCCTGGGGCTTCTTGCGGCGGAAAAAACCGATCATTGCAGGGGGTATCTCGAAGAGGGCGACATGCTACCACCCGGCTGTCGGGCGCTTGGACACAGGACTCAAGTGGGGCCGGGGATGGCCGATATCGAGGGCGGAGAACCCGGAGTCCCCGCATGAACGCCATCACCGGCATCGCCACCTCGGGCCTGCGCGCCGCCTCGCTCGGCATGCAGGCCGCGGCGCACAACATCGCCAACCTGGCCACGCCCGATGCCACGCGGCAGTCGGTGGCGCTGTCGGCCGAGGTGGGCGGTGTGTCCGCGCGCGTGGTCGCGGCGCCCGCCGATCCCGGCGCCCCGATCGAGGACGTCGCCGCGATGCTGACCTACAAGGCGATGGCCGGCGCCAACCTGTTCGTGCTGAAGGTGGCGGACCAGACGCTGGGCGGGTTGCTGGACGTCAGCGCCTGAATTGCACCCCGTAGCCCGGGTAGAGCGCAGCGAAACCCGGGACCACGCGATCTCCGATGCGCTGTCGAAGCCCTCTACGCAAACAGCCCCCGGGTTTCGCTGCGCTCTACCCGGGCTACGGAGCTGCGCTCGCCCCTCATCCGCCCTTCGGGCACCTTCTCCCCGCATGCGGGGAGAAGGGATCCCTCAGGCCGACAGCTCAAGCAGCAGCGCGTTGAGCCGCTTCACGTAGCCGGCCGGGTCCTTGAGGCTTTCGCCGGCGGCCAGCGCGGCCTGGTCGAACAGCACGCGGGTGAGGCTGGCGAAGCGGTTCGCGTCGCTTTCGGCGTCGAGCTTGGCGATCAGCGGGTGGTCGGGGTTGTACTCGAACACCGGCTTGCTCTCCGGCACCTGCTGGCCGCTGGCTTCCAGCAACTGTCGCATCTGCAGGCCGAGATCGCCCTGGCCGATGGCGAGGATGGCGGGCGAGTCGGTCAGGCGGTGCGAGACGCGCACGTCGGCCACGTCCAGGCCCAGCACGGTCTTGATGCGGCTGGTCAGCGCTTCCTTCGCCTTGGCGCTTTCTTCCTGCGCCTTCTTGTCGTCCTCGCTGTCCAGCGCGCCCAGGTCCAGGTCGCCGCGGGCCACGTCGACGAAGGACTTGCTGTCGAACTCGGTCAGGTAGCCCATCAGCCATTCGTCGATGCGGTCGGTGAGCAGCAGCACCTCGATGCCCTTCTTGCGGAAGATCTCCAGGTGCGGGCTGTCCTTGATCTGCGCGTGGGTGTCGCCGGTCAGGTAGTACAGCTTGTCCTGGCCTTCCTTCATGCGGCCCACGTAGTCCGCCAAGGAGACACTTGGCTCGCCGGCGGCGTCGTGGGTGGAGGCGAAGCGCAGCAGGCCGGCGATCTTCTCGCGGTTGGCGTAGTCCTCGGCCGGGCCCTCCTTCAGCACCTGGCCGAAGTGGGTCCAGAACGCCTTGTAGTCCTCGGGCTTGTCCCTGGCCAGCTTCTCCAGCATGTCGAGCGCGCGCTTGGTCAGCGCCGAGCGCATCGAGTCCACTACCGGCCCCGACTGCAGGATCTCGCGCGAGACATTGAGCGACAGGTCGGACGAATCCACCACGCCGCGCAGGAAGCGCAGGTACAGCGGCAGGAACTGCTCGGCCTGGTCCATGATGAAGACGCGCTGCACGTAGAGTTTGAGGCCCTTGGCGCCGTCGCGGTGGTACAGGTCGAACGGCGCGCGACCGGGCACGTACAGCAGGGAGGTGTATTCCAGCTTGCCTTCGACCTTGTTGTGGCTCCACGCCACCGGGTCGGTGAAGTCGTGGGCGATGTGCTTGTAGAACTCGGTGTATTCCTCGTCCTTGATCTCGGACTTCGCACGCGTCCACAGCGCGCTGGCCTTGTTGACCGCTTCCCATTCGGGAGCTGCGGGCGCATCTTCGCCGTGATGCTCCTTCGGCATCTCGATCGGCAGGCCGACGTGGTCGGAATACTTCTTGATGATGCCGCGCAGCTTCCAGCCGTCGGCGAAGCCTTCCTCGCCGTCCTTCAGGTGCAGCACGATGCGGGTGCCGCGCTCGGGCTTGTCGACGGTGGCGACCTCGAAATCGCCTTCGCCGGCGCTGGACCAGTGCACGCCCTCGCCGGCGGGCAGACCGGCGCGACGGCTGAACACGTCGACGCTGTCGGCCACGATGAAGGCGCTGTAGAAGCCCACGCCGAACTGGCCGATCAGGTTGGCGTCCTTCTTCTGGTCGCCGGACATCGCGCGCAGGAACTCGCCGGTACCCGACTTGGCGATGGTGCCGAGGTGGGCGATGGCTTCGTCGCGGCTCATGCCGATGCCGTTGTCGTCGATGGTCACCGTGCGCGCAGCGGCATCGAAGCCGATGCGGATGCGCAGGGTGGGGTCTTCCTCCAGCAGCTTCGGGTCTTTCAGCGCCTCGAAGCGCAGCTTGTCGGCGGCGTCGGCGGCATTGGAGACCAGCTCACGCAGGAAGATCTCCTTGTTCGAATACAGCGAGTGGATCATCAGCTGCAGCAGCTGCTTCACTTCGGCCTGGAAGCCCAGTGTTTCCTTGCGGGTTTCGGTGGTCATCGTGGACGTGCTCCTTGGATCGTCATGCGGGCCGCCGGCGCGGCCGATGGCTCCCGGTATATGGGTGGGGCGGCCGATTTCAACCCGCGATGTCCTGCAGGAAGGGCGCGTCGGGGTCGTATCATGCGGAGCCTTCCGCTCCCGGCTTTCCGATGCCCCGCAACGTTCGTCGCCCCCCTGCCGCGCCTGCCGCCGCCCCGCGCGGTACCGGCCAGGTCCGGATCATCGGCGGGCGCTGGCGTGGCACGAAGCTGGCGGTGCCGGAGCGTCCCGGCCTGCGGCCCAGCAGCGACCGCGTGCGCGAGACCCTGTTCAACTGGCTGATGCCGGCCCTGCCGGGTGCGCGCGTGCTCGACCTGTTCGCCGGCACCGGCGTGCTGGGGCTCGAAGCCCTGTCGCGCGGGGCCGCGCAGGCGATGCTGGTGGAACGCGACCCCGGCCTCGCCGCCGCGCTGCGCGAGGCGGTGGCGAAGCTGGCCGCGCCGGCCGAGGTGCATGCGGCGGATGCGCTGGCCTGGCTGGGCGGCCGCCAAGAGGCCTTCGATCTGGTGTTCCTGGACCCGCCGTTCGCCGACGGCCTGTGGGACCGCGCGCTGGAGGCGCTGGTGCCGCGGCTGGCGCCCGGGGCCTGGATCTACGTGGAATCGCCGGTGGACGTCGTGCCGGCGGTTCCACCGGACTGGGCCCTGCACCGGGAGGGCCGGACGCGCGAGGTCCGCTACGCGCTGTATCGCGCCCCGGGCCATCACGCCGCTGTTACACTTCGGCCCGACGACCCGCCGGCGACGACTGAATGACTGTGGCGCGCACCCGGACGGCCGTGTACCCCGGCACGTTCGACCCCATCACCAACGGCCATATCGACCTGATCGACCGGGCCGCGCCGCTGTTCGAGCGCGTGATCATCGGCGTGGCCGAGAGCCCGGGCAAGGGACCGGCGCTGCCGCTGGCGCAGCGGGTCGCGCTGGCCCGCGAGGCCGTGGCCCGGCACCCGCATGTGGAAGTGCAGGGCTTCGACGGCCTGCTGGCGCACTTCGTCAAGGCGGTCGGCGGCGGTGTGCTGCTGCGCGGCCTGCGCGCGGTGTCCGACTTCGAATACGAATTCCAGCTGGCCAGCATGAACCGCCACCTGATCCCGGAGGTCGAGACGCTGTTCCTGACCCCGGCCGAGCAGTACGGCTTCATTTCCTCGTCGCTGGTGCGCGAGATCGCCCGGCTGGGCGGCGACGTCTCCGGCTTCGTGCCGCCGGCGGTCACCGCGGCGCTCAAGGCGCAATGGCAGCAAGACAAGCAGGGCGCCTGAGCGCCCCACCGTTTCGACAACCGTTTCACCAGGAGGGGGATTACCCATGAAGAAGATCGCAACCCGCATGCTGCTCACCGCCTGCCTCGTGCTGCCGTTCGCGGCATGCAAGAAGCAGGACGAAGCCCCGGCCGAGCCGGCCGAAGTCGCGCTGGTCGCGCCGACCACCGCCGAAGACGGTCCGTGGAAGGAATACCTGAGCAAGGTGGTCGACGCCAACATGGGCACGATCACCAGCACCCCGTACGTGTACTACCTGCCGGCCGAGACCGACCCGGAGTTCGACGCCAAGTACGGCCGCCAGCTGGAGCAGGCCAAGGGCGCCGTGGCCCGTGGCGTGAGCAGCGGCAACCTGATCGCGTTCGGCTCGCCGAACAGCACCAAGATCGCCGACCTGGCCGTGGCCGCGTTTGAAGGCGCCGCCGTCGACTCGTTCAAGGGCGTGCGCGTGCTGTTCATCGGCAAGGCCGAGGACAGCGAGCGGGTCAAGGCCGCCGTCACCCCGAGCAGCGCCGAATACGTCTTCGTCGAAGCCAAGTGACCTTTCCGCGCGTGGCCGCCGGTGGCGGCCACGCCTTTGCGGAAAGGTCATCCCCGCGAAGGCGGGGATCCAGTGACTTCTAGCCGTCACTGAGTCCCGTTTCGACGGGAGCAATGGAAGTCATGTCCCTCAAGATCAACGAACTCTGCGTCAACTGTGATGTCTGCGAGCCCGCCTGCCCGAACCAGGCCATCTCGATGGGCGAGACGATCTATGTGATCGATCCGGCGCGCTGCACCGAATGCGTCGGCCATCATGACGAGCCGCAATGCGTCGTCGTGTGCCCGGTGGAATGCATCGACCCCGATCCGGCGTATCCTGAGACCCACGAAGTACTGCTGGCGAAGATGCTCCGGCTGCAGGTCGGCTGATTCCGCCACGGCGCGTGCTTCGTCCCGGTAGCTGTCCAGGAGAAGTCGTGATCCATCGCCGTCTGTTCGCCCTGTTGTTCGTTGTCGCGTTCGCGCCCGCCACCCTGGCCGCCGACGCCGCCCGCACCCCTGCATCCCCTCCGCATCCGCCCGGTGCCGCCATCGCCAGTGCGCATTCGCTCGCCACGCAGGCGGGGCTGGATGTCATCGCGCAGGGCGGCAACGCCTTCGACGCGGCCATCGCGGTGTCCTCGACGCTGTCGGTGGTGGAGCCGATCAGTTCCGGGCTGGGCGGTGGCGGCTTCTTCCTGCTGCATGACGGCAAGACCGGCAAGGAGGTCTTCATCGATGCGCGCGAGACCGCGCCCGCTGCGGCCACGCCGGACAAGTACCTGCTGGCGAACGGCGACTTCAACCGCGACCGCGCCGAGAACGGTCCGTGGGCGGCCGGCATTCCCGGCCTGCCCGCCGCGTTCGTCCACCTGGCGGAGAAGTACGGCAAGCTGCCGCTGAAGACTTCGCTGGCGCCGGCGATCCGGGTGGCGCGCGACGGGTTTCCGGTCTACGCGCGGATGGCGCGCGGTTATCAGGCGCGCCGCGAGGTGATGGAGCGCTACAAGGGCACGCGTTCGGTGTTCCTGGCCAATGGCCAGCCGATCAAGGAAGGCGACGTCTTCAAGCAGCCCGACCTGGCACGCACGCTGGAACGTCTGGCGGCGCAGGGTTTCGACGGCTTCTACCGCGGCGAGACGGCGAAGCTGCTGCTGGCCGGCGTGAAAGCCGAAGGCGGTCAATGGACGGCGAAGGAACTGGCCGGCTACAGCGTGCGCGAGCGCGAACCGCTGACGTTCAAGTACAACGAGTGGCAGGTGACGACCGCACCGCCGCCGTCGTCCGGCGGCGTGGCGCTGGCGCAGATGCTGCAGATCCTCGACGCCTACGATCTGTCGAAGCTGGACGAGGCGCAGCGCACCCACCTGGTGGTGGAAGCGATGCGCCGCGCGTTCCGTGACCGCACGTTCTATCTGGGCGATCCCGACTTCGTCGATATCCCCATGAAGACGCTGACCAGCCCGTACTACGCGGCCGGCCTGCGCGCGACGATCAATCCGGACAAGGCCACGCCCAGCGATCAGCTGTCGGGCCGGCAGACGCCGCTGGAAGACGAAGAAACCACGCACTTCTCCATCATCGATGCCGAAGGCAACCGCGTGGCCGGTACCCAGACGGTCAATCTGCTGTTCGGCTCGGGCCTGGTGCCGCCGGGCACCGGCGTGCTGCTGAACAACGAGATGGACGACTTCGCGTTGAAGCCGGGTACGCCGAATGCGTTCGGCGTGATGGGTTACGAGGCCAATGCCCCGCAACCGGGCAAGCGCATGCTCAGCTCGATGACGCCGACCTTCCTGGCATCGCCGGACAAGGTCGCGGTGCTGGGCACGCCCGGTGGCAGCCGCATCATCACCATGGTGCTGCTGGGCGTGCTGGGTTACGACGCCGGCCTGGATCCGCAGGCGGTCGCGGCGCTGCCGCGTTTCCACCATCAGTGGATGCCCGACCTGATCGAGATGGAGACCGACGCGCTGACGCCTGCGTCGCAACAGGCGCTGGAAGCCATGGGCCACGCGTTCAAGGTGCGCGGCAACAGCGCGCAGGGCGGCCGCGGCTCCAGCCATGTCTGGGGCAACCTGCAGACTGTGGAGTGGGACAAGGCCACCAACACGCTGCGGGGTGGCAGCGATCCGCGCAATTCGGTGGGGGCGGCGAAGGTGGTTGAATCCGCTGCGAAGCCCTGAAATCTGTCTTGTGGGAGCGACGTGAGTCGCGAAAGGCTTCCCGGGAGCGTCATCGCGACTGACGTCGCTCCCACAGAAAACGGGGCGTAGAATCGGCCCCATGAAACTCTGGTCGCTGCTGGGCAATTCCCAGAAACTCGATGGGGGCGCGATGTTCGGCAACGCGCCGCGCGCCATGTGGGAGAAGTGGTCGCCGCCGGATGCGGAGAACCGCATCGAACTGGCCTGCCGCGCGCTGCTGGCGCAACCGTTGAACGGCAGGACGGTGCTGTTCGAGACCGGCATCGGCGCGTTCTTCGAGCCGAAGATGCGCGCCCGCTTCGGCGTGCAGGAAGACTGCCACGTGCTGCTCGATTCGCTGCAGGCGGCCGGCTTCTCGCACGAGGACATCGAGGTGGTGGTGCTCAGCCACCTGCACTTCGACCACGCCGGTGGCCTGCTGGCGCCATGGCAGGAGGGCAGGGCGCCGGAACTGCTGTTCCCCAACGCGACGTTCGTCGTCGGCGCCGAGCACTGGCAGCGCGCCCTGAAGCCGCATCCCCGCGATCGCGCTAGCTTCATTCCCGAACTGCAGCCATTGCTGGAAGCCAGCGGGCGACTGGAGCTCGTGTCCGGCGACCACTCAAACGTGCTCGGCGAATCCGTGCGCTTCACCTTCAGCGACGGCCACACGCCGGGCCTGATGCTGGCGGAAATCGTCGGACCGGAGGTGGTGGACGGGCAGGCGCACGGTGGCGTGGTGTTCTGCGCGGACCTGATTCCCGGTCGTTCCTGGGTGCATGTGCCCATCACCATGGGCTACGACCGCAACGCCGAACTGCTGATCGACGAGAAGCGCGCCTTCCTCGACGACAAGCTCGCCCGCAACGTCCATCTTTTCTTCACCCACGACCCCGGCTGCGCCCTGGCGCAAGTCACCCGCGACGAGAAGGGCAAGTTTGGCGTGGTCCACGAAGTCGCGGAACTGCACGCGCGTCCGTTGGCGGCGTAGAGCGGAGCTTGCTCCGCTGCTTTGTCCGTTTCCGGATGGGGACGGAGCCATGGCGGAGTCGAGCAAGCTCGACTCTACGTAGGATGAAAGCGTTCGATTGGTCGGATGGAGAAACCCGACAGTCCGGCCGCGGGTTCTCCGATACAGGTACGGGCACGGGCAGCGCACAGTAAAGCGCATGCCAAGTCCTCGCCTCATGATCGGCCGCCATTCCTGCAGTGGTGCTATCTACGCGATCACGTCGGTCATCCGCGGAAGAGTCCCCTTGTTGGCCGACGCCGGCAACGCCACCTTGGTCATGCAGGAGTTGGCTCGCTGCGAGGCCGAGCAGCGGGTCGGGAATCTCGCCTGGGTTGTCATGCCTGATCATGTCCACTGGCTGTTTCAGCTGCGCGAAGGTGCTCTCGGGATGTCTGTACAGGCATTCAAGTCGCGCGTCGCTCGTCGCCTCAACGAGGCGCGCATGTCCTCTGGTCCTGTCTGGCAGGCCGGCTACTACGATCATCGGATTCGGCATGACGAGGACCTGGCCGCGCAAGCGCGTTACCTTGTTGCCAATCCACTCCGTCGTGGGCTGGTCGCCCGGCTGGAGGATTACCCGTACTGGTACTGCACCTGGATTCGCGGTGAAGAGGATTTGTGAGAAACCACGCCTCACCCTGTAGAGCGGAGCTCGCTCCGCTGCTCTTGCGGGCGCCGGCGTGGGGGCTCTGGGATCAAGGAGTCGAGCAAGCTCGACTCTGCGCGCTGCTTCCGAAAAGCTTAGGTCTGTGCCCGCACGAGGTCGGGATCTGCACCTGGATTTGCGGTGAAGAGGATCTGTGAGAAACCACGCCTCACCCTGTAGAGCGGAGCTCGCTCCGCTGTTCTTGCGGTCGCCGATGTGGGGGCTCTGGGATCAAGCGGTCGAGCAAGCTCGACTCTACGAACTACGTTACCCCACCCGCGTGCCGAATATGCGGTCGCCCGCGTCGCCCAGGCCCGGCAGGATGTAGCCCTTGTCGTTGAGGTGTGCGTCGATGGCGGCGGTATAGACCTCGACATCGGGGTGTGCGGCTTCCAGTGCTTTCAGGCCTTCCGGCGCGGCGACCAGGAAGATGCCCTTGATCCGCTTCGCGCCGGCGCGCTTGAGCATGTCGATGGTGGCGATCAGGGTGCCGCCAGTGGCCAGCATCGGGTCCAGGATCAGGGCGTCGCGTTCTTCCAGCCGGCCGGTCAGCTTCTCGAAGTAGGGCACCGGCTGCAGCGTTTCCTCGTCGCGCTGCAGGCCGACCACGCTGACGCGGGCGGTGGGGATCAGCGCCAGCACGCCGGGCAGCATGCCCAGGCCGGCGCGCAGGATCGGCACCAGGGTGATCTTGGCGCCGGCGATCTTCTTCACCTGTACCGGCCCCGCCCAGCCCGCCATCGTTTCGCTGGTCAGTTCCAGGTCCGCCGTCGCCTCGTAGGCGAGCAGCGTGCCCAGCTCGGTGACAAGTTCGCGGAAGTCCTTCGTGTTGAGGCTGGCGTTGCGCAGCAGGCCGATCTTGTGCTGCACGAGGGGGTGGCGGACTTCGACGGTCTTCATGGCGGGGCGCGGCGAGGGGAGATGCGGGAAGTCTGCATCAAACCCCGGGGTCCCACAAAGCAGGAAGCCGGCATGCGCCGGCTTCCCGCGTGGAGCATGGCGACGGCGTCGATCAGAACGCCCAGCGCATCACCACCTGGTAGCTCGGACCGGCCTCTTCGGTCTCCAGCTCGTACTCGTCGTAGTCGCGGTCGATCTGGTCCTGCAGGGTGTTGAACTTGTCGAAGAACTCATCCTTGCTGGCATCCAGCAGATTGTTGGCGCTCAGGCGCACGGACAGGCTGGTGCCGAAGCGCTTCTCGACGAAGACGTCCAGCTCACCGCCGTAGCGGATGAGCACTTCCTCGGCCAGCAGGCGCGTGTAGGCGTCGCCCTGCTTGCGGTAGGTCGCACCGAAGCTCGCGCCCCAGCTCGGGATGTCGTGGATGAAACCGATGTTGTAGACCGACTTGGCCTGGTCGTTGAAGCGGCGTTCGCCCAGGAAGTCATCGACCTTGGACTTCACCCACGAGTAGTTGGCGAACACGCCCGTGTTGTCCAGGCCGATGGCCGACAGCGGCGTGGAGACATCGAACTCGAAGCCGTAGACCTTGCCGTCGCCGACATTGGCCGAGGTGTACAGGAAGCTCGAGGCCGGTTCCTGCGCCATCGCATCGGCCAGGTCGACCGCGTCGCCGTCCTCGATCAGCTCGTCCCAGACGTCCTGCATCTCTTCGCTGGGCTCGCCGGTGTTGACGATCTCGATGAGGTCCTTGACGTCGCGATAGAAGAAGTTCAGCCCGACCACGCCCTTGCGGCCCAGGCGGTGCTCGAAGCCGAGGTCCAGGCCGTTGGCGGTCTCAGGGTCCAGCTCGGGATTGCCGATGTAGTCGTTGTCGCCGAACTCGCCATCCAGCAGGGCCGGCAGCAGCTCGTTGAAGTTCGGGCGCTTGATCGTCTTGGCCAGCGACAGGCTGATGCGATCGGCGTCGCCCAGGTTCCAGCGCAGGTTCACCGACGGCAGCAACTCGTTGTAGTCCTTGCTGACGCGGCCTTCACTTTCCTCGTCCTCCAGGTATTCCACGTCGGACTTGGTGGTCTCGTAACGCAGGCCGGCTTCCCACGAGAAGGCCTCGCCCTTGCTGCTGAGCATGATGTACGGGTCGAGGCGCTTTTCCTCGATCACCGAGGCGACGCTGCCATCCAGCTCGTAGTCCGCCAGCGAGTTCGGGGTTTCGCCTTCCTCTTCGGCTTCCCACTCGTAGCTGACGAGCAGACCTTCGCGCTTCTTGGTGCGGTAGTCCACGCCGAACTCCAGCTCGGCGCCACCCACCGGGCGCACATGGCTCAGGCGGAAGCCGGTTTCGGCGTCCTTGGCGGTCACCGATTCGGCTTCATAGACGGTTTCGTCCCACTCGGCGTCTGCCGGGATGCTCCAGCTGTCGTCCCAGTTCTCCGCGCCGCTGACGTAGACCTGTTCGCCCTCGGTGGTGGCCTGCGAATTCTCGAAGCGCGCGTGGTCCACGCTCACCTCGGTGGTGCCGCCGCCCATGTCGAACCTGTATTCGGCACCGATGCCGTAGTTCTTCTGGTCGTACGGGTCGCGGCCGGGGACGAGCACGTTGATGGTTTCGTCGTCGTCCAGTTCCTCCTCGAACGACACTTCGGTCACGTCGCGATCGGTCTTGACGTAGAAGGCGTCGACGCTGAAGCGGCCGGTATCGCCCACGTCGGCGGTGTAGGACAGGTTGGCCGAGTAGTCGCGTCCGTCCTTCACCTCGGTCTGGTCTTCCCAGCTGACCTTCTCTTCCTGGGTGTTGTCGGTGAAACGGTCGGAACGCTTGGTCTTGGCGCGGTAGCGGTCCTGCACGTTGACGCCGGCCAGCAGGCGGCCACCGAGCGCCTCGAACGAGGTCACCGCGCCGAAGGTCGGGTTGACCTCACCATCGTCCCAGCGGTTCACGCCCACGCGGATGTAGCTGCCGGTGAACTCGTACGCGTCGCGCAGCACGATGTTGATGGCGCCGGCCATGGCGTCGCCGCTGCGGTTGGCGCTGGCGCTGCGCTTGATCTCGATGTGGTCGACCATCTCGGCCGGGATGCGGTCGACGTAGAACGAGCGGTCGTCGCCGGCGCCCGGCACCTTCTTGCCGTTGATCAGCACCTGGGTGTAACCGCCGCCGAGGCCGCGCAGCTGCACGCCGTCGTATTCCATGATGTCCGAGCCGACGAAGCCCACGCCCGGCACGCGCTTGAGCATGTCGCCAACGGTGTTGGGCTCGAAGCGCTGGAAGTATTCCAGGTCGTAGACCAGCGTGGGCGCGATGTCGTCGGTGCGGTCGCGGTAGGCGATCTCGGCCTGCACCACCACGGTGTCCAGTTGCTTGGGATCGCCGGCGGTGCCCGCGTCCGGCGCCTGGTTCTGGGCGGTGGCGGCGAGGCTGGCCGGCAGCAGGGCAGCGCAGAACAGCACCTGCGAGAGCGAGGCGGCCAAGGCATTGCGTTTCATCGTGTGTCGTCCCCGTGACGAAAGTAAACGGCACTTTGTAAGCACGTCACATGGCGGCAACATGACAGCGAGGTTCCCGTGCGGTGACAGGTATTCGCGTGCAGTGCGCTGACACGAAAATGTCATGGCGGCTGCGTAGAACATGGCAGTTTGTTGACGCCTTCATGTCATGGGGAACCCGGTGAAACCACGCCTTGCCTTGCTTGCGATTCCTTTCCTGCTCGCCGCCTGCGGCGGCAAACCCGATGCGCCCGTGCCGTCTGCTGCCGTGGCGGAGACACCTGTGCGCGAGAAAGAGCCTGACGAGAACGTCGAGAAGGATCCGCTGCTGAGCGAGGCGAAGATCGCCCACGTGGTGGTGCCGGAAGCGTTCATCACCGCGGCCACTCCGGCCGAGAACGTCGATTCGCCCGCCAGCTGGCGCTCGCCCGATGGCACGCGCTGGCTGATCGCCACCGCGAAGGACACGCACCGCCTGGTGGTGTACGACGGCAGCACCGGCAAGCAATTGCGCACCGTCTCCGGCCCCGGTAGCGAGCTGGGGCAGATGCAGCGGCCGAACGGCATCGCCGTGATCGACGACCTGGTGCTGGTGGTCGAGCGCGACAACCGCCGCGTGCAGGTCTTCCAGCTGCCGGACTTCAAGCCGCTGCTGGTGTTCGGTGCCGACGCGCTGAAGCAGCCGTACGGCCTGTGGGTGCGTCCGCAGAAGGATGCGTACGAGGTCATCGTCAGCGACAACTACATGTCGCCGCAGAACGAGGACGTGCCGCCGCCGCTGGCCGAACTGGGCCAGCGCTTCAAACGCTATCACCTGCAGCGCGCCGACGGTGGCTGGAAAGCTACCTCGGCCGGCACCTTCGGCGACACCGGCGAGGCGGGGGCGATCCGCATCGCCGAATCCGTGTTCGGCGATGCGGCCAACGACCGCCTGCTGTTGGCCGAAGAGGATGTCGCCGTCGGCACGCGCCTGCGCGAGTATGGGCTGGACGGCACGTATCGCGGGCGCGACATCGGCGCGGGCCTGTTCAAGGCGCAGGCCGAGGGCATGGCGCTGGCGCAGTGCGCGGCCGGCAGCGGTTACTGGATCGCCACCGACCAGTTCAAGGACCGCAGCGTGTTTCACGTGTTCGACCGCCTGACGCTGGACTACAAGGGCGCGTTCGCCGGCAACCGGACCGCGAACACCGATGGCGTGTGGCTGGACCAGAGCGCCGATGCGCGCTTCCCGCAGGGCGCGTTCTATGCGGTCGACGACGACCAGGCCGTGGCGGCGTTCGACTGGCGCGACATCGCCAAGGCCCTGTCGCTGCCGGAGTGCCGCGTCGAATGAAGCATGCAGGGGATGCGGTGATGAAGTGCGTGCTGGCGGTGCTGTTGCTGGGGACCTGCGCGACGACACTCGCGCAGGAAGCGACGGTACGCCAGCACGAGCCGAACACGCGCGTGCCGCAGGGCGTGCTGCGCTATGCGCCGAGCGGTTTTCCGGACCGCATCGTGGCCTCGCCGGCGCAGGATGCGGCGACCGGCTTCTCGGTCGCGTGGCGTACCGGCACGACGGTCCGTTCGCCCAGGCTGGAGGTCGTGGTCGCGGGGGATTCGCCCGACATGGGCGAGCCGCGCACGGTCGGCGCGACCAGCACGCCGTTGAACACCGAGAACGGCGAAGCCCATCACCATCGTGCGGATGTCGACGGCCTGCAGCCGGACACGCTGTATGCCTGGCGCGTGCAGGGCGACCGCACCTGGAGCGCATGGCACCACACGCGCACGGCGCCGTCGGCGGGTTCGCCGTTGACCCTGCTGTATTTCGGCGACACCCAGAACAAGAACGTCAGCCTGACCACGCGCGTGGTGCGCGAAGCGATGCGGCATGCGCCGGACGCGCGGCTTGCGCTGTATGCCGGCGACCTGGTCAGTGGCGGCGATGGCGAGGACGACAACGAGTGGGGCGAGTGGTTCGAGGCCAACGAAGGGCTGCCGACCTCGCTGGTCGTCGCGCCGGCACCGGGCAACCACGAGTATTTCGAGGAGTTCGAGGACACGCCGCAGGAGCGCCGCGTGCTGGGCGCGCACTGGCCGGTGACGTTCGCACTGCCTGGCAACGGCGTGACGCAGGCGAAGCGGACCACGTACTGGTTCGACTACCAGGATGTGCGCGTGGTGGTGATCGACGGCACCTCGGCGCTCGACCTGGGCACGGCGAAGGCGCAGGCGAGATGGCTGGACGGCGTGCTTGCCGCCAATCCGAAGCGCTGGAGCATCGTGCTGACCCACCAGCCATTCTTCTCGCCGCGCGAAGGGCGCGACAACGTGCTGCTGCGCCAGCACCTGCTGCCGGTGATCCGCAAGCGCAAGGTCGATCTGGTGCTGCAGGGGCATGACCACGTCTACGGCCGCCTGAAGAACGAAGTGCCGACGCCGGTCTTCGTGGTGTCGGTCACCGGCGCCAAGCAGTACCGGCTCTCGGACGAAGCGCGCAAGACCATGCGGCCGGTCGCCGAGGACACGCAGCTGTTCCAGGTGGTGCGCTTCGATGGCGCGCGCCTGCGCTACGAGGCGCGCACGGCAACGGGGCGTTTGTACGATGCGTTCGATCTCGTCGACGATGGTGCGGCGGGCAAGCAACTGGTCGAGCACGCGGAAGGCCGTATCGACGAACGCACGTGTACCCGTGCCGAAACCCTCAAGGGCCGCACCGACCGCTGCTGGGAATAAGTCCTTCGTTGTAGAGCCGGGCTTCACGCATCGCCAATCCGTTCAAAAGCAGCGGAGCAAGCTCCGCTCTACGCAGGAATCCCTCATGAAGCGTGTTCTCGCCATCGCGTTGCTCTTCGTGTGCACCACCGCACATGCCCGCGAGTCCCATATCCGCCATCCGTTCCTCGCCCAGCAGCCCAAGGCCGCGCCGGAGGAGGTGCTGCTGGCGGTGGAAATCCCGGCTGGCAGCATGACCAAGTACGAGATCAACGAGGAAGGCCTGGTCTTCGTCGACCGCTTCCAGTCGATGCCGGTGGCGTATCCCGGCAACTACGGCTCGATGCCGCGCACGCTGGCTGGCGACGGCGATCCGCTGGACGCGCTGGTGCTGACGCGCGAACCGCTGCATCCCGGCGTGCTGGTGAAATTCCGGCCGATCGGCGTGCTGCGCATGCTCGATGACGGCAAGCACGACGAGAAGATCATCGGCGTGCCCACCGACAAGGTCGATCCGACCTACGCCGGCATCCGCGACCTGGCCGACCTGCCGCAGATCGAACGCGATCGCATCGAGGCCTTCTTCCGGGTTTACAAGGATCTGCCGAAAGGCCGCAATCCGGTGCAGCTCAACGGCTACGGCGATGCGAAGGAAGCGAAGGCGCTGATCCGCGAATCGCTGGAGCGCTTCACACAACCGTAGGGTGGGCCTTGGCCCACCGTCGATCCGGCATGTGGATGGTGGGCCAAGGCCCACCCTACAAAAAAGGCGAGCCGGGGCTCGCCTTCTCCGTCGCGCGGGTCGAATGGATCAGGCCGCCGCGGCCTGGCTGATCCGCGGCCCTTCGCGCAGCGCCTTGCCGACCATGCCGACCAGCAGGTCCAGCTCCTCGCCGTCGATGGCGAAGTGCGGGGTGAAGCGCAGCGAGTTGGCGCCGCCGTGGATGACGTTCAGGCCCTGCTGGCGCAGCCACTCTTCGGTCGATCCGGTGCCGTAGCACTTGAACGCCGGCGACAGTTCGCACGAGAACAGCAGGCCGGTGCCCTGCACGTTGGTGATCAGGCTGCCGAGTTCGCCCTGCAACTGCTGCAGTTTCTGCACCGCCTCGGCGCCGCGCTTGCGGATGTTCTGGCGCACCTGCGGGGTGAGCTGGGCCAGCGTGGCGCAGGCCACGTCCAGTGCGCGCGGGTTGGTGGTCATGGTGTTGCCGTACACGCCCTTGCGGTACAGGCCGGCGGCGCGTTCGTTCACGGCCAGCACCGACAGCGGGTACTGCGCGGCATTCAGCGCCTTGGAGTAGGTCTCCATGTCCGGCGCGTCCATGCCCTCGAAGCCCGGGTAGTCGACGATGGACAGCACGCCGTGCGCGCGCAGGCCGGCCTGGATGGAGTCCACCAGGAACAGGCTGCCGTGGCTGCGGGTCAGTTCGCGCGCGGCGGCGTAGAACGCCGGCGGCACCGAGCGGCCCGGGTCGCCTTCGCCCATCACCGGCTCCAGGAACACGGCCTCGACGAACCAACCCTTGGTCTCCGCATCGGCGAAGGCCTGCTTCAGCGCATCCACGTCGTACGGCGGGATGGCGATGACCGAATCCTCGCCACGGTAGCTGGCCAGGTGCTGCTGGTAGGACTTGCGGGACGAATCCGAATACAGCGCCGGGCGCTCGGTGCGACCATGGAAGCTGCCTTTCACCACGATGCGCTTGATGGTGCGGCCGGCGTGGCGGCCGTCCGGATCGGTCATCAGCTTGCTGTTGATGTCGGCGATGCGCGCGGCCAGGCCGACGGACTCCGAGCCGGAGTTCAGGCACAGGAACTTGGCGAACGGGCAGCCGCCGCGGGTATGGCCGATCTCCTTGCGCAGGGCGCGGTCGAAGCGCAGCTGCGACAGGCTGGGGGTCATGATGTTGGCCATCACCTGCGGGCGCGCCATCGCGTCCAGCACGGCGCCGGGCGTGTGGCCGAAGCCGAGCATGCCGTAGCCGCCGGCGTCGTACAGCACGGCGCCCTTGAGCGTGACCACCCACGGGCCGCGCGCGGCGAGCGCGATGTAGGGGTTGATGGCGTCGTCGGCGTAGAAGTTGACGTAGCCGGACTGCACCACGCGCAGTTGTTCGGCTTCGTCCATCGCCAGCAGCTCGGAGAACTCGTCGTGCAGGCGCGCGTGTTCGGCGGCGGCGGCTTCGATCACGGCGACCAGGTCCGGATGGCCCTTCGCCAGTCGTTCGATGGCGGTGTCGTCCAGGCCGCGGGTCAGGCGCTGGCCCGGGTGGGCGCGCAACGGGGCGAGATGGTCGATCAGGGCCATGGCAATCCTCCGGCAGGAAACGGCAAACCCGTATTATCGGGATTAATTCGTCGTTTGACAGTTGTGAACTGCGCGAATTTGGAGGATATTTCGTCGATTCGACGAATTGCGCCTGTTCAATGAAGCTCACCGACGCCGACCAGCAACTGCTCTCAATGCTCCGTGAGAACGCGCGTGCCTCCACCGCCCAGATCGCGCGGCGGCTGAACCTGTCGCGGACCACGGTGCAGAGCCGGATCGAGCGGCTGGAGCGCGAGGGCGTGATCAGCGGCTACACGGTGCGCGTGCACGACGAATACGACCGCAGCCACCTGCGTGCGCACATCATGATCGCCGTGCATCCCAAGCAGATGACCTCGGTGGTCGCCGCCCTGCGCGCGATGCCGGAACTGCGCGTGCTGCACTCGGTCAGCGGCAGCCACGACCTGATCGCGGTCGGCGCGGTGCCGACCGTCGGCGACATGGACGTGCTGACCGACCGCATCGGTGCGCTCGAAGGCGTGGAGCGCACCACCTCGTCCATCGTGCTGTCGACCAAGTTCGAGCGCTGACGACGGAGCGCTCCGGCGGGCTCCCGTACAATGCACGCCCCCGCAAGGCCCCGACCGTGAAGAAGTCCGACTTCCATTTCGACCTGCCCGAGGCGCTGATCGCCCAGGCGCCGCTGCCGGAGCGCTCCGCCAGCCGGCTGCTGGTGGTGCCGCCGGGCGCTGCGCCGTTCGTCGATCGCCACGTGCGCGACCTGCCGGAATGGCTGCAGCCGGGCGACCTGCTGGTGTTCAACGACACCCGCGTGATCCCGGCGCGCCTGTTCGGCCAGAAGGAAAGCGGCGGCCGGGTGGAAATCCTGATCGAGCGCCTGCTGCCGGACAACGCCGCGCGTGCGCAGGTCGGCGCAAGCAAGTCGCCCAAGCCGGGCAGCCGCATCCAGCTGGACGCCGGCGGCGAAGCGGAGGTGATCGGCCGCGATGGCGAGTTCTACCAGCTGCGCTTCCATGTGCCCGGCGCGCTGGAAAGCTGGCTGCAGAAGGCGGGCCGGTTGCCGTTGCCGCCGTACATCCAGCGTGCGCCCGGGCAGGACGACGACGAGCGCTACCAGACCGTATTCGCGCGCGAACTGGGTGCGGTGGCGGCGCCGACCGCCGGCCTGCATTTCGACGACGCACTGCTGGCGACCTTGCGCGATCGCGGCGTGGACTTCGGCCACGTGACCCTGCACGTCGGCGCCGGCACCTTCCAGCCGATGCGAGTGGACGACATCCACGAGCACCGCATGCACAGCGAATGGCTCAACGTCGGTGCGGCGCTGGTCGAGCAGGTACGTGCCGCGCGTGCCCGTGGCGGCCGCGTGATCGCGGTGGGCACGACGGTCGTGCGCGCGCTTGAATCGGCGATGCGCGATGGCGAGCTGCAACCGTTCGCAGGCGAGACGCAGATCTTCATCTTCCCCGGCTACCGCATCCGCAGCGTCGATGCGATGGTCACCAACTTCCACCTGCCGGAAAGCACGTTGCTGATGCTGGTCAGCGCGTTCGCCGGCAAGGACCGGATCATGGCCGCCTACGCGCATGCGGTGCGCGAGCAGTACCGGTTCTTTTCCTATGGGGACGCGATGCTGTTGTTTCCGGAGGAAGCCAAGTGAGTCGTGCCCGTGTCGCGCCAGAAATCGGATCGTCATTCCGGCGAAAGCCGGAAACCATTTTGATTTTGGCTTTCAGCCGCAACACCAACAGCAAAATAGATTCCGGCTTTCGCCGGAATGACGGGGATGGGTCGCGCGGCAGGGTGGCCGCATGAGCCGCATGTCCTTCGACCTGCTGGCCACCGACGGCGCTGCGCGCCGCGGGCGACTGACGTTCCCGCGCGGCACCATCGAAACGCCGGCGTTCATGCCGGTGGGCACCTACGGCTCGGTGAAGGGCATCCTGCCGGAACACGTCGAGGACCTGGGGGCCGAGATCATCCTCGGCAACACCTTCCATCTGTACCTCCGGCCCGGCCTGGACGTGATCGGTGCGCATGGCGGCTTGCACGGGTTCGCGCGCTGGGACAAGCCGATCCTCACCGATTCCGGTGGGTTCCAGGTGTTCTCGCTGGCGCACCGGCGCAAGATCACCGAGCAGGGCGTGACGTTCGCCTCGCCGGTGGACGGCAGCAAGGTGTTCCTCGGTCCCGAGGAAAGCATGAACATCCAGCGTGTGCTGGGATCGGACATCGTCATGATCTTCGACGAATGCCCGCCGGTGAACATCGATGGCAAGCCGGTCGATCCGCGCGTCATCGAGCGTTCGATGGAGCTGTCGCTGCGCTGGGCCGAGCGCTCCAGGCGCGCGCACGAAGGCAACGACGCCGCCCTGTTCGGCATCGTGCAGGGCGGCGTACACCACGACCTGCGCTCGCGCTCGGCGGAGGGTCTGAAGGCGATCGGCTTCGACGGCTATGCGATCGGTGGCCTGGCGGTCGGCGAGACCGAGCAGGAGCGCAACACCACGCTCGAACACACCTGCCCGCAACTGCCTGCGGACCAGCCGCGCTACCTGATGGGCGTGGGCCGGCCGGAAGACCTGGTGGAAGCGGTGGCGCGCGGCGTGGACATGTTCGACTGCGTCATGCCGACCCGCAACGCGCGCAACGGCCACTACTTCACCTCGGCCGGCACGGTACGCATCCGCAACGCGAAGTACGAGCACGACCTGCAGCCGATCGAGCCCGGCTGTGGCTGCTACGCGTGCCGCAACGGCTTCACCCGCAGTTACCTGCGGCACCTGGACCGCTGCAACGAGATGTTGGCGCCGATGCTGGGCACCCTGCACAACCTCTGGTACTACCAGCAGGTGATGGCGCAGATGCGGGCGGCCATCGCGGAGGGGCGGTTCTCCGATTTCCGGACCGCCTTTTACGCGGCCCGTGGGATCGACCCCGCGCCATAGTCGCCGTACCCGGGCCGCGTCCTCGATGCGTCACCCGAGAGGCTTTGTAGGAGCGGGCCATGCCCGCGATGCCTTTCCCGCAGTCGGCGGAAAGAGCATCGCGCCCATGGGGCGCTCCTACAGGAGACAGACGAGCATTGCAGACGGGTCCACGGCGCCCCGGCGCAGGGCGGTTTCCACCCCCGGCCGGGAACCATCCGGCGCCGATGCGGTCTTTTCCGGTCCGGGCCTGCGGGGAAGCCCGGGCGGGGCTTCCCGACGCGTGGCATAATCCCCGGCTGCTTTTCATACCCAATGGACAAGTCCATGAATCTGCTTGATTTCTTCGTTGCCCCCGTGATCGCCCAGGCCGCACCGGCCCAGCAGGGCATGGGCGGCTTCGGCCTGCTGATGCCGATCGCGCTGATCGCCATCATGTACTTCCTGATGATCCGCCCGCAGATGAAGCGCGCCAAGGAGCACCGCTCCATGCTGGACAAGCTGTCCAAGGGCGACGAAGTCATCACCTCCGGCGGCATCGCCGGCACCGTCACCGACATCGGCGACAACTTCGTGACCCTGGAAGTGGCCGACAACGTGCGCGTGCGCGTGCAGAAGGCCGCCGTGGGCAACGTGCTGCCGAAGGGCACGCTGAAGTCCGCCTGATCCGTCTCCTCCGTGCCGCCGCCCCGGTGGCGGTGCGGATTCCGCTGTTTCCGAACCATTGTTGAGCGCATGCCCGGGAAGGGCCTGCGCGGGTCGCCACGATGCTTGAATTCCCTCGCTGGAAATACGCCCTGATCCTGATCGTCGTGTTGGCGAGCGCGCTGTACGCGCTGCCCAACCTGTACCCGCAGGATCCCTCCGTGCAGATCACCGCCAACCGCGGCTTCGCCATCGACGCCGCCCTGCGCGGTCGCGTCGATGCCGCGCTGAAGGACGCGGGCGTGCAGGCCAAGGAGGTCGACACCGAGGCCGCCAGCATGCTGGTGCGCCTGCCCAGCCTGGAAGCGCAGACCACGGCCAACGACGCGCTGCGCAAGGCGCTGGGCGACGACTATCTGGTCGCGTTGAGCCTGGCGTCCACCGTGCCGGACTGGCTGGGCGCGACCGGTGCCCGGCCGATGGTGCAGGGCCTGGACCTGCAGGGCGGCGTGCACTTCGTGCTGCAGGTCGACCAGAAGGCGGCGCTGGACAAGCGCGTGGACGGCTACGTGGAAGACACCCGCGTCACCCTGCGCGACAAGCGCATCCGCTACACCTCGGTCGAACGCCGTCCGAACAACAGCATCGTGGTGACGCTGGCCGACGGTGAGGACGTGGCCGCGGCGCAGCAGGCGCTGGCGCAGACCCTCAGCTCGCGCGGCAACAATGCCGGCACGCTGGCCACGGGGTCCGGCCTGACCTACCAGGCCACCGGCCAGCAGATCACCATCGGCCTGCCGCAGGCGGAGCTGGAGCAGATCGCTAGCGAGGCGATCGAGCAGAACCTCACCACGCTGCGCAACCGCATCAACGAGATCGGCGTGTCCGAGCCGATCATCCAGCGCCAGGGCGACGACCGTGTGGTGGTGCAGCTGCCCGGCGTGCAGGACACCGCCGAGGCCAAGCGCCTGATCGGCGCGACCGCGACGCTGGAATTCCGCGCCGTGGTGGAAGGCAATGCCGCCGACGCCGTGGCCAGCGGCCGCATCCCGCCGGAGGCCAAGGTCTACCAGTTGCGCGACAACGCAGGCCCGGTGCTGCTCAACAAGCGCGTGCTGGCGTCCGGCGACGAGATGGTCAATGCCCGCGTGGGCGTGGACAACAACGGCCTGCCGGCGGTCGACGTGACCCTCAACAACATCGCCGGTCAGCGCATGTTCGACTACACCAGCGCCAATGTCGGCAAGCTGATGTCGGTGGTCTACATCGAGCGCGTGCCCACCGTGACCATGGTCGACGGCAAGGAAGTGCGCAGCGTGCGCGTGCGCGAAGAGGCATTGTCGCCGACGCGCATCGCCGGCGTGTTCGGCAAGAACTTCCAGACCACCGGCCTGGAGAAGACCGAAGCCGACAACCTGGCCAAGCTGCTGCGCGCCGGTTCGCTGGCAGCGCCGATGGACTTCATCGAAGAGCGCGTGGTCGGCCCCAGCCTGGGCAAGGAAAACGTGGAGCGCGGCACCAAGGCCGTGGTGTTCTCCTTCATCTTCGCGCTGGCGTTCTTCCTGGTGTACTACCGCATGTTCGGCCTGATCACCTGCATCGCGCTGCTGCTCAACCTGGTGATGGTGGTGGCGGTGATGTCGCTGTTCGGCGCGACGATGACCTTGCCCGGCTTCGCCGGCCTGGCGCTGACCATCGGCATGTCGGTGGACGCCAACGTGCTGATCAACGAGCGCATACGCGAGGAACTGCGGGCGGGCGTGCCACCGCAGGCGGCCATCGCGACCGGTTACGACAAGGCGTCGGGCACCATCTTCGACTCCAACATGACTGCGCTGCTGGCGGGCGTGGCGCTGTATGCCTTCGGCACCGGCCCGTTGAAGGGCTTCGCGGTGACGATGGTCATCGGCATCCTGACCTCCGTGTTCACCGCCGTCACCGTGTCGCGCGGCATCGCCACCCTGATCTACGGCGGCCGCCGCAAGATCAAGTCCATCGCCATCTGACGGGAGACAGAAGATGAGCCTTTTCCCGTTGCGGCTGATTCCGCACACCACCAACTTCAACTTCATGCGCGTGCGCTGGGTGTCGATCGGCATCGCGGCACTGCTGGTGATCGCCGCGATCGGCGCCATCGCGTTCAAGAGCTTCAACTTCGCGCTGGACTTCACCGGCGGCACCGTGGTCGAACTGCGCTTCCAGGCGCCGCCCGACGTGGACGCCGTGCGCGAGCGCCTGCAGGCCGGTGGCTACGGCAGTGCGCAGGTGCAGACCTTCGGCACCGGCAGCGACCTGCTGGTGCGGCTGCAGCCCCGCGAGGACGCCGGTACGGCCGCCGACGCCGAGGCCAGCAACCGCACGGCGGCCGACGTGCTGCGCCTGGCGTCGAGCGAGGGCAATGCCGCGACCGTGATGCGCAGCGAGTTCGTCGGCCCGCAGGTCGGCAAGGAGCTCGCGCTCAATGGCCTGTACACGCTGCTGTTCGTGGTGGTCGGCTTCCTGATCTACATCGCGGTGCGCTTCGAATGGAAGTTCGCCGTCTCGGCCATCGTCACCACCCTGGCCGACGTGCTGATCGTGGCCGGCTTCTTCGCTGCCAGCGGCATCGAGTTCGACCTGACCATCCTGGCGGGCCTGCTGTCGGTGATGGGCTTCTCGATCAACGACAAGATCGTGGTGTTCGACCGCGTGCGCGAGAACTTCCGCAACCTGCGCGCCGAGCCGATGGAGATCCTGAACCGCTCGATCAACCAGACGCTGTCGCGCACGATCATCACCTCGTTCGTCGCCTTCCTGACCGTGTTCGCCCTGTACCTGTACGGCGGCGGTTCGCTGGAAGGCATGGCGCTGTCGCAGATGATCGGCATCGTGCTGGGCACGGTCTCGTCGATCTTCGTGGCCTGCCCGCTGCTGACCATCGGCTTCCTGACGGTCACCAAGCAGGATCTGATGCCCAAGGCCAAGGACGAAGCGCTGCTGGCGCGGCGTCCGTAAACTCTGGCAGCCAGGGAACGAAAAAGGCCACGCAATGCGTGGCCTTTTTTGTGGGGCGTCGATTCTGTAGGAGCGACGTCAGTCGCGACCGCACGATCAGGTCGACAGGATCAAATGATCTGGCGACGGTCGATCAGGCCAGACGAGCGCTTGGCCGACCGTTCCTGCGTGTTCCGGTTTCCGGTCGCGACTGACGTCGCTCCTACAGCGACAGGCATCGGTCAGCCGTTGAACGAGGCGGCGTAACCCGACGACACGATGGTCTTCTGCAACGCTTCGGCGACCTTGAGGTTGCCGGCGACGATCTGGCGGGGCAGGGCGGTGCGGCCGTCTATCTTGCCGAGCGCGGCGCCACGGAAGTCGCAGACCTTGCCTCCGGCCTCACGCACCAGCAGCACGCCGGCGGCGATGTCCCAGTCCTTCACACCGGCTTCGAAGTAGGCGTCCGAGCGCCCGCAGGCCACGTAGGCCAGGTCCAGTGCGGCCGAACCGGTGCGGCGGATGTCCTCGGCATGCACCAGCAGTTCGCGCACGCATTCCAGCTGCGCCCCGGCGCGGGCGCGCTCGCGCGGCGGGAAGCCGGTGGTGACGACGGTGCCGGCCAGGTCCTTGCGGTCGGCCACGCGGATGCGGCGCTCGTTGAGCTGGGCGCCCGCGCCGCGGCTGGCGGTGAACAGGTCGTTGCGCAGCGGGTCGAAGATCACCGCGTCGGTCGGCTCGCCGTTGTCCACCAAGGCGATGGAGACGCAGTAGTGCGGGAAGCCGCGCAGGTAGTTGCTGGTGCCGTCCAGCGGGTCGATCACGAAGGTGTAGCGGCCGTTGATCTGGGCGCCGCTTTCCTCGCCCACGAACCCGTAGTCCGGGTAGGCGCGGCGCAGTTCCTTGATGATGACCTTCTCGGCATCGGCATCGACTTCGCTCGCGTAGTCCATCCGCTCCTTCTGCACCACGTTCAGCGCATCCAGCTTGTTGATACTGCGCAACAGCACGTTGCCGGCGAGGCGGGCGGCCTTGGTCATGACGGTGACGACGGGCTTCTGCATGCGAACGAACCTCGGACAGGCGTGGGGTAGGGCGAACAAGTGGAAAAGAGCGGCACGGCGCGGAGGCCGGCCCGCGCAGTTTACCATTTGCCCCCATGAACACGCCCGTTTCCGTTACCGATTCCCTCTCCGCGGCCACCGCCGCCCGCCTGCGCGTGGTGCTGGTCGGCACCCAGCACCCAGGCAACATCGGCGCCGCCGCGCGCGCCCTGAAGACGATGGGGCTGGCCCGGCTGGTGCTGGTAGCCCCCGAGGACTATCCCGCCGAAGAGGCGTTCCGGCGCGCGGCCGGTGCCGACGACCTGCTCGGCGACGCGCCCGTGGTGGCCACCCTGGCCGAGGCGGTGGCCGACTGCCACCTCGTGCTCGGATGCACCGCGCGCAGCCGCCGCGTCCAGTTGGAGGAACATGCGCCACGCCAGGCCGCCGCGCTGGCCGTGGCGCGGGCCGCGGCCGGCGGCGAAGTGGCGCTGGTGTTCGGTCGCGAGCGCACCGGCCTGAGCAACGAGGAACTGCAGCTCTGCCACGCCGCCGTGCATATCCCGGCGAATCCCGAATACAGCTCCTTGAACCTGGCCGCCGCCGTGCAGGTACTGGCCTACGAGCTGAGGCTCGCGTTGCTGGAAGGTGTCGCGCCTGTGCAGGCGGAGCCGGTCCACCCGGACGACGTGCCGGCCAGCCATGCGCACATGGAAGGCTTCTTCGCCCAGTTGGGCGACACGCTGGACGCGATCGACTTCCACAAGGGCCGCACGCCGGACTCGGCCATGCGCAAGTTGCGGCGGCTGTTCGCCAAGGCCGACCTGAACGAGCAGGAGGTGCGGCTGCTGCGCGGCATCCTTGCCGATGCCCAGCGCATGGCCCGGCTGGCGGGCGGTCGCGGGGACGGATCACTGTCTTGAACTCACGTTTTCCGATAGGCTGCCGCCATCGTTCTGGCGGGCGCCTATCGTTGCGTACAACCTGGTTCCGCCTTGCGCTGCTCGCCCTCGGGGCCGCCATGCTGGCCGCTGCCGTCGCCCCGGCCAGCGCCGCCGGCGATGAACGCGTCCTGGTCCTCGGTCGCATCAGCGACGACCCCAAGGCGCACTACGAACAGCTCAAGCCGCTGCTGGACTACGTGGTGCCGCGGATGCGCGATGTCGGCATCACCGAAGGCCGCATCCTGATGGCGCGCGACGCGCAGCAGATGACCAGCTACCTGCGCCGCGGCCGGGTGGACTGGGTCACCGAGACCGCCGGCACCGGCATGCGGCTGCAGGAACGCGCCGGCGCGCGCCCCATGCTGCTGACCGAGCGCGGTGGCGTGAGCCGCTACCACGGCGTGTTCTTCGTCCGCCGCGACAGTGGCCTGGAACGGCTGGCCGACCTGAAGGGACGGACGGTGGCGTTCCAGAACACGGCCTCGACCAGCGCCTACTTCGCGCCGTCGGTGGCGTTGCTGGACGCCGGCCAGCGGATGGAGATCCTGCTGTCGCCGATGGACCGGCCGTCGGCCGATTCAGTGGGCTACGTGTTCGCCCGCTCCGAACTCAACATCGCCGCCTGGGTGCACAAGCGCCTGGTCGATGCCGGTGTGGTCAGCAACCTGGACTGGGACGACGTGCGCCGCATGCCGCCGGCGTTCCGTCGCGACTTCCGGGTGATCCACGAGACGCAGGATTTCCCGCGCGCGCTGGAAATGGTGCGGGGCGACCTCGACCCGAAGATCGAGGCGCGCCTGCGCGAGGTGCTGATGGAGGCCGCCGGCGATCCCGCCGCGCGCGATGCGCTGAACGTGTTCTTCCGCACCACCCGCTTCCTGCCGGTGGACCCGGCGTCGCAGGCGGCACTGGATGAGCTGCGTGGTGGCGTGACCCGCGTCCGGGAGCTGGTCGAATGAAGCCGATGCGCTTCGGCCTGCAGGCCCGCTTCCTGGCGGCGATGGCGTTGATGCTGGTGGTGGTGATCGCGCTGCTGGGCACGCTGCTGCACCGGCAGAAGGTGATGCAGCAGGAGGTCGCCGACCTCGGCCGCGACGCCATGCACGGCATGGTCGAGGACAGCCTGCGCCGCCACGGCGAAGCCACGGTGGACCAGTTGGGCGATGCGCTGGCCAACCCGCTGTACTACTTCGACCTCGATACGATCGGCAGCATCGTGCGTTCGGCGCAGAAGGAGCCCGACGTCAGCTACGTGCTGGTGTACGACAACCAGGGCCGGATCATCCACGACGGCACCGCCGACATCGCGGTGTACGGCCAGACCATGACCGATCCGCTGGCGTACGAAGCGGTCAACGCGCGCAGCATGCACACGCAGTGGTCGGCGCAGATCGTGGACGTGTCCGAACCCATCATGATCGGCAGCGAGCGCATCGGCGGCGTGCGCGTGGGGTATTCGGTGGCGTCGGTGCGTGCCTACGAAGAGAAGGCGGTCACCGCGGCCCGCGAGCGCCTCAACGAACTGGGTGCGCGCCACCTGGGCTGGATCGCTCTGCTGTTGGCGGCGCTGGTGGCGGTCTGCGTGGCGATCATGCTGTACGCGCAGCGCACGCTGGTCCGGCCGATCCGCCAGCTGGCCCGCGCCGCGCACGATATCGAAGTGGGCAATTACAACGGCGAACGCATGTCCAGCGAGCGCCAGGACGAAGTCGGCGAACTGGTGCGCGCCTTCGGCACCATGAGCGACAGCATCGCGCGGCACGACCGCGACGTGCGGCGCATGGCCTACACCGACTCGCTGACCGGCCTGACCAACCGGCTGGCGTTCCGCGAGAGCCTGGACCACCGGCTGATGATGCTGCGCGGCGCCGGCCGCCAGCTGGCGCTGCTGTTCGCCGATATCGACGACTTCAAGCGCGTCAACGACACGCTGGGCCACGAAGCCGGCGACGAGGTATTGCAGCAGTTCGCGCACCGCATCCGCGACGCGGTGGAGCTGATGGGCGGCGACGACGCCTTGCTGGCGCGCTTCGGCGGAGACGAATTCGTCATCCTGATCCAGGACGGCGACGTGCGCGGCAGCGCCACCCGCCTGGCGGAAAAGCTGGTGGCCGAGCTGGGGCGTCCCATCGTGGTGCAGGACCGCCAGGTGTTCCTGGGCACGTCCATCGGCATCACCCTGTTCCCGGAAGACGCCTCCGGCGCGACCGCGCTGATGAAGAACGGCGACATCGCGATGTACCAGGCCAAGGTGGCGGGCAAGAACTGCTACCGCTTCTACAGCCGCGCGATGGACCAGGCCGTCGAGCGCCGCGTGCGCATGGAGCAGGAACTGCGCGGCGCCTGGGAGCGCGGCGAACTGAGCCTGATGTACCAGCCGGTGTTCCGCATGGCCGACAGCCGCATCGTCGGCGCCGAAGCGCTGCTGCGCTGGCAACATCCGGAGCTGGGCATGGTGGCGCCGTCGGTGTTCATCGACGTGGCCGAGCAGAGCGGGTTGATCGAGAGCATCGGTCCGCGCGTGCTGCGGGCGGCGTGCACGGCGGCCGCGCGGTGGGGCACGGATCGCGACGCGCTGGATCCGCTGTTCGTGTCGGTCAACGTCTCGCCGCGCCAGCTGCGCAGCGGCGACCTGCCCGACGTGGTGGCCGAGTGCCTGCGCGACACCGGGCTGGCCGCCTCACGCCTGCACCTGGAGCTCACCGAAACCGCCGTCATCAGCGACGAGGCGCATGCCAGCGCGCTGCTCGCCACGCTGCACCGCACCGGCGTGAAGGTGTGGCTGGACGATTTCGGCACCGGCTTCTCGGGCCTCAGCCACCTGCGCCGCGTGCCGGTGGACGGAGTGAAGATCGATCGCAGTTTCATCGCCGACATGCTGCGCGACCCCGACGACCTGGCGCTGACCACCGCGATCATCGCAATGGCGCACTCGCTGGGCATCACCGTCGTTGCCGAGGGCGTGGAGAAGGAAGGCCAGTTCAACCTGCTGCGCGAGCGCGGCTGCGACCTGGCGCAGGGCTACTGGCTGGGCTACCCGGTCACCGCGGCCGAGTTCGCGCAGCTGGTGGCCTGAAACATCCGGGATGCTGCCTGTGGGAGCGACGTAAGTCGCGAGCTTTTTCTCACCGGCTCCTCATCGCGACTTACGTCGCTCCCACACCCGACATTCCTGCCGACGCCGGACGCGGTGGCTTAGAACCACCGCGCAATCAGCGCACTGGTCGCTTCCACCAGGTTGCCCGACAGGAACCCGAACACCACCACGGCAATACCGCCGGCGATCCACGCCAGCAGCAGCAGCGCGCCGTCGCGTTCCAGCAGCGCCAGCGCGAACAGCAGCAACAGGAAGCCGAACACGTAGTTGGTGAACGGGATCGGCAGCGCCAGCAGGATGCCCAGCAGGACCAGCAGCAGGCCGGTGAAGCTGAGCGCAATGCGGTTGTCGAGGAAGCCCGCCATGCGCGGCCGCACCAGCTTCTCCAGCCGGCGCAGCCACGGCGCCATGCGCTGGCGGAAGCGGATCATGGAGCTGCGATGCGGACCGCGCCGAGCGAGGAACCTGGGCAGCCAGACCTTGCGCATGCCGAGCAGCAACTGCACGCCCACCAGCACCACCATGGGGCCACCGATCGCGCCGCCGACGCCGGGCACGGGGATGAAGGCCGGCAGCACGCCGATGAAGAGCAGCATGCCAAAGGCGGCGGGGCCGAAATCCTTCAGCAGGTCGCCGATCCGCAGCACTTCGTCCGGATCGCCGGCCGCGAAGCCGTCGAGCAGCGCGGCGGTGCTGGTGTGGTGGGGTGTTTCGTCGACGGGCATGTCAGACCGCCAGGTCTTCGCCGTCGGTCTCGGGCAGCTTCTGCAGCAGCAGCTTGTCGATGCGGGCGCCGTCCAGGTCGACCACCTCGAAGCGCCAGCCCGCCCAGTCCACGCGCTCGCCGACATGCGGGATGCGGCCGAAGCGCTCGATCATCATGCCGGCGACGGTGTTGTACTCGTCGTCGTCCGGCAGCGCGACGCCACCCAGCAGTTCGCGCAGGTCGTCGTTGGGCAGTGAGCCATCGACCAGCAGCGAACCGTCCTCGCGCACCACCACCAGCGGCGCGTCCTCGGTGTTCTCGCTGGCCTGCAGGCGGCCGACGACGGCGCCCATCAGGTCGCTCAGCGTCACCAGTCCCTGGATCTCGCCGTACTCGTCGACCACCAGCGCCAGCGACTGCTGTTCCTCGCGGAAGATCTCCAGCAGCTTCATCGCGTGGGTGGATTCGGACACGAACAGCGGATCGCGCAGGTCGCGGAAGATCTCCGGCGACGGATCGGCGAAGCGGTCCAGCAGCGTCTTCACCTCCAGCACGCCGACCACGTCCTGGTCGCTGCCGCGATAGACGGGGAATCGCGAGAACTGCGATTCGCGCATCGTTTCCAGGTTCTCGCTGTAGCTGGCGGCCACATCCAGCCAGGTGATCTTCTTGCGCGGCGTCATCAGGCTGTCGGCGGTGCGGTCGCCCAGGCGCAGCACGCGGTTCATCATGTTGCGCTCGTCGACGTCGATCACGCCCTGCTCGTGGCTCTCGGTCACCAGCATGCGGATCTCTTCTTCGGTGACGGCATTGCGGTTGTCGTCGCGGATACCGAGCATGCGCAGCACGCCGCGGTTGATCGCGCCCAGCACGAACACCACCGGCCGCGCGATGCGCGACAGCCAGTCCAGCGGAATGGCCACCGCCGACGCGATGACCTCCGCATTGGTCAGTGCCAGGCGCTTGGGGATCAGTTCGCCGAAGATCACCGAACTGGCGGTGATCAGCGTGACCGCCGATGCGGTACCGATGGCCGTGGTGTAGCGCTGCGCGTCCGGCCAGATGCCGGACAGCCAGGTCGCGATCATCTGGCCGATGGCGTCGCCACCGAACATGCCGGTCAGGATGCCCAGGCCGGTGATGCCCACCTGCACGGTCGACAGCAGGTTGTCCGGATGCTCGGCCAGGTGCAGGGCGACGCGGGCGCCGCGGCTTTCCTGCGCCATCTGTTTCAGTTTGAGTTTGCGCGAGGTCATCAGGGCCATCTCCGACAAGGCGAAGAAGGCGTTGATGACGATCAGGAAGGCAACGATCAGCAGCTCAAGCACGGGAGCCTCCGTTCATGGCAGGGAGGGCCGGCAAAGCGGGCG
>NZ_JAKZBW010000016.1:0-89492 GCF_022539275.1 Pseudoxanthomonas sp. LH2527 | reverse complement strand
CCGGCGTGGCGAGCTTGCTCTCCCGCGGTCGTAGCACCCAAGGTGTGACGCTCGACCACGCCGGCTCTCGGCATCTAATCTGGCAGATCGCCAAGAGATAAGGGTGCCGAAGGCGGGTGAGGGGCGACGAAGCCGCCGAATGAGAGAGGCATGCGATGCCATCGAAGCATCGCGCTCGCCCCTCATCCGGCCCCGTATCAAGTACGGGGCAGGCTCTCCGGCCACCTTCTCCCCGCCTGGCGGGGAGAAGGAGTCAATGTTGCCGTTGGCGTGGGATTACCTGCACATGCCCTGATCCAGCGTGGTCGTGGGAGCGACGTGAGTCGCGAGCTTTTCGCTTCCCCCAACGAAAAGCATCGCGACTCACGTCGCTCCCACAACAACCGATCAAAGGCCGATCCACACCCGCAACGGATGCTGCGGATCCGCCAGCAGGCGGATCGCCAGCGCGATCGACACTGTCACCAGCAGCGGCTTGATGATGCGGGCGCCCTGCTTCATTGCGAAGCGCGAGCCGAGTTGCGCGCCGAGGAACTGGCCTGCACCCATCAGCAGGCCGATCTTCCACAGCACCGCACCGTGGACGAGGAACACCGCGAACGCGCCGAGGTTGGAGCCGAAGTTGAGGAACTTGGTGTGTGCCGTGGCCTTGAGGATGCCGAAGCCGGCCAGCGCCACGAATCCGAGCATCAGGAACGAACCGGTACCCGGCCCGAACACGCCGTCGTAGAAGCCGATCGCCGGCACGAAGGTCAGCGCGAACACCTGCGGGCGCATGCGCTGCTGGCGGTCGACGTGGCCGATATCGGGCTTCAGGCCGAAGTACACGGCGATGCCGACCAGCAGGAACGGCAGCGCCCACTTCAGCCACGCGACCGGGATCACCGTCGCCAGCAGCGCGCCCCCGACGGCCCCGAGCGCGGCCGTCAGCACCATCGGCAGCTGGCCCTTGAGATCGACGTGGCCATGCCGCGCGTAGGCCCAGCTCGCGGACCCCGAACCGAACAGCGACTGTAGCTTGTTGGTGCCCAGCACCTGCAGCGGCGGGATGCCGGCCAGCAGCATGGCGGGAATGGTCACCATGCCGCCGCCGCCGGCGATGGCGTCGATGAAGCCCGCCAGCATCGCGGCGAGGAACAGCAGCAGGAGCACCTGCAGGGCGAGGTCGGGCATGGGGGTTCCGGGGCGGTGACGATGCGTGTCCACCCAACGACCGATGGGCACGACGCGCGCTCATTCTAGTGGAGACCGGAACCGCGGGCGTCGTTCGTGGTGAGCGTCGGGCTCCGTTCGTGGTGAGCCTGTCGAACCACGCTTCTCGCGGAAAAGCGGGCCGTTCTGGTGCTTCGATCCAGTGCAAACAGCGTGGTTCGACAGGCTGACCACGAACGGTATCCGGGCACGTTGGCCGACGCGGTGGTCCGTCTCAGGTCGTAAGCGTCGATCTGCTTCCCAACGCCAGAGGACGTATGCGGTTAGCATCGCCGTATCCCGTCCGGAGTCCGACACGATGCGCCACGCACGTCCGTTGATCGTTTCCCTGCTTGCCGCCGCACTGTCCACGGCCTTGCCTGCCGTCGCACAGGACGGCGCAACCACGCAGCGTCCCGAGGTCGCCGCCGCCGGCAAGGCCGTACAGCAGCAGGTGGTCGACTGGCGCCGGCATTTCCACCAGTACCCGGAACTGTCCAACCGCGAGGAACAGACAGCCAAGCGCGTGGCCGACGAGCTGCGCAAACTCGGACTGCAGCCGCGCACCGGCATCGCGCATCACGGCGTCACCGCGGTGATCAAGGGCAGCAAGCCCGGTCCGCACATCGCGCTGCGCGCCGACATGGATGCGCTGCCGGTGACCGAGCGCAACAAGCTGCCGTTCGCGTCGAAGGCCACCGCCACGTACCGCGGCGAAACGGTCGGCGTGATGCACGCCTGCGGCCACGATGCGCACACCGGCATCCTGCTGGGCGTGGCGAAGGCGCTGGTGGCGATGCAGGACCAGTTGCCCGGCGAGGTGCTGCTGGTGTTCCAGCCTGCCGAGGAAGGCGCGCCCGCCGGCGAAGAGGGCGGTGCGTCGCTGATGCTGGCCGAAGGCGTGTTCAATGACTTCAAACCGGAAGCGGTGTTCGGCCTGCACGTGTTCTCGTCCATCCCGGTGGGCCAGATCGGCGTGCGCCAGGGTCCGCTGATGGCGGCGTCCGACAGCTTCACGCTGAAGGTCGTCGGCCGGCAGACGCACGGCTCGCGGCCGTGGGGCGGCGTGGACCCGATCGTGGCGATGGCCGACGTGATCGGCACCGCGCAGACCATCGTCAGCCGCCGCACCGACATCTCGAAACTGCCGGCGGTAGTCAGCTTCGGCGCCATCAAGGGCGGCATCCGCTACAACATCATTCCCGACGACGTGGAAGTGGTCGGCACCATCCGCACCTTCGACGACGGCATGCGGCAGAAGATCTTCGCCGACCTGAAAAACGTCGCCACCCACGTGTCCGCCGCGCACGGTGCGAAGGTGGAGGCCAGCGTGCCCGACAACGACGGCAACCCGGTGACCGTCAACAATCCCGCGTTGACTGCGCGCATGCTGCCCAGCCTGCAGGCCGTGGTCGGCGCCGACAACGTCATCACCCCGCCGCTGCAGATGGGCGCGGAGGACTTCTCGTTCTATGCGCGCGAAGTGCCGTCGATGTTCTTCTTCGTCGGCAGCACCGCCAGGGGCATCGACCCGATCAGCGCGCCCAGCAACCATTCGCCGGAGTTCATGCTGGACGAGGGCTCGCTCGACATCGGCCTGCGCTCGCTGCTGCAGGTGACGCTGGACTACCTGCACAGCGCGCGCTGACACACGTGCTACGCATCGCCTCACAGTAACGGCGCGCCCGCGGCGCACGCGGGGATTGATGCGGCCGCCGCCGGGGACAACAATGCGGCTGTCCGGCACGGACTGCCCAGCAGGGATATGGCCATCGCCACTTCCATCGCGCGCATCATCGGCACCCGGTTCCGCTGCGGGAACGTGGCGGGGCACGGCGGCGGGCCGCGCCTGGGCGCAGGGCCGGCATGAACGCCGCCTTCGCCCGCGCCCTGGCGCTGTTCGATGAAGTCGTGGCGCTGCCCGCCGCGCAGCGCGCGCAGCGGCTGGCCACGCTCGCACGCGAGGAACCGGCGGCGCATGACGCGCTGCAACGGCTGCTGGCGACCGACGACAGCCTGGACGACGACGACGCGCACGCACTGGACGGGCTGCACGACGTGCTCTTCGCCGACACCGGCGCGAGCGGCGCCGATCCGCACCTGGGCGCGCGGCTGGGGCCATGGCGGATCGAGGGGGTCATCGACAGTGGCGGCATGGGGACGGTCTACGAGGCCTGGCGCGACGACGGCCAGTACCGGCAGCGCGTCGCGCTGAAATGCATGCGCCACGAACTGTCCTCGCCGCGGCTGGTGGAAAGCTTCCTGCGCGAGCGCGAGACGCTGGCGGCGCTCGACCATCCCGGCATCGCCACGCTGATGGATGGCGGCATCGACGGCGCGGGACGGCCGTGGTTCGCCATGCGCTACGTCGACGGCATGCCCATCGATGCGTGGTGCCACGTGCACCGGGCCAGCATCGAACAGCGCATCGACCTGCTGGTGCAGGCCTGCGGGGCGCTGGCCTATGCGCATGCGCGGCTGGTGCTGCACCAGGACATCAAGCCGGCCAACCTGCTGGTCAACACCGAGGGCCAGGTGCAGTTGCTGGACTTTGGCCTGACCGCCTCGCTGGCGGCCGATGCGCTGGCGCCGCGCATCGCGATTTCCGAGGGGTATGCGCCGCCGGAGGCCACCCGCGGCGATCGTCCGACCGTGGCGTCGGACCTCTGGTCGCTCGGCATGGTGATGTACCGGCTGCTGTGCGAGCGGCTGCCGACCACCGCCTCGCGGTGGTGGCTGACGGACCCCGCCACGGCGCCGCCGCCCGCCCCGATGTCGCAGCTGGCCGTGGACCTGCCCGAAGCCGAGGCGCGCGTGCGGGGCGCCAGGGATGCGCGCACGCTGTCGCGCCGGCTGGCCGGCGACCTGGATGCCATCGCCCTGCGCTGCATCGCCTTCGATCCCGCCGAGCGCTATCCCTCCGCCAACGCGCTGCGCGAGGACCTGCTCGCCTGGCGCAGCCGGCGGCCCGTGCAGGCGCGCAACGGTGGCCTGCTGTATCGCGGCGGGCGCTTCGTCGCCCGCCATCGCGTGGCGGTGGGACTGGCCGGGCTGGTCGGGCTGACCCTCGCCGTCGGCGGCAGCATGGCCGCCTGGCAGGCCGAACGCAGCGCGCGCGAGGCGGCCGCGACGGTGGCGCTGTCGCAGGTGTTCGAGCAGACCCTGGGCGTGGCCACGCTGTCGGGGCTGGGCGATACCGCGCTGTCCTCGCGCGACCTGCTGCAGGACACCGAACGGCGCGTGCGCGCGGTCGCCGGCGACGGACATCCGGCCGTGCTGGCGCGTGGGCTGGCGATCCTGGCGCGCAACTACACCGTGCTGGGCGACTACCGGCGCGCCACCGCGCTCGCCCGCGAGGCCGCCGCGCTGCAGGGCACCGACCGGCTGGCACGCGCCCAGCAGCAGGCCACGCTGGCGGCCCTGCTCACGCTGCAGGGCGAATCGGCCGAGGCGCACCGCATCGCGCAGGCCACCCTGGCAATGCTCGACGACGCGGACCCGGCGCAGACCGGCCTGCGCCTGCAACTGATGACCACGCTGGCCCGCAGCCAGTGGAACCAGATCGAACGCGGCGAGGCGCAGCGCACGCTCAACGCGGCGCTGGCGCTGGCCACGGCGTCCGGCGATGCGGTCGCCCAGGCCGAGCTGTACCTGCTGCGCGGCTATTGGCGCAGCCGCCTGATCCGCTTCCGCGAGGCCGAGGCCGACCTGCGCCAGTCGATCGCGCTCGCCTCCCCGCATGCACCGCTGGTCGCCAACGATGCGCGCCAGTCGCTGGTCAGCGTGATGCTGCTGCAGGAGCGGCCGGCCGACGCGGCCCAGGTCGCCTCTGACCTGCTGCACGAGGCAAGTCAGCGCCTCGGCGAGCAACACCCGCTGGTGGGCCGCGCCTGGCGCATCGTCGCCAACGTCGAGTGCGTGCGCACCGAGCTGGAAGCCTGCGCCTCGTCGATCGCCCGCGCCGAGGCGATCGTGCGCCGGCACTTCGGCGAGGACCATCCGGAATACGCGGACGTGCTGCGCGTGCGCTCGCTGCTGGGCACCTACGGGCAGGACAGCGCGTCCGACGGCCTGGCGCTGCTGCGCCAGGCGCACGCGATCATGCTGGCCTCGTACCCGGAGGAGCACGAGAACGTGCAGCGCATCCGCAGCTTGCTGGCCGGACGCCTGTTCTTCACCAGCACGAGTGCGCCGCCGGCGCAGCGCGGACCGCTGCGCGACGAGGGCATCGCCCTGCTGGAATCCTCGCTCGCCAGGCCCGCCGTCAACGAGTTGCCGCTGCAACCCGCGCACCGGTCGGTACTGGCGCGGGCGCTGATGGCACGCGATGCCGCCGGCGACCGCACCCGCGTGCGCGTGCTGCTCGACGAGAACGCCCGCCTGATGCAGGCCTACCCCGAGCACTACAGCTTCCGCTTCAACGACCGCATCGGCGAAGCCCGGCTGCGGCTGCGCGAAGGCGATGCCGCTGGCGCCGATGCGCTGCTGGTGGCGCTGGAGCCGGCGCTGCGGCGCCACCAGGGCGTCACCAACAACCGCTTTCTGCTGCGCAACCTCTGGCTGGTGCGTGCGGAGATCGCCGCCCGACGCGGCGATCAGGCGAAGGCACGCGGCTTCATCGCCGAGGCGCTGCGGCATACCGCGTCGGCCTTCGGTCCGGAACACCGCGCCACCCTGACGCTGAAACAGCAACTGGCCGAGTTCGACCGCACGGGCACGCTTCCGTCGCTGCCCTAGCGCCTCTCATCGCCGCCGCTGCGGGCCGTTGCCGCCTGCCGGGCGCGGCGCCACAATGCCGCGCGCATGCACCGCCCTCCTCGCCAGCCCTCCGCCTCCGGCTACGCGGCGTACTTCCCGGTTCCCGGGATCCACGCGCCATGAGCCAGGTGTTCGCGCGCGCGCTGGCGCTGTTCGACGACTGCGTGGCCATGCCGCCCGCCGAGCGCGCCGCCCTGCTGGCCGACCTCGCCCGCCGCGACCCGGAAGGCCATCGCGCGCTGCAGCTGCTGCTGGCGTCGGATGCCGCCCTGCAGCGGGCGGGCACGCGCGACCTGCTGCCCTCGACCTCGCTGGACGCGCTGCGCCTGCGGTCCGCCGCCGCGCGTCGCGATGACGCCGATGCGCTGAACAGCAGCGGCGACGCGCGGGTCGGCAGCCGCCTGGGTCCGTGGCGGATCGAGCGGATCCTCTCTTCCGGCGGCATGGGCACGGTGTACGAAGCCTGGCGCGACGACGACCAGTACCAGCAGCGCGTCGCGCTGAAGTGCATCCGCAGCGAGCTGACCTCGCCGCGGCTGGTCGAGAGCTTCCGCCGCGAACGCGAAACCCTGGCCGCGCTGGACCATCCCGGCATCGCGACGGTGTTCGATGGCGGCATCGAACCGGACGGTCAACCGTGGTTCGCGATGCGCTACGTGCAGGGCGCGCAGATCGATGCCTGGTGCGATGCGCGCAAGGCCGGCCTGCGCCAGCGCGTGGCACTGCTGGTGCAGGCCTGCGATGCACTGGCCTATGCGCATGCCCGGTTCGCCCTGCACCAGGACATCAAGCCGTCCAACCTGATGGTCACCGACGCCGGCCAGGTGCAGCTGCTCGACTTCGGCCTGACCGCATCGCTGGCGGCCGACGACGCCCGGCCGCGGCTGGCCGCATCGCAGGGCTACACCGCACCGGAGGCGCTGGCCGGCGCGCCGCCGGCCGTCACCATGGATGTGTGGTCGATGGGCATGCTGGCGTACCGCCTGCTGGGGGGCACGCCGCCGGCCTCCACCCGCGCTCTGTCGAGCATGCTGGAACGGCAGGACGACCCGCCGCCCGCGATGTCGCAGCTGGCCGCACAGGGCCCGGTGGCGAATGCCCAGGCCCGCGGCTTCGCCACGCCGGATGCGCTGGCGCGCGCCCTGGCCGGCGACCTGGATGCCATCGCGGCGCGCTGCATCGCGCACGCGCCCGCACAGCGCTATGCCTCGGTCGCGGCGCTGCGCGACGACCTGCAGGCGTGGCTGCAGCGCCGCCCGGTCAGCGCGCGCAACGGCGGCATCGCCTATCGCGGCGCACGCCTGCTGGCCCGCCACCGGCTGGTCGCCTCGCTGGCTGCGCTGACCCTGGTGGTGGCCACGGCCAGCGTGGGCGTCCTGGTGTCGCAGGAACGCCGTGCCGCGCGCGAGACCGCCTCCGGCCGGGCGCTGTCGCAGGTGTTCGAACGCATGCTGGGACACGCCACCCTGTCGGGCCTCGGCGATACCCCGATGTCCTCGCGCGCGATGCTGCAGGACACCGAACGCCAGGTCCGCACCCTGCCGCTGCACGAGCATCCGGTGGTACTGGCACGCGGACTGTCGATGCTGGCCCGCAACTACGCGGTGGTCGGCGACTACGACCGCGCCACCGGCCTGGCGCAGGAAGCCGCCCGCCTGCAGGGACACGATCCCGCCGCCCAGGCCACCGCCCGGGCCACGCTGGCGGCGCTGCTCAACCTGCAGGGCCGGCCGCGAGAGGCACAGGCGGCGGCGCGCGCCGGCCTGGCCGTGCCGGGCACTGCCGATGCCACGCCCGCACGCCTGCAACTGTTGACCGAACTGGCACGCAGCCACTGGGACCTGGGCGAACACGACCTCGCCCGGCGTGCCCTCGACCAGGCGCTGGCGCTGTCCGAGCGTGCCCAGCTGCCGTCGTCGCAGGCCGAACTGCTGACCCTGCGCGGTTACTGGAACACGCGCCTGGCCCGCTTCGCCCAGGCCGACGCCGACCTGCGCCGCGCCGCGGCCGTCGCCACGCCCGCCTTCCCGCTGGTCGCCAATGAGGCGCGGCGGGTGCTCGCGCAGAACCTGTTGCTGCAGGAGCACATCGCCGAGGGCCAGCAGGTCGCCGACACGCTGCTGGCCGACTACCGGCAGCGCCTGGGCGATTCGCACCCGCTGGTGGGCCGGGCCTGGCGCGTGGTGGCGAACCTGCAGTGCGCCGGCGGACAGCTGGACGCCTGCGCGGCGTCCATCGCGCAGGCCGAGCGCATCGTCCGGCTGCACTACGGCGACGACCATCCGGAGTTCGCCGATGTGCTGCGGGTGCGCTCGCTGCTCGGCATGTGGGGCAAGAACGACCCGCGCGACGGCATCGCGCGCCTGCGCCGCGCCGAAGCGCTGCTGCTCACCACCTATCCACCGCAGCACGAGACCGTGCTGCGCGCACGCTCGATGCTGGCGCGGCGCCTGCTCTTCCTCAGCGATGAGGGCCTGGACGAAGCCATCAGCCTGATGGAGACGGTGCTGGCAGACCACGAGAAAGGCCACCTGCAGCCGCAGCCCATCCACCGCATCACCCTCGCGGAAGCGCTGATCAAACGCGGACGCAGTGGCGACCTGCCGCGCGCACGCCAGCTGTTCGAGCAGAACGAGATCGCCCTGCGCGCCTATCCGCCGACCTACAGCATGGCGTTCTACAACCGCTATCTGATGGCGGACGTCACCCGCAAGGCGGGCGACCCGGCACGCGCCGACGCGATGCTGCAGGACATGCTGGCGCCGCTGCGACAGCACCTGACCACCACCAACAACCGGCTGCTGCTGCGCGACGTGCTGCTGCTGCGCGGGTTGATTGCCCTGCACCAGGGCGACCGGCCTGCGGCGCGGGCGCTCCTGGTGCAGGCGGTGGACCACGCCAAGACCGCCTTCGGCAGCGAGCACCCGGCCTACCTGCGGACGCGCGCGCAACTCGACGCGCTGGATCGCACCGGAACCTTCGCGTTGCTGCGCTGAGTCCGTAGCGCGCCGGCATCGCGCCGGCATCGCGCCGCGCTTCAGTGGTGCTCGCCGTCCACGTAGTACCAGCGTCCGTCGAAGCGCACGAAACGGCTGCGCTCCTGCATGCGCACCGCACTGCCACCGCCGATGCGATAGCGCGCCACAAATTCCACCTCGGCCGTGTCCGGCCCGGTGACGCGATGCGCCTTCACGGTCAGGCCGAGCCAGGTGGTTGTCGCTGACCCCGGCGTGTCCAGGCCGAGCTCTTCCGGACGCGTGTCCGGATGCCAACTGGCGCGCAGGTAGGCGGCATCGCCGAGCACATAGGCGCTGTAGCGCGAGCGCATCAGCGCTTCGGCATCGGGCGCGGGCTCACCGGCGTGGTACCGGCCGCAGCACGCGGCGTAGTCGCGGCCGGTGCCGCAGGGACAGGGGGTCATGCTTGTGACCCCTGTAGGAGCGACGTCAGTCGCGACCGCGCACTTTCCGACAACAGGACGACGGGCGTCGCGGGATACCTCTGCCAGAAGGACAACGACGTCATGCGGTCGCGACTCACGTCGCTCCTACAACATGGCCCTCGGCTCACCGCCTGCCGTTGCCCGTCTCGATGAAGCGCAGGAACTCGGCCCGCGTGCGCGCGTCCTCGCGGAAGGTGCCCAGCATCTTGCTGGTCACCATGCTGACGCCGCGTTTGTGCACGCCGCGGGTGGTCATGCATTCGTGCGCGCCGTCGACCACGACCGCCACGCCGCGCGGGTGCAGCACGTCCTGGATGCACTGCGCGATCTGCGCAGTCATCTTCTCCTGCACCTGGAAGCGGCGCGCATACACGTCCACCACGCGCGCCAGCTTGCTGATGCCCACCACCTTGCCGTCGGGCAGGTAACCCACGTGGGCGCGGCCGATGATCGGCGCCATGTGGTGCTCGCAGTGGCTCTCGAACTCGATGTCGCGCAGCACGATCATCTCGTCGTAGCCGGCGACTTCCTCGAACGTGCGCGCCAGGTACTCGCGCGGATCGATCTGGTAACCGCTGAACCAGTCGCGGTAGGCCTTGGCCACGCGCTTGGGCGTGTCCAGCAGACCTTCGCGGGTGGGATCCTCGCCCGCCCATTCGAGCAGCACGCGCACGGCGTCCTCGGCCTGCGCCTGGCTCACCTTGGCGGATTTGTCGTCGGACTGGCTCATCGCGTGGATTCCTGCGGGGGGCGTGGAGGATAACGCATCTGTCTGGCCGAGCCCTTACGGCGCCACTGCACGACTGGATGCAGTGCACACGCTTTGCCCCATGTGGCGGCATGGCCTTGCGAGTGCCCTCCACCGCCGCCGGGCACTCGCCAAGCCGCGCTCGCACGCGCACGCTGGGCGCGCCTCCCCGTGACGGGCGCTCCCGTCGTCTTTCCATTGCCTGTTCCGGAGTCACTCCATGCTGCGTACGCTGTTGCTCTCCTCCGCCCTCGCCGTCGCCCTGTCCGCCTGTGGCGACCGCCCTGCCGCCGAATCCGCCATGCCCGCCGACACCGCCCTCCAGGACCACAATCCCCTTTACGTCACCAGCGCGCTGCCGTTCCAGGCACCGCCGTTCGACAGGATCAAGGACGCCCACTACCAGCCCGCGATCGAAGAAGGCATGCGGCGGCACCTGGCCGAGGTACGCACCATCGCCGACAACCCCGCGCCGGCCACGTTCGCCAACACCTTCCTCGCGCTGGAACAGAGCGGCATGTTGCTGACGCGTGCGAGCAGCGTGTTCTTCGCGATGACGGGCGCCCACACCAATCCCACGCTGCAGGCCGCCGAGGAAGCACTGGCGCCCAAGCTGGCCGACCACAGCGACAGCATCCACCTCGATCCCAAGCTCTTCGCCCGCGTGAAGTCGGTCTACGACGCCCGCGACACGCTCGGCCTGACGCCCGAGCAGAAGACCGTGGTCGAACACACCTACGACGGCTTCGTCCGCGCCGGTGCGCAGCTCTCCGATGCCGACAAGGCCGAGCTGCGCGCACTCAACAGCGAGGAGTCCTCGCTGACCACCGCCTTCGGTAGCAAGCTGCTGGCCGCCGGCAACGCGGGCGGTGTGTTCGTTAGCGACAAGGCGAAGCTCGATGGCATGGACGAGGGCGCGATCGCCGCCGCGGCTGGTGCCGCCAACGCCGCGGGCAAGGACGGCCAGTGGCTGCTGAGCCTGCAGAACACCACCCAGCAGCCGGTGCTGGCCTCGCTGAAGGACCGCGCGCTGCGCGAGCAGGTGATGGCCGCCTCGCTGGGCCGCGCCGAGAAGGGCGACGGCAACGACACCCGCGCAACCCTCCAGCGCCTGGCCGAACTGCGCGCACGCAAGGCGCAGCTGCTGGGCTTTCCCAACTACGCCGCCTACAGCATCGCCGACCAGATGGCCGGCACGCCGGAGGTGGCGCTGAAGCTGCTGACCGACACCGTGCCCGCCGCCACCGCGCGTGCGCGTGCGGAACTGGCCAAGATCCAGGGCGTGGTCGACGCGCAGCAGGGCGGCTTCACCGCTGGCGCGGCCGACTGGGATTTCTATGCAGAGCAGGTCCGCAAGGCCGAGTTCGACCTGGACGAATCGCAGATCAAGCCGTACTTCGAGCTGGACCGCGTGCTGAAGGACGGCGTGTTCTTCGCCGCCAACCAGCTGTACGGCATCACGGCGAAGGAGCGCAAGGACATCCCGGTTTATCACCCGGACGTGCGCGTGTTCGACATCATCGACGCCGACGGCAAGCCGTTGGCGCTGTTCTACCTGGATCCGTTCAAGCGCGAGAGCAAGCAGGGCGGCGCGTGGATGGGCAATTTCGTCGAGCAGAACGGCCTGACCGGCGACATCCCCGTGGTCTACAACGTGGAGAACTTCACCAAGCCCGCCGCCGGCCAGCCCGCGCTGCTCAGCTTCGACGACGTCACCACGCTGTTCCATGAGTTCGGCCATGCGCTGCACGGCTTCTTCTCGAAAACGAAGTACCCCAGCGTGGCCGGCACCAATGTGCCGCGTGATTTCGTCGAGTTCCCGTCGCAGTTCAACGAGCACTGGGCGCTGGACCCGAAGGTGTTCGCCCACTACGCCAAGCACCACCAGACCGGCGAGGCGATGCCGCAGGCGCTGGTCGACAAGATCGTCAAGGCGCGCACCTTCAACCAGGGCTACGCCACCACCGAATACCTGTCGGCGGCGCTGCTGGATCTTGCCTGGCACCTGCAGCCGGCCGGCGCCGGCAAGCAGGACGTGGATGCGTTCGAGCAGCAGGCGCTGGCGACGTACAAGGTGGACATCGCCGCGGTGCCGCCGCGCTACCGCACCAGCTACTTCAGCCACATCTGGGGCGGCGGCTACGCGGCCGGCTACTACGCCTACTTCGGCGCGGAGGTGCTGGACCACGACGCCTTCCAGTGGTTCCGCGAGCACGGCGGCCTGACCCGCGAGAACGGCCAGGTCTTCCGCGACAAGGTGCTGTCGATCGGCCACTCGCGCGACCTCGCCACGGCCTACCGCGACTTCCGCGGCAAGGACCCCAGCGTCGAGCCACTGCTGGAGCATCGCGGGTTGAAGTAGCACCACGCCGTCATCGCAACACCGAAGAAGGCCCGCGCGAGCGGGTCTTCTTTTTGCCGACACGCGTCCACGTGAGTGTGGGCCGACGGTTTGTCGTACCTGGGTGTACGCACTAGAGTCTGGCGGCATCGGATAGCCGTGCTTACTTAAGGATCACGTGATGACGGACGCATCAACCCGGAGCCTGCGCTTACCTCATCATCCCCTGCCATGCAGCCTGATGGCGTTCGTGCTTTCCACGCTCACCGCCTGCGCGGACGCGGCCTTGGCACCGGACTACTCCCGGGACGCCGTACAGCCCGTCGTCGTGCAGGCAACCGCTGACGGCGAGGCACGCATCCGCTTCGCCTCGCCGCCGGAAAGTCTGTACTACGCGGCCGGCGTGTCCTACCGGGCGAACGGCGATGAACTGCAGGTCGTGATCGACCGCTGCCCCATCCGCGGCGACTGCACGACGATGGCGAAGGGGACGCGCCTCGGCGACGGGCGCACGACCGAGGTCCGCGTGCCGCTCGATGGCAGGCGTCTGGTGATGATCCATACCGACGACGTGCAGTCCCTCGTTCCGTAACGGCGGCCGAGGCGTCGACGCGGCGTGGATCCGGCGATGCGTATCCTGCACGCATGAAACTGCTGATCATCACCTACGGTACCGAGGGCGATACGCGTCCGCTGGCGGCGCTGGGCCATGCGCTGATGCAGGCGGGGCACCAGGTCGAACTGCTCGGCGATGCCAGCACGCTCGGCGTCGCGCAGGCGCTGGGCTTGCCGTCGCGCGCGCTGGCGGGCGACATCCGCGCGACGATCGCCGCCGACGGTGCGATGCGCGACATCACGCGCAACCTGGCCCGCCTGACCATCGCGCACAGTGGCGACTGGCTGGGTCAGGCCATCGAGGCCGGCCGGGGTTGCGACGCGATCATCGTTTCCGGGCTGGCGGCCTTCGTCGGCCTGTCGGCGGCGGAAGCGCTGCGCGTGCCGGCGATCGGCGCGATGCTGATCCCGATCTCGCCGACCGCCGCGTTCGCGTCGCCGTTCCTGCCGCTCACGCCGCCACGCCTGTTCAATCGCGCCAGCCACCATCTGTTCGGCGAACTCAGCTGGCGCCTGTTCCGCACCGCGACCAACCGGGCACGCGCGCAGGCGGGCCTGCCGCCGCGACGGTCGCTGTCGACCGAGCATCCGATGCTCTACGGCGTCTCGCCCGCGCTGGTGCCGCGCCCTGCCGACTGGCCGGACAACGCGCACGTCTGCGGGCAATGGGTGCCGCCGCTGGCGACGGCGTTCACCCCGCCGGACGCTCTGCGTGCCTTCCTCGATGCCGGCGAACCGCCGGTCTACATCGGCTTCGGCAGCATGGCCGGCTTCGACAACGCGCGGCTGATGAGGGCAGTGGCCGGCGCCGTCGGTGAGCGGCGCGCGCTGTTCAACGCGGGCTGGAGCGGCATCGACGCGACGCGGCTGCCGGCCAATTTCCATGCCGTCGGCCACGTGCCGCACGACTGGCTGCTGCCACGCTGTGCGCTGGCGATCCATCATGGCGGTTCCGGCACCACGCATTCGGCCTGCCGCGCCGGGATTCCCTCGGTGATCGTGCCGTTCGCCGGCGACCAGTTCTTCTGGAACGCGCGCCTGCGCGCTGCCGGCGTGATGCACCACGCGCTGAAGGGCACCACGATCACCGCCGACGCGCTGGGCGCCGCGCTTGCGTATGCCGGCAGCGAGACCGCGCGCGAGAGCGCGAAGGCGCTCGGCCACGCCATGCAGCACGAAGATGGCTGCACCACCGCCGTGCGCCTGGTGGAGCGCTACGCGACGCCACGCTGAGCGGGCTCAGGCCGCCGCCTCGTCTCTGCCTGCATCCTCCAGCAGGAAGTCGCGCAGCAGCCGCGCGCTGGGGCCGATGCGGCGGCCGTGCACCAGGAAGATCTCCAGCGGCGCGGTCTCCACCTCGGGCAGCACGCGGACCAGTTCGCCAGACGCCAGCGGTGCGGCAGCGTCGTAGGCAGGCAAGCGTGCGATGCCTTCCCCCGCCAGCACGAAGGCCAGCCGCGACGCCGCGCTGTCGGTGACCAGGTCGCCCTGCACCGGCACATCGACGGCGTGGCCGTTCTCGCGCACCGTCACCGAGCGCAGGCTGGGCGGATAGATCACCCAGCGGTGCTGGTCCAGCTCCGCCACCGTGGCCGGTGCGCGGTAGCGGCGCAGGTAGGCCGGCGCAGCGCAAAGCAGGGTCGGCTCGCGCACCAGGCGACGCGCGACCAGGTCCGAATCGGCGAGCGGCCCGGCCCGCACCGCCAGCTCGATGCCCTGCTGCACCAGGTCGACGTTGACGTCGTTCATCGCCACGTGCAGGCGGATGGCCGGATAGCGGCGGCGGAATTCCAGCAGTGCCGGCAGGATGCGTTTGTTGCCGAAGTGGTGCGAACAGGTGATGCGCACTTCGCCGCGCGGTTCGGCACGCAGCAGTTCCATCCCGCGGATGCCGTCGTGCGCCTCGTCGAGCAGGCGCTCGCAATGCACGCGGAAGGCCTCGCCGGCCGGCGTCAGGCTGAAGCTGCGCGTGCTCCGCTGCGCCAGCGGCACGCCGAGTTTGGTTTCGAGCACGCGGATGTGGTGGCTGACCACGGCGCGGGTCAGTCCCAGCGCGCGGGCGCCCGCGGCGAAGCTGCCGCTGCGCACGACGGTGGCGAACACCGCCATGGCCCGCAGTTCGTCGAGGATCGGGGACGGATGATGGCTCACGGCGGGATTGTCTTATCCAGTGTGACAATGCGTCAATCGCGGCAGTGCTACTCGCGCCGCCGGCATGCGCCTACTGTTCGTTTCGCCCTGAAACCCCGGGCCCATCGAACCCCAAGGAGTATGTCATGAGTGTCAAGCATGTCCTGTTTGTTGTGACAAACGCCGGCAAGATCGGGCCGCACGAGCGCCCGACCGGCTTCTTCTTCCCCGAGATCGCCCACCCGTTCGAGGTGCTGGACCAGGCCGGCATCGCGGTCGAGTTCGCCTCGCCGCAGGGCGGCCAGACCCCGCACGACGGCCTCGACGGCACCGACCCGGCACAGGCCGCGTTCTTGGACAGCGCCGCGTTCCGCCGCCTCAACCGCAGCCGCCCGTTGTCCGAGGTGGACGTGCTGGACTACGACGCGGTGTTCTTCCCCGGCGGCCTCGGCCCGATGGTCGACATCACCGGCAATCCGGAGGTGCAGGCGCTGGTCCGTCGCGCCTGGGACGCCGGCAAGATCGTCGCCGCCGTCTGCCACGGCCCGGCCGCGTTGCTCGGGGTGACGCTCGCCGACGGCACCCCGCTGGTACGCGGCCGCCAGGTCACCGGTTTCTCCACCGCCGAAGAAGATGGCTACGCCCGCGCCGACGTGCCGTTCGACCTGGAAAGCGCGCTGCGCGAAGAAGGCGGTGACTACGAGGCCGCCGCACCGTGGCAGCCGCACGTCAAGGTCGACGACCGACTGATCACGGGCCAGAACCCGGCCTCGGGCACGCTGGTCGGCGAAGCCATCGTCGCGGCACTGCGGAGCGGGCGCTGATGGACACCGCCACCACGATCACCGTGCTCGCGCAGTGGCGCGTGCGGGAAGGCCGCCTCGACGACGTGCTCGCGCACGTCGCCGGGCTGCGCACCGCCTCGCTTGCCGAACCGGGCTGCCTGCACTACGCGGCCTTCCGCTCCCTCGACGCGGCCGACACGCTGCTGCTGGTCGAACGCTACCGCGACGCCGACGCGCTGGATGCGCATCGCCAGTCGGCGCATTACCGGGCGCTGGTGGTGGAACGGATCCTGCCGCTGCTGGCCGATCGCCAGGTGGAGCTGCTGCAGGCCCGCTGAGCGGTCGCGGGGCGCGTTACTCCGCTGCGACTGGCGCGCCCATGTTGCCCTTGCTGTACATGCCCGAGCGGTCGAAGCAGCAGGCGCGGCGCTTGCCGGACGCGAGCATGTCGCAGGCGGTGGCGATGCGCTTCACGCGCGTCTCTGCCTTCTTGCCCGAGGTGATCCAGTGGATCCAGTCGCGACGCGCCACCGGCGTCAGGCTGGTCCACACCGCCTTGGCGGCGGGCGCGGCGGCGAGTGCCTTGCGGACATCGGGCGGCACCACCGGCTCGGGTTCTTCCTTCACCGGCGCGATCACCAGGGCGACCTTGTCGCTGGCTGCGACACCGGCGGCCTCGCGCAGCGTCTTGTCCACCTTCAGCCAGTGGCTGCCTTCGCCATCGGGTTCCAGCGTGGCCTGGAACGGCGCGCCCGCGAAGGTGCCCTCCACTGTCGTCATGCTGCGCGCTGGCAGCTTCGCGCTGGCCGCCTTCGGCAGGACCAGGAAGGTCCAGCTGGCGTTGTCCGGTTCGGCGGGGCGATGCAGCACCGCCGTGAAACGAATGGATGCAGGCGAGGTCATGGCGTGATGGTAGCGCTGGACGACGGAGGGCGGCTGCGCGCGGCCCGTCTTCATGACGACCCGGGGAACACGCCCTCCATCGCGCAGGATTGATCGCGGCGACCGCGTCCTGCGGCACCCACAGCGCGAACTCGCGCATGTTGGCGTCCTGCGCCGTGGCCAGCACGCATGAATCGGCCGACACGCCGGTCAGCACCAGCCGGCGTACGCCAAGCTTGTCCAGCAGGATCGGCAACGGCGTGGCGAGGAAACCGGAATGCTTCGGTTTCAGCACGTGGTCGTCGTGCGGGCGCGGCGGCAACCGCCGCACGATGGCGGCCGATGCGCCGCCCGCCTCATGGCAGGCCGCGACCAGATCGTCGAATCCGCCCTGCCAGCGCGCGACGTGTTCGTTCATGTAGATCGTCGGCTAGTGCCCGGCGTTGAAGCGTTCACGCAGCGCCGTGATCGTCGCCGCGCCCGTTCCACCTTGTGAACGCCGTGCATGCACGTTCGTCACCTCGTGTTTCCTCCCGTGCGCCTAAAAACAAGGCTCTTTTCCACCACGGAGTCTAGCCATGGCACGTTCCGGCCACGTCAACAAGGCGCAAGTCCATGAACTGCTGCTGCAGGCGCTCGAGACCGAGCGCGGCGGCATCCAGATCTACACCGCCGCGATCAAGGCCGCGGTGAACAAGGACCTGAAGAAGGAGTGGGGCGAGTATCTCGACGAAACCCGCACCCATGAGCAGGTGCTCACGCGCGTGTTCGAGCAACTCGGCATGGATACCGAAGAGGCGTCCCCCGGCCGGGCCGTCGTCGCGCACCAGGGCACCTCGCTGGTGAAAGCCATAGAGATGGCCATGAAGCACGCCACGCCCGCGGCCGCCGAGCTGGTCGCCGCCGAGTGCGTGGTGCTGGCCGAGACCAAGGACCACCAGAACTGGGAACTGATCGGCAAGGTGGTCGAACAGGGCGGCGAACTGGCCAAGGTGCTCGAACCGGCCTACACCGCAGTCGAAAACGACGAAGACCATCACCTGTACCACACGATGGGCTGGTGCCGGGAACTGTGGATCCAGTCGCTGGGCATGCCCGCCGTGCTGCCGCCGCCGGAAGAGGTCAAGCAGGTCGAGACCGCCATCGGCGCTTCGCGGGCCGAACAGGCACGCGACCAGATGCTGGGCCGCAAGCACTGACGGCCGCGCGATGCCACGTCCTGATGCATCCGCCACCGGTATGCACCGCGTCGCCGATGTGCCGCCCGTCGATCCCGCCCTGCTGACGTTCGGCATCGACATTTTCCAGGCGGTGATGACCGGCGCCATGCCGGTGGCCGAGTACGACGGCGACGATCTTCCGTGCCTGGGCATGAACGCAATCACCCGCCAGGTCAGTGGGCACGGACTGACGCCGCAGGAAGAAGCAGCGCTGGTGCTGCGCGTGGTCGCGTTCGGCGAACTGATCGGCCAGGCCGAGAGCGACCGCCGCATCGCCGGACACGTCGCCGCGGCGGGCACGGGCTACCACATCACCCACGCGTTCCTGCAGGCGGCCGCGGGCGCGGACATCGTGCAGCGCGCCGATGGCGGCTTCGCCTACGACCTGGAAAGCGTCGCCGCGCGGCTGGTTCACTGATCGTCGCGCGCGTCCCTGTGCTTGCGGCGAATGAAGGTGATCTCGCCGGACGACTCCAGCACCGCCAGCGCAATCTCGCCCAGCGTGGCGTAACCGGCCGAACGCCGCGCGATGGCGAAGTCGTGTTCGCTCAGCGACTGCCGCGCCAGTTCATCGCGGAACAGCCGGCCGTGGCGCACCAGGATCACCGGCTTGCCTTCCACCACTTCGTCGAAGCGTCGGGAGCGCGAGGACAGTTTGCCGACGCCCCAGTTCAGCCCCAGCAGCGTGGCGGCCAGGATCAGGCCGCCCAGCAACGAGGTGTCCTCGCCGATCAGCGAGTTCTGCACCGCCGTGCCCAGCAGCACCACCACCAGCAGGTCGAACGGCGTGAACTGGCCGACCGTGCGCTTGCCGCTCAGCCGCACCATCACCAGCACCACGACGTACACCGCCACGGCCCGCAACACGAATTCCCACCACGGCATCCCCAACGCGAACAGGCTGCGCACCACACCGTCCATCATCGTCACCTCGTCTGCGCTCAGGGCTTGCCCGCGGGCCGCTCGTCGCCGTCGGCGGCGTAGGCGGGCGGCGAGTAGAAGTTCACCGTCTTCAGCGGCGTGTGGCCGTTGGCGCGGATCTCGTGGCGCTCGCCCCGCTCGATCAGCAACAGACTGCCGGGCCGCAGCGCGCGACGCGCGCCTTCCACGATGGCCACGCCCGTCCCCTCGGCGACGAACAGCCACTGGTCCGCGCCGCGATGACGGTTGTCCGCTCCGCCTTCGCTGTCGCCCGGCGCGATGACCATCTGCGCCGCCTGCACGCCGTTCGCCTCGAACAGCGGAAGAAAGCCGATGCCCATGCGCAGATGCCGGGATTTCATGATGTCGCCGATCGGAAGCCGATGAGGCGTGCAGCATCGATCGCCGCGCGTGCAGGGGCTGTCAACGCATGAAGATCCCGCGCACGCCCGACACCGTAGCCCGGGTCCGCGCAGCGAACCCGGGATGGCTTTCCACGGAAGGTGCCCGAGCCCCCGGGTGCGCTGCGCTTACCCGGGCTACGCCTGCTTCGCGGCGCGCATCTCCATCTGCGTCAGGTACAGGCGCAAATCGAACTCCAGCTGGTGGTAGTCCGGCTCCATGTGCGTGCAGAGCTGGTAGAAGGCCTTGTTGTGCTCGGCTTCCTTGATGTGCGCGAGTTCGTGCACGGCGATCATCTTCAGGAAGTCAGCCGGGGCGTCGCGGAACACGGTGGCGATGCGGATCTCGCGGCTGGCCTTGAGCCTGCCGCCGTGCACGCGGGAGATGGCGGTATGCGTGCCCAGTGCGTGCTTCATCACCTGCAGCGTGCTGTCGTAGACCACCTTGCCCAGCGGCACCGAGCGGCGCAGGTACTGCTCCTTCAGCGCCTGCACGTAGTCGTACAGCTGGCCGTCGCTGCGTACCGCATGCGGCTGGGGGTACTTCTTCGCCAGCATCGGGCCCAGCCCGTCCTGTGCGATCAGCGCGCGCACGCGGGCCTGCAGGTCCTGGGGATAGCCGGCGAGGTACTTCAGGGGTTCCATGGGCGCTGCGCGGACGCGGAGGGTCGGGGACGGCGGGTATGATGGACCGTCACACCCGATCAAGAAACCGCGACATGGCGAAGGGAAATCCGCTGCAGGAACAGCTGCTCAAGGCCGGCCTGGTCAAGAAGTCCAAGCTGGCCGAAGTGGCGCGCGAGCAGAACAAGGCCCGGCATGCCAAGGGCGCGGCCGCGCCCAACGAGATCCAGCGCGAGGCCGAACGCGCGCGCGCCGAGAAGGCCGAGCGCGACCGCGCGCTGGAAGCCGAGCGCAAGGCGCAGGCACGCAGCGCCGAACTGCGCGCACAGGCGCGGCAGATCATCGCCGACCGCAAGGTGCCGCGCAGCGGCGAGCTGGAGTACCGCTTCACCGCGAACGGCGCCATCCGCACCCTGCTGGTCAACGAGGACCTGAAGAAGAAGCTGGCCGCCGGCGTGCTGGTGATCGCACACATCGACGACCGCTACGAACTGCTGCCGCGCGTGGCCGCCGACAAGGTGCGCGAGCGCGATGCCGGCCTGATCGTGCTCGACCACGGCCAGGGCACGCCGGCCGACGCGGCCACCTCCGAGGACGACGACTACTACGCCCAGTTCAAGGTGCCCGACGACCTGATGTGGTGATCCGCCCGGCGTTGCGCTGCTGACGCGCGCGCCGGGATGTGGGGAGACGTCGCCAACCCACACACGATCAGATCCCGTGCGCCTTCCTGATGATCTCCGCCGCCCGCTCGCCGATCACGACGCACGGCGCCATGGTGTTGCCGCTCGGGACGTTGGGCAGGATGGACGCGTCGGCGATGCGCAGGCGGTCGATGCCGTAGACCTGAAGCTGGGCGTCGACCACCGACATAGCGTCGCGTCCCATCTTCGCCGTGCAGGCCTGGTGCCAGAAGGTCACCGCGGCGTCGCGGAGGTAGGCGTCCATCTCGGCCGGGCCCAGGTTTCCCGGCATCGCTTCGCGCTTCAGCAGCTTCCTGAAGGGTGAGGCGTGCGCCATCTCGCGGGCCAGGGCGATGGTCGCCATGGCACCGCGCACGTCGTCGGGGTGCGACAGCGTGTTGGCTTCGATGCGGACGGGCGCGTCGGCATCGGCGCCGGTCAGGTGCACCGAGCCGCGGCTCTTGGGATGCGACAGCCCGGCGAAGGTCATCCAGCCATGCTCCGGCACGCCGCGATGCGCGGTTTCCGGCGTGGGCACCGGGAACTCCAGCTGGCAATGGAAGACGTCGGGCGCGGCCAGTGCGGGGTCGGTCTTCCAGTACAGCGTGGCCTCCGATCCGCCGTTGCCCACGGCCACCGGTGCGTTCGCCTCGAACAGGCAGCCGAAGGACACATGGTCCTGGTGGTTGCGGCCGACGCCGGGCAAGGCCTGGATCACCGGGATGCCGTGCGGCGCCAGTTCCTCTTCCGGACCGATGCCGGACTGCATCAGCACCTTGGGCGTGTTGATGGCGCCCATCGACAGGATCACTTCGCGGTCGGCCAGGATGTGCGTGCGCTGTCCGCCCTGCATGACCTCGACGCCGGTGACGGTGGTGCCGGTGAACAGCAGTCGGCTGACCTGGGCGTGGGTCATCACCGTCAGGTTGGGCTGCCCGAGTCTGGGGAAGATGTACGAACGGAACAGCGACGAGCGCCGGCCCGCCTTCACGATCAGGTCGTTGAGGGCCACGCCGCCACGGCCTTCCATCATGGCGCCGTTGGGACTGTCGAACGTCGGCATGCCGAGGGCTTTCGCCGCCTCGACCATGGCGATGGCCACGGGCTGGGGATGCGGTGGCGTTTCCACGTGCACGGGTCCGCCCTTACCGCGACGGGCGGCGTCGGGCAGGCCGCGCCAGTCTTCGATGCGCCGGTAGATGTCCAGCACCGCGCGGTAGCCCCACGCGTCATCGCCGGCTTCTTCGGCAACATGGTCCCAGTCGGCCTGGTGACCGCGCGCCCACACCATCACGTTGATGCTGGAACTGCCGCCGAGCACCTTGCCCATGTTCAGCGGAATGGCGCGGTGGTTGAGGTGCGGATTGCGCTCGGCCACGAAGGCCCAGTCGCGATCGGAGCCGAGGTTCAGCGGCCACTGCGTCGGCTCCAGGACCTCGGGCACTTCATCCGGGCCGCCCGCCTCGATAAGCAGTACGCGGACGGCGGGATTCTCGGCCAGCCGGCCGGCCAGCGCGCAGCCGGCCGGACCGGCGCCGCAGACGATGAAGTCGTAGCGGCCCGGAGGCCGGGCATCGCTTGGGTGGGAAACAGGAAAGGGACGGTGAGAACGGGACATGGCGGCAGGGACTCCGGGCGCAGGGGGACAGCCGGGCGGCCCGGGGTGGCCGCCCGTCGTGGGGGGAGAAGATGCGAAGGGGACACCTGCGGACGCGCCGGTGAGGCGCGTCCGTAGGCGGGGCTTACCGGGCCGGCTGGCCGGCTTCCCTGGCGGCGCGATCGATCGTGTCGGCCACGACCTTCGGCTGTGTCATGAAGACCGCGTGGCTGGCGGAGACCTTGGTGATGCGGGCTTCGATGCGCTCGGCCATGTGGATCAGCATCGCCTGGTCGAAGGCCTTGTCCTCGGTCGCGATCACCGCCCAGCTGGGCTTGCTGCGCCAGGCCGCGTGCGTCAGCGTGGTGCCGAAGGCGGACATGTTGATGGGCACCTGCGAATCGCGCAGGAACGCCGCGTCGGCATCGGTGGTGTCGTGAGCGAAGCCGGCCTTGAACTTGGCTGGGCTGATGAAGCCGAAGCCGTCGCTGGAGGTGTCGATCACGAACTCCGGCGTGGGCGCGAAGCCGGTGTACTGCTGCGCCGTGGTTTCACCGGCATCCGGTGCGAGCGCCGACACATAGACCAGGCCGGCGACCTTGTCGTGCACACCGGCTTCGGTAATGACCGTGCCCCCCCAGGAGTGTCCGACCAGGATGACGGGGCCGTCCTGCCGATCGAGCACGCGCCGGGTGGCCTGCACGTCATCGGCGAGCGAGGTCAGCGGGTTCTGCACGATCGACACGCGGTAGCCGCGCGCGGTGAGGTCGTCGTAGACCGGGCGCCAGCCGGATCCGTCGGCGAAGGCGCCATGCACCAGCACGACGTTCTTGACCGGACCGGTGCCGCGGGCGGCATCGTCGGCATGGGCGGAGGGCGACAGGCTGGTGGCCAGGGCGGCGGCGAGCAGGGCGGGGATGAGCTTGAACATGGTCGTGTCCTCGGGAAGTGGTGGGCAGCGTTCGGCGTGCGGCGTTGGCCGGCAGGGATACTTTGCGGGCGCATCCGGAACTTTCGGTCACGAATAGTCCTGATAACTTGATCGAACGTACTCTTCCGGCGATGACCTCCTGCCGCGCTGCCCGTCGGGCAAGCGACGGGCAGACAGCTCCTCGGAGGGCGGGGCCTACGCGGTCGGCACGGTGCCGCCGTCGATCACGTGTTCCGACCCCGAGACGGACGCCGCCCGCGGCGACACCAGGAACGCGATGAGGTCGGCGACCTCGCTCGGCTGGGCAGGCCGTCCCAGGGGAATGCCACCCAGCGCCTCCATGACCATCTGTTTGGCGCCTTCGTAATCCGTGCCCGCATTGGCAGCGATGCCGCCGAGGAAATCGACCGAGGCTTCCGTCTCGACCCAGCCCGGCGACACGCGGACCACGCGCACGCCCTTGGGCGTGACTTCCTTCGAGAGCGCCTTGCTGTAGGTCGACAGCGCGGCCTTGGCGGCGGCATAGGCGATCGTGGCGTCGTGCAGCGGCAGCACGCGCTGGATCGACGTCACGTGCAGGATCACGCCGGACCCCTGCGCGATCATCGCGGGCAGCAGTGCGCGATCCATCCGCACGGCCGACATCAGGTTCACGTCGAGCGCCTTCGCCCACTCCGCATCGTCCAGCACGGCGAAACCGCCTGCGGGCGCCGACGACCCGCCGACCACGTTGATCAGGATGTCGATCCCGCCGAGCCGGTGCCGGGCCGCTTCCACCGCTTCGCGCACCCCGTCGGCGGTGGCCAGGTCGGCGGCGACGTAGTGGACATTCCCGATGGACTGTTCCGGCGTCGAGCGCGCGGTCGCCACCACCCGTGCATCGAGCCGGGACAGCAGGTCGACGACAGCCGCACCCACGCCCCGCGTACCGCCCGTGACCAGAACACGCTTGCCCGCCAGCTGGAGGTCGAAGCTCATGGCGCGATCTCCAGCGAGGCGATCTTGCCGCGTTCCAGCGTGAAGCGATAACGCAGGTCCAGCGGACTGCCCGGGAAGTCGCCCGACACCTGGCTGGTCACGAGGTAGCTGCGTCCCTGCGTCTCCAGCGTGTGGGGGGTTGCGGTGTAGGTGTACTTGGATGCCGCGTCGGTTTTCCACGCTTCGATGGCGGCGGGGCCGGCATGGGTGTGGCCTTCGTCCAGGACGACACCGTCCTTGGTGAAGCAGCGGGCGACGGCTTGGCCGTCGTGGCGGTCGGCGTCGAAGTAGGCCGCGATCGGCTCGGGCAGGTCCAGCGCTTTCATTGCGATGCTCCGGTTGGGTGTGTGGAGCCAGCTTGAAGCGTCCTGCCGGGTTAGAGAATCACCTATGATCCGATCAGGCTATGCAGGAATCAGTACACAATGCGCGGCTCCGAATTCGCCGAACTCAAGGCCTTCGTGGCGGTGGTCGACCGGGCCAGCTTCGCCCGCGCCGCCGACCACCTGGGGCTGTCGCGGTCGGCGCTCAGCCAGACCATCCGGCAGCTCGAATCCCGCCTGGGCGTGCGCCTGTTGAACCGGACCACGCGCAGTGTGTCGCCGACCGAACCGGGCCGGCGGCTGCACGCACGCATGGCCCCGCTGCTCCGCGACATGGACGAGGCCGTCGCGCAGGCCGCAGGGACCAGTGCGCGTGCCGCGGGGACGCTGCGGATCAACACGCTCAGCATGGCGGCGAAGAAAGTGATCGCCCCCCGACTGGGACGGTTCGCCCACGCGCATCCCGACGTGGTGCTCGACATCGTCATCGAGGACGGCCTGAGCGACATCGCCGGCGAAGGATTCGATGCCGGCATCCGGGTGGGCGGTCGGCTGCAGAAGGACATGGTCGCGGTCCGGCTCACGCCGGACTTCGAACTCCTCGCCGTCGCATCGCCCGACTACCTTGCCCGGCATGGCGAACCGAAGACGCCTCCCGATCTCGGGCGTCATGCCTGCATCAACTGGCGCTTTCCCGGCAGCGGCAAGATCGCGGGCTGGCCGTTCGAGAAGAAGGACAAGGCGGTCGAGTTCTTCGGCGAGGGCAGCGTGATCTCGAATCACCAGGACATCATCGTGCCGGCTGCGCTGCAGGGACTCGGCATCCTGTACGCGTACAACGACGGCGACATCGCCGACGCGTTGCGCGACGGCCGCCTCAAGCGCGTCCTCGCAGACTGGTCACCGACCGTGCCCGGCCTCTTCCTCTACTACTCGAGCCGGCGCTACATGCTGCCGGCGCTGCGTGCGTTCATCGACTGCCTGCTGGATCGCGATCTTTGAAGGCGTGAAGGCGATTGGCCGGGCGGATACCGCGGCGGCGGCGTGGACACGGCAATCAGCACGAAAGCAGCGTCTGCGCCGCGGCGACTGCACATCGAGCCGATGCAACGACGGATGTTCAGGTGACCGTTCGCCTGTTTGCCAGGCTGGTCGTGCGCAACGTGATCTGCTGCGCCGCTTCGCACACAAAGGCAACCTGCCTGCGCGCCCGTTATCGACGGGCGGAGCGTGCGCGCCCTGCGTCGTCGCCTTGCGTCGTCGCGCGACCCTGGGCGAACTCCGGGAAGGTCTCTGCCAACGAGTCCTTGTCCGGCAGGATGTAGAACACACCGCCACGCTCGAACGTCGGACGGATGATCTGCTCGTAGAACGCGGGCGACACGTTGATGCAGCCATGGGTGACGCGGTTGTCGTCCGGTGTCGCCGACGCGAGGCGCTCGGCGCGCTTCTCGGCCGGAACGCCGGTCGCGGTCGGGTGGATGGAGACTGCGGACTCGTAGTCCACCCACAGCACGCGTCCGGCATCGATCGACGGACCGTAACCACCCACGAAGCGGCCTGCGGGTGTGGTGCGATCACGCCCGGGAATCTCGCGAAGCGCGAGGCCGGCAACGCCGGGGGCGGTGTGATCGCCCTTTGCCGAGCCGAAGAGCCCGGGTGCCGCACCGCGCAGCCGTCCGTCACCGCCGAACACCAGGATCTGCGCGGCGGCCTTGTCGATGACCGCGAACGGGTAGCCCTGGGTGTCCTTGGCGGCGACCACCCAGCCGGCGAGCTCGATCACCGTGGGCGACACCTCCTGCCCTTGCGGAAGTTCGTCGACGGAGGCGATGGGCGGCGTGTCGGCCTTCTTGTCCCTGGCGCTGGCCATACCGATGCTGCTGCACGCAAGCGCGAGCGCCAGCGCCAGCGCGATGGATGCCTTGCGGATCGCTGTGTGCTTGTGCGTACGGATGGGACGGTTCCTTCGAAACGTGGTGAAGACAGGGAATCCGGTGGCAGCAAGGCCACCGGGTCCCGGCTCAGGCCGCCAGTCGCGGCCTGCGCTGAGCGCGGTTAACCGCGCGGCACGCGGCGCGGGGCCGTTTCGAGACGCTGGACGCGGCCTTCGATCTGGTCCAGCCGCTGGTTGGCCTGCTGCGCGGACTGGTTGGCGGACTCGGCGCTCTGGGCCGCGCCCTGCACCTTGGTGTCGAGCTGGTCGAGGCGCGAGTTGATGCCGGCGAACTCGTCGTCGTACGTGGCGCAACCGGAAAAGGCGAGTGTGGCAAGTAGCGCCACGGCGAGTGTCAGGTGTTGTTTGTTCTGAATCATTCCAATCCTCCTTCGTCTGGGGGAACCGGAATATAGCGGCCTTTTCGTTGTCGCCACCAACCGCCTTCAGCTGGAATTGGCGTACGTAGAGACACTGTGAAGATGGTGTTCACGCGTCGGCCGTCCGTCAGAAAGAAATCGCGTCATGCAGCGGCGGAAAGCGTGAAACCTGTTGGAAAACCGCTCGACGGAGGTTGACGTCCCTCGGTGAATCAACGCGGCATTTCGTCCATCCGCTCGCCGACCCACACCTGCATGTCCAACGTCTGCAGCCAACCGTGGTTGGTCAGGAACGCCACGTCGGCGGCATCGCGACCGTAGGCGACCACGATGCGACCGCCGCGGGGTGCGGACTGCGTGGGATCGAAGGTGTACCAGCGTCCGTCCAGATACGCCTCGAACCAGGCGTGCAGGTCCATGGGCTCCAGTCCGTACAGATAGCCCACTACCATGCGGGCGGGAATGCGCAGGCTCCTGCACAGCGTGATGCCGACATGCGCGTAGTCGCGGCAAACGCCTGCCCCGGCTTCCATGGTGCCGAGCGCATCCGTGGTGGCGTCGCTCACCCCGTACCGGTACGCGATATGGGTGCGGATCCATTCCACGATCGCGCCGACCTGGCCACTGCGGGGCGCGGCCGCATCGATGATCGCCTGTGCCTGGTCGAAGGTGCGATCGCTCGGGCAGTAGCGACTCGGCAGCAGGTACTGCAGCGTGTGATCGGGCAGCAGCGCAGCCGGTACCGGCGCGACCCACGGCGCAAGGGCGATGTCGCGCTCGGTTTCTACCTCAAGCTCGGCGCGGATCCGCATGCGTCCACGCCGCACCACGAAACGCTGGCACAGGTTGCCGAACACATCGACGAACTCGGTCGGCCGGACGTGCGGGTCGAAGGCATAGCTTTCGCTGATCAGCCACTGGGCTTCGCCGCTGCGCGGCCGCAGCATGGCGACCACCGCACAGTCCTCGATGGATTCGACAGTCAGTTCGCATCCGGCCAGCAGGCGCATGTTCGATCCGATGGCAGGTGGGAGGTCATTGCGGGGTTGCCGTCCGTTCGAGGCATCGCCGATGTTGCGGCATGCATCCTCGCACGGCGCGCGCAGGTCCGGGTTCGCGTGCCACTGAAGCCTGCCGTGTACGAACGAGGATGCGCAGGGTGCGGGTCATGTCTCCGCACTTCGGGCGCCGATCATGGCGACGCGCAGGCATCCCGTCATGAGCGCGCATTACGGCACACATGCGCTCGTGGACGGCGGCTATCGGCCCGACGCCCGAGCAGAAGCGCCGGCGCCCGGCCAGCGACGCTTCACGACGCCAGCGGCGCCTGCTCGGCCACCACGCGGATCAGCGCGGCCTGGCGTTCCAGCATCCAGCGCGTGGCCCACCCGGCACCCGCGTCCAGCGACCGCACGGCGATCTGCTCCTGGCGCACGCCCTTGCCGCTGATCAGGATCTTCGCCATCCAGCCTTCGCGCTCAGGGCCGATCTCCAGGATCGGCACGCCGTTGCACACCAGCGTGCGGCGGCGCTCGCCGATATCCCAGCTGAATCCCTCCGGCAGCGGCGCGGAAATGCGTGTGTTCACGGTGTGCCCCGGCGAAGATGAGACTCAGCTTCGCACAGCCACCGTACCGGCCGCGTGAGGGACGGAACAGGCCGACAGCGACGTGCGCACCGCGCGGTGACGCGTCAGCGCCAGCTGGCCTTGCGCGACGGTGTGGGCGGCGTGGGGGTGGGATCGATGGTGGGCACCAGCAGCGACAGGCGCGCCTTGGCGTAGTCGCCGCTGCCCTCGACATCCAGCTTGCCGGCGCTGTTGGGGTTGATGAGGGCGGTGTCGAGGAAGACCTCTTCGCCGACCGCCACGCGGTGGCGCGCACTGCACACCTTCACCGGCACCTGCAACACGCTGATGCCGTCGCGCTGCCACTTCGTTTCAGGCGCCAGGCGCCGGACGATGGAGCCGTCCACCCAGACATCCACCGAATCCGATTGCACCGACCGGCACTTGCCGATCCCGACATCAAAAGTCATGCACCCTCCTACAGGGCGGTATGCGTCAACGTGAAATGGAAACCGCGTGCTTCCAGCAGGCTGCGCATGCGCTTCTCCGCCGGGACGCGATGGAACTGCCGGCCCGCCCACAATCCGAAGCAAGGCCGGCCGCTGGCGTGGTGTCCGTGGGCCGGGGGACGTCGCGAAACCGCGATGTCCATCGACTCGCACGCCGTCGCCCACATCACCCGCAGATCGTCCGGACCGATGGATTGCTGCTGCCCGAGATGGAGAATGAAAACCTGGACCTGCTGGTGGGACACATGCACCTCGTCGGCACGCGCGCGATCGCGTCGTCAAGCCGAGAGGGAGAAAGTTCAGCCCGCAGGAGGCGGCGGAGGCGACTGCCAGTCAGCCTGGACAGGTATACGCGGTTGGGGGGGTTATCGCAAATGCGTGAGCCCCATCAGCGCGTGCGGGCGACGAAGCACTGGATCAGGCGTCGGTGGGCTTCATGCGTGCCTTGAGCTGCTTTTCAGCCGCATCCAGCGCTTTCAGATCGTCGGCGTCGGCCGTCAGCGCCGCAGCGCGCCGCCGCTGTGCATCGAACGCGTCGTATCGCTGGTGAGCGATGTCCTTCATGGCGGAATTGCTGACCGACCCGGCGTTGTCCAGCACCGCGCGATCATTGAAGGCCAGCAGGCGATCCATGTTCTCACGCCAGTAGTCCAGCGTGAGGGTCTTGCGATCCTTCACACGCAATTCGGCCTGCTCCAGGAAGATCACGACCAGGCGGTTGAGCGAATCGACTTCGTCAGCGGTCAGGTAGTTCTTGGCGACAATGACGTCCGCCTTGCGCACGCGACCGCCTTCCCACGTGAAGAGCCCCATGTTGGGCTGCGCCGAGTCCGCACGCGCCACCACCAGTTCAGCGGCCGTGCTGCCGGTCACCGCGTAAAGCAGTTTGTTCTGCACTTCGGCGAAGAACAGCGATGCCTGCTGCTCGCTGTCTGCGTAATCGATGCTCAGCGCGAACAGGTCCCGGACCTTCTGGTAGAAACGCTTTTCCGACGCGCGGATGTCGCGAATGCGCGCCAGCAACTCGTCGAAGTAGTCCCCGCCACCAGGATTCTTCAGGCGGGCGTCGTCCATGACGAAGCCCTTGACCAGATATTCGGAGAGCTGCGCCGTTGCCCATTGGCGGAACTGCGTGCCGCGCGAGGAGCGGACCCGGTAGCCCACGGCCAGGATGGCGTCGAGATGATAGTGGTCTACCTGCCGCCTCACCTCGCGCTGACCTTCCGTTTGAACTATCCGGAGTTTCCGGACAGTTCGTTCAGGTTCGAGCTCACCCTCGGCAATGATGTTCTGCAGGTGCTCGCTCACGGTCTTGACGGTGACCTGATAGAGCTCCGCAAGCTGCGCCTGTGTCAGCCATACGGTTCCTCCCTCCAGCCGTACCTGGATGCGCGTCTTGGCATCTTCGCTACGGAACAGGATCAGCTCGGACACCGAGGCCTCGTTCTCTTCTGCGCTCATGCCACCTCCGTGTGTGTGTCCGAACCCGCCATCAGCCTACCTTCTCCGTTCCGTGCCGTAACCGCCACCCCAGCCCCGACCAACGGCTCGCATGCCGGGCCAGTGCCTCGCGGATCACCGCGTCGCTGCCGGCCACGTGCAGTTCGCGACGGGCGCGGGTGATGCCGGTGTAGACCAGTTCGCGCGAGAGCACGCGGTTGCCGCGGGCGGGCAGCAGCAGCCAGACCGTGTCGAACTCGGAGCCCTGGGCCTTGTGCACGGTCATGGCGAAGGCCGATTCGTGCGCCGGCAGGGCGGCCGGATGGAACGCACGCGGCTGGGCGGGATCTTCGCCGGGGAACCAGGCCACCAGCGCACTGCGGTCGTCGCGCAGGCAGATGCCGATGTCGCCGTTGAACAGGCGGTGGCGATAGCTGTTCTCGGTGACGATCAGCAGCTGGCCGTGGAAGCGGCCGCCACTGCCGCGGGGCGTGCCGGCCCCGGTATCGACCAGCAGGCGTTCGATGCGGGCGTTCAAGGTGCGTGCACCCTGCGGGCCTTCGCGCACTGCCGTGAGCAGGCGCAGGCGCGTGGACTGCGCCAACGCTTCGGCCGGGGTTGCGGCATGGGCGAGTGCGCGCCAGTGTGCGAGCAAGGCCTCGCGGTGCGCGTCGAGCGGGTCTGCCAGGCCTTCGTGGAAATGCACGTTCGACAGCGTGTTGCTGCGGAGCAGGTCCAGTGCCGTGTCGGCCTCGCCCTGGCGCACGGCGGCGGCGAGCGGGGCGAGCTGAAGTGCTTCGCTCTGGCGCCAGCCACGTTGCAGGTGCACGCGGATGCCGGGGAACGTCGGCAGCAGCGCCATCGGGTCCCCGCCTTCGCGGGGATGACGGCGGGGAGATTCACCGAGCAGCGGGCGCAGCGCTGTTGCATCGTCCTGCGACAGCCCGTCGCCTTCACCGGCGGCGCCGAGGATCGCTGCCAGCACGTCACCGGCTTCCACCGAGGGGAGCTGGTCGGGGTCGCCAAGCAGTACCAGCCGCGTGCCGTCGGCGACGGCATCGACCAGCTTGGCCATCAGCGGAAGGTCGATCATCGAGGCTTCGTCGACCACCACCACGTCGAACGGCAACGGGTTGTCGCAGGCGTGGCGGAAGCGCGGCGAATCCGGAATCGTGCCGAGCAGGCGATGCAGGGTGGTGCCGGTGGTCGGCAGTGCGGCCAGCAACGGCGCATCCACACCGGCGATCGCCAGCGCGCGCACCGCATGGCGCACGCTTTCGGCCATGCGCTCGGCGGCGCGACCGGTTGGCGCGGCCAGCGCGATGCGCGGCGCGGCGGCACCCGCCTGCGCGGCCTGCGCGGCCAGCAGCACCAGCACGCGCGCGGTGGTGGTGGTCTTGCCGGTGCCGGGACCGCCGGTGACCAGCAACAGGGCATGGCGCAACGCGAGCGCGGCGGCGCGCGCCTGGTGGTCGTCGTCGCGGGCCTGCGGGAAGAGCCTGGCGAACAGCGGCGCCAGCGCGTCCACATCGCCTGCAACGGGCGCGCGCGTGGCGATGCGATGCAGGCCCAGCGCCAGCGCGCGTTCGTACTCGCGGTAGCGGCGCAGGTAGAGCAGGTCGCCTTCCAGCACCAGCGGCGCCTGCGGATCGGATGCCACCACGGCGTCGCGCGGCGTGCCGACCCAGCGCGATGCCACGAGCTGCGCGCGCCATGCCTCCCCGGCGGGCCAGGGAAGTTCGACGGCATCCTCGAGCAACCGCCATGGAGCCGACAGCGCGACCCCGGCGTGTCCCTCGGCCACCGCCAGCGAGGCCAGTGCGGCCGCGGCGAGCACGGCGTCGGGCGTGTCGCGGTCCAGCCGGCGCAGGCTCTGCGCCAGTGCATGGTCGAGCGTGCGCAGGTGGCCGCCCTTGTAGAGCGCGTCGAGCAGGCTCATGCGGCGGCCCCCGGCGATGCACCGGCGAACAACGCATCCAGCGCATGCACCAGGTCGGGCGAAAAGCGCTGCGCATGCACGCCGGGCGAGGGTTGGCGCGCGAGATCCAGGCCCCGGCAGAACAGGTAGCGGATGCCGCCCACATCGCGCGCATAGTCGTAAGCCTCGCCCAGGCGGAAGCGCAGCCAGCGGTGCAGGGCGAGCGTGTAGATCAGCGCCTGCAGGTCGTATTCGCTGTGCGCCATCGCCTGCTGCATGGCCGGAACGTCGTAGCCGGGCAACTGGTTGGACTTGTAGTCGAGCACGTACCAGCGGCCGTCGTGGACGTAGGTGAGATCGATCAGGCCGGTCATCAGCCCTTCCAGCCGCTGGCGTGCACCGAACGCGGTGCGCTGGCGCAGCAGGCCGTGGCGATGCAGCAGCGCGAGCAGGTCGGACACGCGGGTGGGCTGCATGGCGAAATGGAACTCGATTTCCGCACGGCGCTGCTCGACCGGCAGCTCCGCCAGGCGGAGGCCCTCGGGCATCGCGGTACCCAGCGTGTGGCCGACCAGCGGCACCAGCACGGCCAGGCCATCGGCGACCTCGGCTTCGGCATAACCACCCTCGCGCAAGGCCTCGGCGATGACGGCGTCCTGTCCCTCCGGTGCGGCGTCGCCGGGACGCCAGTCGCGCCAGTCGGCGAAGTCGGCGTGTTCCAGCGCGGCATGCATCACCACACCGAAGCGGCTGCCGGCGAAGCGCGGATCGACGGTGGAGGCGGGCAGCGCGATGACGTCGGGCAGCGCATCGACGTCGGACGCCGGCGCTTCGTCCTCGCCACCGGGATCGGCCTGGGTCGAGGCCGCCAACGGATCACCGCCGCCGTCCGCATGCGCGAGCTGGGTGAAGCTGTAAACCCACCAGTCGGGCGCGATGCGACGTGTAGCTGTGCGCGCGGGAGCGACGGCGGAGGCGCGTTCCGGTGGCAGCCTCGACGGCGGCGGTTCGGGCGGGCCTTCGACGATGCGGACGTCGGCATGCGTACCGAGCGCCGCGAGGTCGGCGATGAGTGGCGCGAGCCGGCTCCTGGCGAGGTCGGCCACGTCGCCGGCGGCGATCCACAGCGCGTGTTCGGCGCGGGTCAGGCCGACGTAGAGCAGGCGTGCATCCTCGGCGATGGCCTCGCGGCGAACAGCGTCGCCGGCGGCCTTCCACGCCGGATCGTCCTTGTCGATCTTCCACAGCAGCACGCGCTGCGTGCCGTCGTGGATCACGCGATGGCGCCCGCTGTCGGGACGCGAGGTGCCCAGACCGGCGAACGGCAGGTAGACCAGCGGATACTCCAGTCCCTTGCTCTTGTGCAGGGTGACGATCTGCACGCGCAGCGCGTCGGATTCCAGCCGCAGCAGCTGCGTTTCATCGTTCGCATCGGCCTCGGCGATGCGGGCCTGCAGCCAGTCCAGCAGGCCGTGCAGGCCCAGCGTCTGCGCGCTGGCTTCCTGCAGGTGTTCGCCGAGTTGCAGGTAGTTGGTCAGGCGGCGCTCGCCGTCGAGCAGCCCGAGCAGGCGCTCGGCCTGCCCGGCGCACAGCTCGGACACCAGCGCGAACGGTCCGCTGCGCTGCCAGCGTTCGCGCCAGTGCAGCAGCCGCGCCTGGTGCTGGCGCTGGGCCTCGCCGTCTGCGTCCAGCGCGGCGAGCGTGTTGGCGTCTTCGCCCAGCAGCACGGTGGCGAGCGCGGCGCGCAAGCGCCCATTGTCGGACGGATGCAGCAACCCCAGCAGCAGCGTGCGCAGTTCGCCTGCTTCGGTGCTGGCGAACAGGCTCTGCTTGCCGGCGGCCACGGCCGGCACGCCGGCACGCGCGAGGGTCTGCTGCACGCGGGTGGCTTCCTTGTGGTTGCGCACCAGCACGGCGATGTCGCCGGGTCGGACGGGATGCCCGTCGATGCGTGCACGACCCGCACGCGCGTCGCCGAGCACGCGATGGATGTCGGCCACGCAGGCGGCGGTCGCGGCCTCACGCGAGCCATCGGCATCGAGCGGCGCGCCGTCGCCGCTGCGCAGCAGGCGCAGGGTGAGCGCGGGCGCGGCCGTGTCGCCGTGGCGGTAATCGTCGTCGCCGCGCTTGCCGCCCGGTTCGACCGGCTCGAAGCGGATGTCGGGGTGCGCGAACGCCTCCTGTCCCGCCGCTGCAGCGCCCTCGTACAGGGCACGCACCGCGCGCAGCACGGCCGGACGCGAGCGGAAGTTGTGCGTCAGCCGCGGCGCTTCGTCCGCCGCGCGCCGGGCGAGCAGGTAGGTGGCGACATCGCCGCCGCGGAAGCCGTAGATCGCCTGCTTGGGATCGCCGATCAGGAATAGCGCGGGCGTCTCGCCCAGCGCGCGGACCTCGTCGGAATCGCCGAACACGCGCGCGAAGATCCGCCACTGGCGTTCGTCGGTGTCCTGGAATTCGTCCACCAGGGCCACCCGGTACTGCGCGCGCAGCGCCGCCACCAGCGCGTGCCGGCGCGGACCGTCGAGTGCGATGGCGACGCGTTCGATCAGGTCGTCGTAGGTCTGCACGCGGCGCGTGCGCTTGAGGTCGTCGAGCCGGCGGCGAGCATCGTCGCGCAGGCGATGCAGCAGACCGGCGCGCAGGCGCAGCTGCAGCTGTTGCCAGGCGTCGTCGGCCTCGCACCAGTCGCGCCAGGCGTCGAACAGCGGCGAGGCGGGCACGCGGGCATCGCCCGTGTCCTTGCAGAAGCCACTCAGCGCGTCCGGCAGCAGCTTCTGCACATGCGTCTTGTCGGTGCGCGGCCACTCGGCCAGCGCGGCACCGGCCTGCAGTTCCTCGAACGCCTTGTCGAAACTGGGGCGCCGCGCGCGACGACCGTCGAAGACCTTGTGCTCAAACGCGGCGGCGATCGCCGCCTGCGCGTCGGCCAGGTGCAGTCCGATCATCTCCACCAGATGCGCGGCGCGGCCGGCGCGCGTGGCCTGCACGGCGACCTGGCGTTCGCTGTCGTCGCCGGACGGCGCCGGCGGCAGCAGCGGCAACGGACCGCACAGCGCGGGCAGGTCTTCCGCTAGCGCATCGGGGCTGCTCCACATGCCCACCAGCGCATCGACCGTCGCGGGATCGACCGCATACCGGCGCCACAGGTCCGCGGCGAGTTCCGCATGCAGCGCGCGCGTGTTGCCGAGCAGCTCGCCCGCGTCGAAGCCCTGCCCGGCATCGAGCGCATGTTCGCGCAGCACGCGCGCGCAGAAGCCGTGGATGGTGAAGATGGCGGCGAGGTCGGTTTCCTCGGCGGCGATACGCAGGCGGCGTGCCAGCTGCGCCGCGGTTTCATCGCCCTGGGCGAGCTGGCGCTGGATCACGAAGCGGGTCAGTGCGGCCTCGTGCTTCTCGTCGTCGCGCGGTGGCGTGCCGACCAGGTCGGCGGCCAGGGCCAAGCGCTCGCGGATGCGCTTGCGCAGTTCCTGCGTCGCGGCCTCGGTGTAGGTCACCGCCAGCACCTGACCCATGCGCAGGCGCTGTTCGACGATCAGGCGGGTGAACAGCGTGGCCAGCGTATAGGTCTTGCCGGTACCGGCGCTGGCTTCGATCAACTGCACGCCATCTAGCGCACGCGTCAGGTACGGCTCGCGGGCGGGATCGAACGCGCTCATGCGGCATCCTCCGCACCGGTGCCGACCACGGCCGCATACACGCGCAGGCTGGTGTCGATGAAGTCCTGCATGCCGGCCGCGTCGGCGAGCGGATCGCGGCCGCGGAAGGCGAGCTGGATCGCGTCGCCGGTACTCTCGCCCCAGCGGTAGTCGCCCGGATACCAGGCCTCGCGTGCGGCGGCCTCGCGCGCGCCCGGCTCGGCCGTGTGGATGGCCCAGCCGGTATGCGGCGCAAACAGCAACGGCGCGCGCAGTCCGTCACGGCGCAGACCCAGCAACACACGCAGCGCATCCTGCGCCTGTTCGGCCGGGCGCGCGGGCGTGACGTAGGCACGGACGCCGTCCTCGCCGTCGTGGATCTGCACCAGCGGAACCGGAACGCCGCTGGCGTTGAGCAGCAGCGCATCGAGGCCATGGCGGATGGCGGATGGCCCATTGAGCGCACCGATATGCACGCGCACCAGCCCGTGCGGATGGAGATCCGCGATGCGGCCGTGGACGCGCACACCGTCGAGCATCACCTCGTGGCGCGCGGCGGCCGCCTCCACGGGCACGGTGTTCCCGATCCCGTCGGCGAACGCCTGCGCATACGGCGCCACATCGGCCAGGGCACGCGCCGTGGCATGTTCGCCCAGCGGACCGCTCGGTACGTGGCCGCGGGCCCGCAGGCGCGCGTACAGCGCATCCGCCGCTTGCGCCGGCGGTGCAGGTGCGTGGTGGAGCAACCAGTCGAACACCTCGCGCTGCAGCCGTGCGCGTTCGCGGCCACGCAACGATGCGGCCAGCGGTTCGACATCTTCGACGGTCTCGATCGCCTCGGGCAGGCGCAGGCCGGGGCGGGATGCCAGGAAGGCGCCTGCGGGATCGAGCAGGAAGCGGCGCAGCGCGTCCAGCGGCACGTCGCACTCGTCTTCGACCGGCGCCGGCAACGATGCGGGTGCCCATGGCGGCAGGGCGCCACGTGCGGCGTCGACGCGGTCGGCCGCTGGACGCCAGGCGGCGCGATAGCTGAAACGGCGTGGCTCGTCGGCGCTGCCGAACGCCGCCGGTGCGAACGGCTGCAACGTGTGGCGCACGACCAGTCGCGACTTCGCTTCCGGATCGGCGTGGTAGTGCGCGGCGACATCGAGCAGCTCGCTCACCAGCACCGACGGCTCGCGCACGCTGCCGTCGCGTGGATCGGCACCGAGATAGCTGAGATAGAACACGTCCTGCGCGGCGGCGAACAGTTGCAGGAACAGGAAGCGGTCGTCTTCGCGGGTGGAACGGTCGCCGGCCTTGCGGCGGCCGGCATGCAGCTCCGCGGTCAGCTTGTTGAGGCCGGCGGCGGGATCGCGGCGCGGGAAGTCGCCGTCGTTCATCCCGAGCAGGCAGATGGCGCGGAACGGCAGCAGCCGCATCGGCACCATCCGGCCCACGCTGATGCCGCCAGTCAGCAGCGGCGCGCGCGTGTCGGCCTGCGACAGCTGATCGGCGAAGTGCGCGCGCACGACCTCCGGCGGGACGACGCCCTCATAGCCCGCCGTTGCCGCGTCGCGGGCGAAGCGGTCGATCAGCGTGCGCAGGCGGTCCAGTGCGCGCTGCGCGCGCGGGGCACTGGGCTGTTCCGGCAGCAGCACGGCGAGCAGGTGCAGCAGCCGTTCGCGCCATTGCGCGGGCGTGGCCGCCTCGCCGAGCACGCGGCGCTGGCGGGCGAGTTCGCGCAGCAGGCGCACCAGCGTGTCCAGCGCGTCGAGGGCGCCGCCTTCCAGATCCGGCCAGGGCGCGACGCCGCCGATCATCTCGTCCGCGCCGCTGGCATGGCCCAGCAGCAGGCGATCGAGCGCGAACTGCCAGGTATAGGCATCGTCGGCCGGCGCGCCGGACGCGGCACGGTGGCCGGCATCCAGTCCCCAGCGCGCGCCGGCCTCGCGCAGCCAGCCGTGCAGGCGATCGATCGCGTCGGTGTCGAGGCCCGTTGTTTCGGCCACCGGCGCACTGGCGATCAGATCCAGCACTTCGTCCAGGCCGAAGCGCGACAGCGGCAGGTCGAGCAGGCGCAGGAACACCTCGGCCAACGGCTCGCTCGCCAGCGGACTGGTGTCGGCCAGCGCCCACGGCAAGGCATCGTCGTGGCCGCTGCCGCCGAACACGGCATCCAGGTACGGCACGTAGGGATCGATGTCGGGCGCGAGCACGGCGATCTCGCGCGGCTGCAGCGGCGGATCGAAGCGCGGATCCTCCAGCAGCGCGCGCAGCTGGTCGTGCAGCACTTGCAGTTCGCGCAGGCGCGTGTGGCAGGCGTGGATCTGCAGGCTGGGATCGGCCAGGTCGACGACAGCGCGCGGCGGCGGCAAGGCAGGCGCACGACGATGGAACAGGTCCGACTGCAGCCGGCGCAGCAGGGTGTCCTCGCCGTCGGCGCCGAGCGGATCGGCGTAGACGTCGATCTCGGCGCGCGGATGCACCACTTCGTAATCACCGAGCAGCGACATGAAGTCGCGGCCGGCGGCGCCCCAGGCCTGCAGCAGGGGGTTCTCCTGCACGTCGTCGGCGAACAGCCCGGTTTCGCCTTCCCGGCGACGCTCGCGCAGGGTCTGCAGGTCGCCCCAGTAGCCGCGCGCCGGCGTGGGCAGGTAGAAGTGCAGCGTGCCGACGCGGGCCTGCGTGGCCAGCACGCGCAGCACGTCGGGCGAGATGTTGAGCGTGGCGAACACCAGCAGCCGCGGCGGTAGCCCCTGCGGCAGCGGCCCGTCGTCGCGGCCGAAGCGCGCGAGGTAGGCATCGATGCGGCGCGCGCGGTAATCGCGGCCGGCGGCGACGGCGCGCCACAACCGCGCCTGCGGATCGTCGCGGTCGGCACCGGCTTCCCAGCGCAGCAGCCAGTCGCGGCGCCACGCCTGGTACTTCTCGTACACGCCGGCCAGCTCGCCGGCCAGCCGCCAGGGCTTCAGCGGATCGCCATCGGCCATCCAGTCATCGAGCGTGGCCAGGGCGGGATCGCGGCGCAGGGCCGGTGCGTCCAGCGCGCCGTAGAGCCGCCACTGCAGCGAGGCGGCATCGAGATCGTCATCGCCGGCCGGCCCGAGGTTGGCCTCCAGCGCGCGGGCGACGAACTCGCCGGGGGTGAGGAATTCCAGGTTGGCGGCGATGCCGTATTCGGCCGCCAGCGTGGCCTGCAGCCACCGGCGCATGGCGACCTGCGGAATCAGCACCAGGTCCGGCGCCAGCGGAGACTGTCCCGGCACCGGCCGCCGCAACTCATCGGCCAGCAGCGCCGCCAGCAGCCCCAGCACGTTGGACGGATACAGGCGGAAGTCGGGCGTGGAGGCGGCAGGCATCACGCCATCTTGCCGCAGCCCTGTCGCGAATGCCGAGACATCGGCGACGCGGCGGCAGGCTTAAGACCTTCTTAAAGTGGTCGGTCCAGCATGCACCGGTGGCATCGCGGGCCAGGGAGGCCCGGCACCGATGGACGGATCTGCGCACGCGCATGCGCGACGCCCCGGTGCGATGCCACAATAATCAAACTGCGCGGTACGGTTTATGTTCAGCCGCTGGCCGCGAAGCTACATCGTTGTTTTTCCGTTAACCCCCTTGCTGGTCTGCCGACGACGCCCATGACGCCCGCCGACGCCCCTGCCGTGCACCTGTCCGGCCTCCGCCTTGATCGCGGCGGCCGCACGATCCTGCGCGGGATCGACCTGAGCGTTCCGCGCGGCAGCATCGCCGCGGTGCTCGGTCCGTCCGGCAGCGGCAAGTCGACGATGCTGGCCGCACTGACCGGCGAGCTGCCGCCTGCGGCAGGCACGGTCGAGGTCTTCGGCCAGCCCGTGCCGCACCGCAGCCGCGCGCTGCTGGACATGCGCAAGGGCATCGGTGTGCTGCTGCAGGGCAACGGCCTGCTGACCGACCTGACCGTGGCCGAGAACGTGGCGCTGCCGCTGCGCACGCATACCAAGCTGCCGGATGCCTTGATCCGCCGGCTGGTCGACTTCAAGTTGAATGCGGTCGGCCTGCGCGCCGCCGCCGATGCGTATCCGCGCGAGCTCTCCGGCGGCATGGCGCGCCGGGTGGCGCTGGCCCGCGCGCTGGCGCTGGACCCACCGCTGATGATCTACGACGAACCGCTGACCGGGCTGGACCCCATCGCCTCGGGCGTGATCATGAGCCTGATCCAGCGCCTCAACGACACCCTCGGACTGACCAGCATCATCGTCACCCACCACGTGCACGAGACGCTGCCGATCGCCGACCAGGCGGTGGTGATCGCCAACGGCGGGCTGGTGTTCTCCGGCACCCCGGCCGAACTGGAAGCCAGCGCGGACCCGCTGGTGAAGCAGTTCCTGCGCGGTGAGCCCGATGGGCCGATCGCGTTCGATACGGTGAAGCGCGGGGAGGCGGCGTGATGCTGTTTTTCGCACCCCGGTTCATCCCGCTCGTCATCCCGGCGAACGCCGGGATCCATCTTGATTTGGCTCGCGAGGCCCGGAGCAACCGCAAGAGCACAATGGATTCCGGCTTTCGCCGGAATGACGGCCCGAACGCGGTAGATGGCGTTGTTGGGGAGGTTTGCTGATGCCCTTCGTCGCCGCCACCCGCTCGCTCGGCCGCGCCGGCCTGTTCTCGCTGTCGGTGTTCCGCGCGTCGAAGCCGACCCGCGACTTCTTCGCCGAGCTGACCCGCGAGATCTACAAGATCGGCGGGCGCTCGCTGCCGATCATCGCCGTGGGCGGTGCCTTCGTGGGCCTGGTGCTGACGCTGCAGGGTTACCGCACGCTCACCACGTTCGGCGCCAGTGATGCGCTGTCCACGCTGCTGGGCCTGTCGCTGTACCGCGAGCTGGGCCCGGTGCTGACAGCGCTGCTGTTCATCGGCCGCGCCGGCAGTTCCATCGCCGCCGAACTGGGCCTGATGCGCGCCACCGACCAGATCAAGGCGCTGGAACTGATGGCCATCGATCCGGTCGCCAAGGCCGTGGCCCCGCGCTTCTGGGCGGCGGTGCTGACGGTGCCGCTGCTGACCGGCTTCTTCTGCTCGCTGGCGATCAGCGCCAGCTACTTCGAAGCCGTGCACGTGCTCGGCCTCGACAACGGCACGTTCTGGTCGGCGCTGCAGAACAGCGTGGATTTCTGGGACGACTTCGGCGTGGCCTTGCTGAAGTCGGCCGTGTTCGGCGGCACCGCCGCGCTGGTCGCTGCCTACGTGGGTTTCCACGCCGAGCCGACCATCGAGGGCACCTCGGTGGCCACCACCCGCGCGGTGGTGAACGCCTCGTTGCTGGTGCTGATGTTCAATTTCGTCATGTCTGCATTGCTGTTCAGGAGCTGACCCCATGTCCGTCCGTGGACCCCGTCTTGAGTTCGCCGTCGGCGCCTTCCTGCTGCTGGCCCTGGCCTCGCTGCTGGTGCTGGCGCTGGCATCCACCAACAAGCGCTTCGGCGTGGGCGGCGGCAGCTACGAGCTGACCGCGCGCTTCTCCAACCTGGGCCAGCTGCGCAAGCAAGCGCCGGTGAAGATCGGTGGCGTGGTCATCGGCCAGGTGGCCGACATCCGGCTGGACCCGGTCAAGTTCGATTCCCTGGTGACCCTGTCGATCGACAGCCAGTACAAGGACCTGCCGGCCGACACCGCCGCCGGCATCTTCACCAGCGGCCTGCTGGGCGAGAACTACATTGGCCTCTCGCCGGGCGGTGACCCGGAGGTGCTGAAGCCCGGCGCGGAGATCGCCTTCACCCAGCCAGCGGTGGACCTGCTGCAGCTGGCCGGCAAGTACATGTTCAGCGGCGGCGCCAACAATGCCGACGCAGGCTCCGGGGAATCCCCGGCCAGCGGCGACCCTGCCGCGCCCCCCGTTACGGAAGAACCCACGCCATGAAGAACCCGATCAAGCCCTCCCTCCTGTCCGTCGTGCTGTCGGCCGCGCTGCTGGCGTCCGCGCCGGTCGTCGTGTCGGCGCAGACCGCCGCACCGGCGGCCGCCACCCGGCAGGCCAGCGCCAGCCAGGTGGTGCTGGGCAGCAGCACGCGCATCCTGACCACGCTGGAACAGCGCCGCGCCGAGTTCAAGTCCAATCCCGCCGCGCTGCGCCAGTACGTCACCAGCGAGTTCAACACGCTGTTCGACGGCGACTACGCCGCCCGCCTGGTGCTGGGCGTGCACGGTCGCGGCGCTTCCGAGGCCGACGTGAAACTGTTCGGCCAGGCCCTGACCGAGCGCCTGCTGTCGGCGTACGGCGCGCGCCTTTCGGACTTCAACGCGCGGCTGAAAGTGCGGGTGAAGTCGGAGTCGCCGCTGCCCGGCGGCCGCGGCGTGAAGGTCGACACGGAATTCGTGCAGCCCGACCAGACCGTCACCCCGATCACCTTCTACGCGCGCAATGTCGGCGGCCAGTGGAAGGTGTTCGACGTGCTGCCGGAAGGCGTGTCCTTCGTGCAGACGTTCAAGACCCAGTTCGACACGCCGCTGCGGCAGAAGTCCATCGCCCAGGTGGCGGCGGACCTGAAGTCCGGCAGGCTGCAGGTCAACGGCAGTGCCGGCGGCAACTGACGCCGGCCTCCGCCGCGACGGCGACGCGCTCGTGTTCACGGGCGCGCTGGACCGCAGCGCCGCCGCCACGCTGTGGCCGCAGGCCTCGGCGCAGCTGGCCGGCGTGCAACGCATTGTCCTGACCAACGTCACTACCGTCGACAGCGCCGGGCTGGCACTGTTGGCCGAGCTTGCCGCCCGGCTGCGCGCCAGCGGCAGCGCGCCGCGTTTCGAAGGACAGCCCGCGGGTCTCGCCGACCTGCAGGCCGCTTACCGTTTGACGCCGGAACTGGATTTCCCGGCCTGACCCCTCCCCGCCGTTTCCCAGGAATCAGGATGACTCTGTTCCGCCTCAGCACCGTGGTCCTGCTGGCCGCCCTGGCGACCGCATGCGCCTCGGCCCCGACGCCGTCGGCGAATGCGCCCGCCGAGGCGGTGGTGGTCGACAGCACGGCCACCGCGGCAGCCCCGCTGCCGCCCGAGCCGCCGATCGACCCCGCCACGATCGATGCCGCCCCTGCCGTCGATGCGACCGCGGCCGGCGCCGAAGACGACTTCGCGGCGATCTACGGCCAGGGCGCCTACGACCCGGTCGCCGACCCGACCCTGCCAGCGCCCGCCCAGCTGCCGACCTCCTACGACCCGTGGGAGAAGTTCAACCGCAAGGTGCACGCGTTCAACAACGTCGTCGACCGCGCGGTCGCCCGTCCGCTGGCCCGTGCCTACGTGGCGGCGGTGCCGCGACCGGTGCGCCTGGGCGTGGGCAACTTCTTCGACAACCTGCGCCAGCCGCTGACGATGGTGAACCAGCTGCTGCAGGGGCGTCCGCGTGATGCCACGCAGACCTTCGGCCGCTTCCTGCTGAACTCCACGGTCGGCATCGGCGGCATCTTCGACCCCGCCAGCGACCTGAAGATGAAGCGCCGCAGCGAGGATTTCGGGCAGACGCTCGGTACCTGGGGCTGGAAGCGTTCGCGCTACGTGGAGCTGCCGTTCTTCGGCCCTCGCACCGTGCGCGACGTGCTCGGCCTGGCCGGCGACATGCCGCTCAGTCCGACCCGGTACGTGGAAGAGGACAAGACCCGTATCTTCCTGCAGGGCCTGAACCTGGTGGACACCCGCGCGCAGCTGCTGTCGCTGGACAGCCTGCGCGAAGGCGCGGTGGACGACTACGCGCTGGTCCGCGACTCGTGGCTGCAGCGCCGCAACTACCAGATCGAAAGCCACCGCACGCAGCAGCAGCCCGACGAGGAACTGCCGGAATACCTGCGCGACGACGAGATCAACCCGACCGTCCCGGTGGATGCCATGCCGATGCCGGAGATCAGCGGCGGCGGTTGAGGCCGATCAGATAGAGATGAAGGAAAAACGGCGCCTCTCGGCGCCGTTTCCTTTTAGCTGTTGCCGCCTCCCTGCACAGCGGGGACAGGGTACCGAAGCCTGCCCCGTACTCGATGCGAGGACCGGGGAGGGGCGAATGGAGAGGGGATATCTCCGTTGAGATCAGCGGCAAGCATCCGCCCGCAATCAGGGAGCGGACACTTCTGCACCAACAGCGCCCCTCATCCGCCCCCGTATCAAGTACGGGGCAGGCTCTTCGGGCACCTTCTCCCCGCAGGCGGAGAGAAGGAACATCGACCTGGCGGAGCTGTGTCTGCACTCCCCTCTCCCTGCGCAGCGGGGAGAGGGTGCCGAAGGCGGGTGAGGGGCGAACGGAGCGTTGATGCCTGCGCGCGCAGTTCCTCACCGCGCTCGCCCCTCATCCGCCCGCTGGGCACCTTCTCCCCGCACGCGGGGAGAAGGAACAACGCCCGACGCCTCACTCTGCTTCGTCTTCACCCAGCAGCTTCGTGCCATCGCCGCTGGGCAGCGATTCCACCTCGCGCAGGCTGCGCTCGATGGCGCGCGTACGCACGCCGGTCTGGTCGATCTGCTTGCTGGCCTGGTCGAGCTTGGTCTTCACCGAATCCATCACGTCACCGAACTTGCCGAACTCGCGCTTGGCGTTGGCCAGGATGTTCCAGACCTCCGCCGAACGCTTCTCGATGGCCACGGTGCGGAAGCCCACCTGCAGGCTGGTCAGCAGGGCCAGCAGCGTGGTGGGTCCGGCAATGGTGATGCGCAGATCGCGCTGGATCGCCTCGAACAGGCCCGGACGGCGCAGCACTTCGGCGTACAGGCCCTCGGTGGGCAGGAACATGATCGCGAACTCGGTGGTGTGCGGCACCGAGATGTACTTGCGGATCTCCTGCGCCTGCTTGCGTACGGCGCGCTCCAGCGCGTCGCTGGCCTGCTTGACCGCATCAGCGTCCGCACGCTCCTGCGCATCGAGCAGGCGCTCGTAGTCCTCGCGCGGGAACTTGGCATCGATCGGCAGCCACACCACCGCATCGCCGGTGGAACCGGGGAACCGCACGGCGAACTCCACGCGCTCGCCGCTGCCGGGCACGGTGGCCACATTGCCTGCGTACTGGTCGGGCGCGAACACCTGTTCCAGCAGGCCCGCCAACTGCACTTCGCCGAACACGCCGCGACTCTTCACGTTGGTCAGCACGCGTTGCAGGCCGCCGACATCGGCCGCCAGCTTGTTCATGTCGCCCAGACCCTGGTGCACCTGCGCCAGCATGCGGGTGACGTTGCCGAAACTCTCTGTCAGCCGGGTCTCCAGCGTCGCGTGCAGCTTCTCGTCCACCGTCGCACGCATCTGCTCAAGCTTCTGCGCGTTGTCGGCCTGCAATTCCTTCAGGCGATCCTCCAGCGTGGCGCGCATCTCGCCGATGCGCTGCTCGTTGCGCTGGGTCAGTTCGTTGAGCCGCTGGCCCAGCGTATCAGCGAAGCGCTGCTGCGACTCGGACGCTTCCAGGCGGCCCTTGCGCGCGTCTTCGGTCAAGGTATCGCGCAGCACGTCCAGGCGCTGGTCGGTACGGGTGCTCAAGTCGGCCAGGTTGCGGGCGAAGCCGTCGATGCGCGCTTCCTGCGCTCGCGACAGGCCTTCCAGCTGCTCGCGCAGCTCGCCGCGGCCTTCGCGTTGTTCGTCGCGCAGCGCGCGCTCCAGCAGGTCGCCGATGCGCGCTTCCGGGCGGCGCAGCACCAGCACCGCCAGCAATACCACGGCAATGGCGACGAGGACCAGCAGGAGAATGAGCAGGGTCTGGGAATCCATGCCGACAGTGTAGCCGCTGCCGTCTCACCGCCTGCGCCAGGGTCGGCGGCAAGGGCGTCGCAATGGAAGCGCGCGCACCGTCACGGGACGCGCAGATGCGCATTGACCCGCCGGTTCCGCCAGCGCACAGTCGCCGCGCACTGACCGCTTGGGGAAAGCCGGCATGCTGCAACGCCTCCGCACACTGATGGGCGCCGCGCCCGATCCGTTGCCTGCCCTTGCGGCGGCGCGTGCGGCCGCCTTGCGCGACGCATGGGGCGAACCCGAACGCATCGACCACGACCGCGACCGCCAGCACCGCGTCGACGTGCATGTGTATCGGCGTGCGTTCCCGGAAGGCGATGGCGAGGGCTACGTGCTGGCCACCAGCGGCATGAGCGACCGGCTGATGACGCTGCCGGCCCGCTACGACGGCGACGAGTCGGCCGCGCGCGAGCTGTTCTGGTACGTGCGCGAACCGCATCCGGCCTTCATCGAACGGCTGCGCTGGCTGGCGAAACTGCCGTTCGCCGAAGGCAGCTGGCTGGGCTACGGACACACCGTGCCGCTGCCGGCGCCGCCGCTGGACGGCTCGCCGTTCTCGACCTTCCTGCTGCTGCCGCCCGCGCTGGCCAGCGACCGGCACCTGTTCGACAACCTCCACCTGCACGGCCATGGCGTGGAAGCGCTGGTGGTGCATCTGCTGTCGGACGCCGAGTACGACCTGGTGCGTTCGGACGAAGGGCTGGACGTGTTCCTCGACCTGCTCGACGTGCACCGCTACCCACCGGTGTTCGATCCTGCGCGCGCGTCGTATCTCTGAGCCGCACCGGCGCGGCGTGATGCGCCGCCGATTGCCAGCGCCGGCCCGGGCCGCTTAGGCTGCGGGCGGTCGCGGGCGACACGCCACCGGCTATCCCCCCGACCCGCCTGCGCTGGCGCCCCGCCCGCGCGCTGTTCCGTTGACGCATCCCGAGGAGTTTCCATGACCTGGCTACGGCGCAAATCCATCGACCGGATCACCGAGCATGAAGAAGGCCGTCGACTGGTCCCCACGCTGAGCTGGCCGCACCTGGTGGCGCTGGGCATCGGTGCGATCGTCGGCACCGGCATCTACACGTTGATCGGCGTGGGCGCCGAGAAGGCCGGCCCGGCGGTGCTGATCTCCTTCGTCGTCGCCGGCGTGGTCTGTGCCTGCGCAGCACTGGCCTACGCCGAGCTGTCGACGATGATGCCGGCCGCCGGCAGCGCCTACACCTACAGCTACGGCGTGCTGGGCGAAGCGATTGCGTGGATCGTGGGCTGGAGCCTGATCCTGGAGTATTCGCTGGTGGTCAGCACGGTGGCGGTGGGCTGGTCGGGCTATTTCGTCGGCTTTCTCGAATGGGTGCAGCAGAACTTCGGCTGGAACGTCACCCTGCCCGCGGCACTGTCGGCCGGCCCGCATGCCGGCGGCGTGATCAACCTGCCGGCCATCGTCATCACCTTCCTCGTCGCCGGCATGCTGATCGCCGGTACGCGCGAGAGCGCCACGCTCAATGCCGTCCTGGTGGTGCTCAAGCTGATCGCCCTGGCGGTGTTCATCGCGGTCGCGCTGCCGGCCTTCAATCCGGACAACCTGCAGCCGTTCATGCCGTACGGCTTCCCGAAGTCGATCGGAGCGGATGGCGTCGAGCGCGGGGTGATGGCGGCGGCGGCGATCATCTTCTTCGCCTTCTACGGCTTCGATGCGATTTCCACCGCCGCCGAGGAAACGAAGAATCCCGGCCGCGACCTGTCCATCGGCATCATCGGCTCGATGGTCGGCTGCACGCTGATCTACCTGGTGGTGGCGGTGGCGGCGGTCGGCGCGCTCAGCTACACCGTGTTCGGCCAGAGCGCCGAGCCGCTGGCGCTGATCATGCGCGAACTGGGCCACGGCACCGCTGCGCTGGTGATCGGCATCGTGGCGATCATCGCCCTGCCGACCGTGCTGCTGGCGTTCTTCTACGGGCAGAGCCGCATCTTCTTCGTGATGTCGCGCGACGGCCTGCTGCCGCGCAGCCTGTCGAAGGTCAATCCGCGCACCGGAACGCCGGTGGCGATCACCGTGTTCACCGCCGTGCTGGTGGCCGCGCTGGCCGGCGTGGCGCGGCTGGACGAAATCGCTGCGCTCGCCAATGCCGGCACGCTGGCGGCGTTCGTCGCGGTCGGTGTCTGCCTGCTGGTGCTGCGTACGCGCGAACCGAACCGTCCGCGCGTGTTCCGCACGCCGCTGGCGTGGGTCGTCGGGCCGGTGGCGATCCTCGGCTGCCTGTACCTGTTCTGGAGCCTGCCGCACCGCACGCAGCTCTGGTTCCTGGTGTGGAACGTGGTCGGCATCGTCGTCTATCTGGCCTACAGCCGCCGCAACAGCATGCTCGCCAGGGGCGGCGACGCCTGATCGCGTAGCGTGCGCTGCGCGCACGACCTCGGGATCTTTCATTCGATCCGGGTCGTGCGCATGGCGCACGCTACCTCCATACGCCTGCGTGTGCAGGCGCGGTGCTTCATTCCCGGCGCCCGCGGCACTAAGATGCCGCGCAGGCACACCATCCCCCGGGTTACCACGTTGATCATCCATCCCAAAGTCCGCGGCTTCATCTGCACCACCACCCATCCGCTCGGATGCGAGCTCAACGTGCGTGACCAGATCGCCGCCACGCGCGCGCAGGGCGTGCGCAGCGACGGACCGAAGAAGGTGCTGGTGATCGGCGCATCCAGCGGCTACGGCCTGGCGGCGCGCATCAGCGCGGCGTTCGGCTTCGGCGCGGATACGTTGGGCGTGTTCTTCGAGAAGCCCGGCAGCGAGAAGAAGGCCGGCACCGCGGGCTGGTACAACTCGGCCGCGTTCGACAAGTTCGCGAAGGACGCCGGCCTCTACAGCAAGTCGATCAACGGCGATGCGTTCTCCGACGAAGCACGCGCCAAGGTCATCGAGCTGATCAAGAACGAGATGGGCGGCCAGGTCGACCTGGTGGTCTATTCGCTGGCCTCGCCAGTGCGCAAGCTGCCGTCGACCGGTGAAGTGAAGCGCTCGGCGCTGAAGCCGATCGGTGCGCCGTACACGTCCACCGCCATCGACACCAACAAGGACCAGATCACCCAGGCGACAATCGAGCCGGCGACCGAGCAGGAGATCGCCGACACCGTCACCGTGATGGGCGGGCAGGACTGGGAGCTCTGGATCGATGCGCTGGACCAGGCCGGCGTGCTGGCCGACGGCGCGCGCACGGTGGCCTTCAGCTACATCGGCACCGACATCACCTGGCCGATCTACTGGCACGGCGCGCTCGGCCGCGCCAAGGTCGACCTGGACCAGACCGCGCAGCGCCTGGACGCACGCCTGAAGGCCACCGGCGGTACCGCGAACGTCGCGGTTCTCAAGTCGGTGGTGACGCAGGCCAGCTCCGCCATCCCGGTGATGCCGCTGTACATCAGCATCGTCTTCAAGGTGATGAAGGAACTGGGCCTGCACGAAGGCACCATCGAACAGCTGGACCGCCTCTACCGCGAGCGCATGTACCGCGCCGACGGCGCGCCGGCCGAGACCGACGACGAGAACCGCCTGCGCCTGGACGACTGGGAACTGAAGCCCGAAGTGCAGACGCAGGCCAAGGCGCTGTGGCCGCAGGTCACCACCGAGAACCTGTTCCAGCTGACCGACTACACCAACTACAAGCACGAGTTCCTCAAGCTGTTCGGCTTCGAGCGCAGCGACGTGGACTACGACGCCGACGTCGACCCGGACGTGAAGTTCGATTGCATCGAGCTGTCGCCGGAGAGCTGATCGTCCGGAGGGCCTGGCAGGCCGCTGTAGGAGCGACGTCAGTCGCGACCGCACGGTCGGACGGCAGGCACCTCATCAAACAGTCAGTGGCGCGTCGGATGCATCATCCGGCGCCATCGATACCTGTCAGCGTGTGGTCGCGACTGACGTCGCTCCTACAGTGAAGCCGGCTTGCACTCTGGACCCAGCGCGCGAATGCGCATCTTGCGCAGGTGCACGGGGTTGCCATGGTCCTGCAAGGCGAGATGGCCGCGGCGCGCCTTGGCGAACTCCGGCTGGCCGGCGAACTTGCTCGCCGCCACGCGCCGGCGCCAATCGTCGCTGTCCAGATCGTACGCCGCGACACGCACGCCATTGAGCCAGTGCTCCACGCGCGGGCCGCAGGCGACGATGCGCGTTTCGTTGTACTCATCGATCGGACGCAATACGTCGCGCGCCGGTGCGATCAGGTCGTACACGGCACCGGCCCGATGGCTGGGGATGACGCGATCCTCGGCGTCCCGGTCGTCGAGCAGTTGGTACTCCACCGCGCGCGCCCACACCGGTGACGCATCGACGGCGCGATAGAACAGCCCGCTGTTGCCGCCCGCAGGCAGGCGCCATGCCAGTTCCAGTTCGAAGTCGTCATAGGCCGCGACGCTGATGATGTCGCCGCCCCCCGCCGCCGTCAGCGCGAGCTCGCCGTCGCTTGCCTGCCAGCGCGCATCCAGCGTGGACGCGCCGACGCTGCGCCATTGCGCGGTATCCGCGAGCGACTGCCAGGGGGCGGCCGGCGTGGAGGCACAGCCGGATGCCAGTGCGGCCAGCAGGATCGATACGATCCGCCGGCCGCGCATGCTCAGTCCACCACGCGGCAGAACACCGCCTTCAGGTAGCGCGATTCCTGCACGTGCGCCATGAAGGGATGGTCGGGACCGGCACCGGCGACCTTGAGGATCTGGATGGTGCGGCCGGAGAAGTAGGCGGCACGGCGCAGCATGTCGAGGAACTGCTCCTCGCTGACCAGGCCGGTGCACGAGAACGTCGCGAACAGCCCGCCCGGCTTCACCACGCCCAGCGCCAGCTTGTTCATGTCGAGGTATTTCTTCAGCGCGGCGATCACCTGCTCGCGGTCGCGCGTCATCTTGGCCGGGTCCAGGATCACCACGTCGTACTGCTCGCCGCGGTTCGCCGCATCGCGCAGGTACGGGAAGATGTCGGCCTGCACGAACTTGGGCCGCGCGTTGTTGAGCTTGGCGTTGCCCTTGGCGATCTGGATAACGTCCTGGTCGATGTCCACGCCGACCACCTCGGCCGCGCCGCGCGCCGCCGCATACACCGCGAAGCCGCCGGTGTTGCAGCACAGGTCGAGCACGCTCTTGCCTTCCACCTGCCGGCTGAGCCATTCGCGGTTCTCGCGCTGGTCGGCGAAGAAACCGGTCTTGTGCGCGCCGGCCGGGTCGGCGCGGAACTTCACCCCGTACTCGGTGATCACCGACGCTTCGGTGGTGGTGTTGCCGTGGAACTCGAAGCTCTCCTGCTTCTGCACGTGCTCGTCGGCGAAGCTGTGGAAGCGGCAACCGGGGAACTGCTCGCGCAGCGCCTCGTAGATCCATTCGCGATGGCGGAACATGCCGGCAGCGAAGAACTCCACCACGATCAGGTCGCCGTAGCGGTCCACGACCAGGCCGGACAGGCCGTCGCCTTCGGCATGCACCACGCGCCAGGCATCGCTGATGGCGTCCAGCTTCAGCACGTCGCGGCGCAGCGAGACGGCGGCAGCGATCTTGCGCGAGAACCAGCCGGCGTCGATCGGGATGTCCGGGTGGGTCTCCAGGATGCGCACGGCGATGCGCGAGTGGCCGTTGTAGAAGCCGCGGCCGATCCACTCGCCATCCACGCCGACCACCTCGACCACCGTGCCCGGCTTGGGCTTGGCGGCGGGCTTCTCGACCAGTTTCTGGAAGATCCACGGGTGGCTGGAACGCCAGGCGTTCTTCAGGCGTACGGTCGGGTTGGGCGTATTCATGAACGGCATTTTACCTGCCCGGTTGACCGCGCCGGGCGCCGCCCGGACAATTCGCCGCAGAAGGGGAGTAGCTCCCAACGTGCCGGCCGTCATTTCGAGCAGCGATGCTCCGGTCCCACGGCAGCCCAACGGGCTGTGAGCGAGACCTTCGCCGCGATGGCGAAGGCATACCCCGGATCCCCGTTTCCCGGTTCCGAGATGTCCGCGCCCGCGGCTGTCCTCCACTTTTTTCGGGAATCTCGATGGAAACGATAGGCAACCCCTGGTTGTGGGCCGGCTTCGGCGGCTTGGTGGTGATCGCGCTGCTGGTCGATCTGGTGCTGATGCGCCACGGCGGCGCGCACAAGGTGACGTTCAAGGAAGCGACCTGGTGGAGCCTGGGCTGGATCGCGCTGGCGATGGTCTTCAATGGCGCCCTGTGGTGGTACGTCAACGAGACGGCGGGGCTGGTCGAAGCCAACCGCGTGGGCCTGGAGTTCCTGACCGGCTATCTGGTCGAGAAGGCGCTGGCAGTCGACAACATCTTCGTGTTCCTGATGGTGATGACCTATTTCGCGGTGCCGGAGGAACAGCGCCAGCGCGTGCTGGTGATCGGCATCCTGGGTGCCATCGTCCTGCGCAGCATCCTGATCTTCGCCGGTGCCGCGCTGCTGGCGAAGTTCCACTGGCTGCTCTATGTGTTCGGCGCGTTCCTGCTGCTGACCGGCATCAAGATGTGGTTTGCCGCCGGCCAGGAACCGGACCTGGAGAAGAACCCCGCGCTGCGCTGGATGCGCAATCACCTGAAGCTCACCGACGGTTACCGCGGCGCGGCCCTGAGCGTGCGTGAGAACGGCGTGCGCTGGTACACGCCGCTGTTCGTGGTGCTGGTGCTGATCGGCGTGACCGACGTGATCTTCGCGGTGGACAGCATCCCGGCGATCTTCGCGATCACCTCGGACCCGTTCATCGTGCTGACCTCCAACGTGTTCGCGGTGCTGGGCCTGCGCGCGATGTTCTTCCTGCTGGCCGGCATGGCCGACCGCTTCCACCTGCTGCCGTACGGCCTGGCGGTGGTGCTGGGCTTCATCGGCACCAAGATGCTGCTGATCGACGTGTACAAGATCCCGGTGCCGTGGGCGCTGGGCACGGTGGCGGCGATCCTGGGCATCACCGTCGCGCTGAGCCTGGCGCGGCCGCAGAAGGCCGACCCGGCCGCCTGACGCGATGCCGGCAGACCATCCCGCCCACGGGATGGTCTGTCCATCGTGGCCCGGACTTGCATTCGCGCCGGGCGTCGCCAGAACTGGACCATGGACCTGCACCCCGACGACCCGGCGTTCGACCCGGACACCCAGCAGCGCTACGACCGCCAGCGCCTGCTGCGCGCGCTCAACCTGAGCCTGGCCTTCGTGCTGGTGCTGGCGATGGTGTATTCCGCGCAGAACAGTTTCGACGTGCGGGCGTTCACCATCGCACCGCTGTCGGTGGAGGGCCTGCTCGGCATCCTCACCGCACCGCTGCTGCACGGTTCGCTGGAACACATCGCCGCCAACGCATCGGCGCTGCTGATCCTCGGCACGCTGGCCGGCGCGGTCTATCCGCGCGCGACGCTGTGGGCGATCCCGCTGGTGTGGCTGGGGGCGGGCCTCGGCCCGTGGCTGCTGGCCGATCCGGGCACACACACGCTCGGTGCCAGCGGCCTGACCCACGGCCTGATGTTCATGATCTTCATGCTGGGCCTGCTGCGCCGCGACCGCGCGGCGATCGCGGCCGGCATGATCGCCTTCCTGTTCTACGGCGGCATGGTGCTGACCATCCTGCCGCGCGAAGCCGGCGTGTCGTGGCAGGCGCACCTGGGCGGCGCGGTGGCGGGACTGATCGCAGCGTTCCTGTTCCGTCGCCTGGACCCGGCGTTGCCGAAGAAGAAGTACAGCTGGGAGATCGAGGAAGAAGAAGCCGCCGCTCGCAGCAACGACGAACTCGAACTGCCGGCGCCGCGCGAAGTCCCGCTGCTGTGGGTGCGCCCGGAACATCCGGAAGAAGAACAGCGTGGCGTGGTGCTGCGCTTCCCTCCTCGCGAGCCACCGACATCCTGATGCCTCCTGTGGGAGCGACGTGAGTCGCGAACGAGGCATGCTGTCGATGAGGCACAGGGAAAAGGCAGGCCGTACTGGTCTGCCTTTTCTTCGTGCGAGTGAAGGATCGCGCCCTTTCGCGACTCACGTCGCTCCCACGAGGGACGGCTCGTGCACATAGCGTGCGCCATGCGCACGACTGCGGTGTTTCCCGGGGATCATGAGGTCGTGCGCATGGCGCACGCTACATACAACACGGGCGCCCTGCGGCGCCCGTGTGTCGATTGCGCTTCTGTGTGGATCAGAACTTCGCGCTGAACTCCACGCCCACCGTACGCGGCTCGTTGATGAAACCGGTCAGGTTGTTGAAGTCGATGCCGCCGACGATGCGGCGCTGGTCGGTGATGTTGCGGCCGAACAGGGCCACTTCGTAATCGCCGTAGCCCCAGCCGTAACCGACGCGCAGGCCACCTTCCAGCGACGACTTGCCGGTGAACTCGACGGAGTCGTACAGGAAGAAGTTCACTTCGCTGCGGTAGGCCCAGTCGGTGTAGACATACAGTTCGCTGCCATCGCCCAGGCCGAAGCTGTAGCGGGCGGTCAGGTTGTGCACCCACTTCGGCGCCTGCGGCAGCTGGTTGCCGTCGATCAGCGCCAGCCCGCCCACGTTGCGCGGATCGGTGACGGTGCAGGCGGCGCAGACCGCCACGGCCAGGTCGTTGTCCTGGATCTCGGTGTCGTTGTAGCTGCTGCCCAGCGTGAGCAGCAGGTTGTCGAGCACGTAGGCCTGCATATCAAGCTCGAAGCCCTTGCCCACCGACTTCTCGGCATTGAGCAGGATGTTGGCGTTGGCGGCGCCACCGACGGCCGTCAGCTGCTGGTCCTTGACGCGGTAGTAGAAGACGCCCGCGCTCATGCGCGCACGCTTGTCCCAGAAGTCGGCCTTGATGCCGGTCTCGACCGAGGTGACGGTTTCAGGACCGGCGACGGACTTGCCGTTGAACGCACCGGCGGCCTGGATGCTGCTGCCGCGGAAGCCGGTAGCCGCGCGCGCGTACAGGTTGATGTCGTCGCTGACCGCGTAGGTCGCCGACAGGTCCCAGTTGAACTTCTTGTCTTCCGGCGATGCGGAGAGATCGCCATCGGGCTCAGCCGCGATCAGGTCCTGTTGCGTGCACCGGATCGGCGGCGGAAGGAACCCGAGCGTGGGACCAATGCAGGCGGCGAAACCGGTGTTCCAGTAATCCTCGGACGTCAGCTTCTTCTCGTCGACCGTGTAGCGCAGGCCCGCGCGCAGTTCCAGCTTGTCGGTCGCCTGCCAGGTCGCCGCACCGAACACCGCCCACGCGTCGTTGGTCTGGCGGATGCGCTGGTAGCCGTCCTGCACGCTTGCGTTGGTCGAGTCGTAGCTGAAGCTTTCGACGCGGTAGTCTTCCTTGAAATAGAACACGCCCGCCTGCCAGTTCCACGGACCGGCGTATTCGGATTCGATGCGGAATTCCTGCGTCCACTGCGAGTGGTCGGGAATGCCGTCGGCGGTCTCGGAGGCGAACGGGATGACCCCTGGGCCGGCAGGCGTGCCGCCGTCGATGTCGCCGCGGTTGATCGTCTCGACGCTCTCGTAGCCGGTGATCGAGTACAGCTTGTAGTCGCCGACGTCCCAGTTGAGCCGCGCGCTGGCGCCCTGCGACTCCAGCTCGGAGTAGTTCAGGCCATCCTGCGAGACCTTGTCCTCGTCGAAGCCGGGGACGAAGTTGTTGGTGCCCGGATCGATGATGTTGGCGCGGAACAGGCGCGCGGTGCCGTTGAGCTTGCGCGCATGCGCATTGAGCAGCGCCTCGAAACCGTCGCCCTCGTACAGGAACTGCACGCGGCCGGCGGATTCGTCATACCCCTCGAAGCCATCGTTCGGGCCGGGATAGGTGTTCTCGACCCAGTCGTCGCGACGCTGGTAGAGCACCGACGCGCGGGCGGACCAGTTCGCGCTCAGCGCGCCGCCGACGGCGCCTTCCAGGTTCCACATGTTGTCGCTGCCCACGCCGACCTTGCCGTAGCCGCTGGTTTCCTGCGTCGGCTTGGCCGACTCGAACTTCACCACGCCGGCGGGCGTGTTGCGGCCGAACAGCGAGCCCTGCGGGCCGCGCAGCACTTCGACCTGCTCCAGGTCGAACAGCGGAAAGCCCTTCAGGATGGGGTTTTCCTGCACCACGTCGTCGTACACCAGCGACACCGGCTGCGAGGTGTTGAGGCGGAAGTCGGTGTTGCCGTAGCCGCGGATGTAGAAGCGCGGGAACGCGCGGCCGAACGAGGATTCGATGTTCAGGCTGGGCACGCGGCCGGACAGGAAGCGGATGTCGGTGCCGCCAGAGGCCAGCACGCCGAGCTGTTCGCCATTGATCGTGCTGATGGAGACCGGCACGTCCTGGATGTTCTCGACCTTGCGCTGCGCGGTGACCTGCACGGTGTCGAGCGTGGCGGCATCCTTCTCGGCCGTAGTGGCGGCGTCCTGGGCGAGGGCGGTGCCGAAGGGCAGCAGCGCGGCGATGGCAAAGGCGAGGCGATGCGGCCGGACGGCGGCCGGGCGGACTGGGGACATGGCGGTGGCTTTCCGGGTGGGTGGGAGTCGGGCGCCGGGCGGCGCTAGCACGCGAATGTTGCATTACAGCAACAGGGGGAGCAATGGCCGGAAGTCCCGCTTCGGACGAAGGCCGGGCAAGTCGCCCTGCAACCCCGGCTTTCCATACGGCCGCGGTCTCCCGGGTACGTTCCGCACGGGGTACGTGTCGACGGCCGGGCGGTACCCGAGCGCCTTGGGCGATGGCCACGGTTGGCGCTGGTTGCGACCGCGCACGGTATGCTCCGCCGCTCGTTGCCCTCCCCTGCCTCGCCCCCATGCGCCTGATCCGTCGTTCGCGTCCCTTCCTGTTCGCCTGCTGTGCCGTACTGCTGGCCGCGTGTGGCGGCGACAACGTCAGGCCCGCGCCGCCGCCGGTCCCGGTCGCGACGGTGCCGCCCGCGCCCAAGCTGAAAGTCGGCATTGCACTGGGTGGCGGTGCGGCGAAGGGCTTCGCGCATATCGGCGTGATCAAGATGCTGGAAGCCAACGGCATCGAACCGGTCGTCGTCTCCGGCACCAGCGCCGGCAGCGTGGTCGGCGCGCTGTACGCCAGCGGCATGGACCCGTTCCAGATGCAGAAGACCGCCTTCGCGCTGGACGAGGCGAAGATCCGCGACGTGCGGCTGTTCTCCGGCGGCCTGGTGCAGGGCCAGAAGCTGCAGGACTACGTCAACGACCTGGTCGGCAAGCGCACCATCCAGCAGTTGAAGAAGCCGTTCGCCGCCGTGTCCACACAACTGGAGAACGGCGAGCGTACGGTGTTCGTGCGCGGCAACACCGGCCAGGCGGTGCGCGCGTCGAGCAGCATCCCGGGCGTGTTCGAGCCCGTCGTCATCGGCAAGGCCAGCTACGTGGACGGCGGCGTGGTCAGCCCGGTACCGGTGGATGCGGCGCGCCAGCTGGGCGCGGATTTCGTCATCGCGGTGGACATCTCCACCAAGGCGCCCGGCACCAAGCCCGGCAGCATGCTGGGCATCGTCAACCAGTCCATCGGCATCATGGGCCAGCGCCTGGGTGAACAGGAGCTGGCGCGCGCCGACATCGTCATCCGCCCGAAGGTCAACGACATCGGGCCGGCCGACTTCGAGCAGAAGAACAACGCCATCCTCGAAGGCGAGCGCGCCGCGCTGGCGGCGATGCCGCAGATCAAGGCGAAGATGGCCGAGCTGCAACGCACCCGCACCGCCGCGCATGCGGCGAAGCACGCACCGCCGAAGCCGGACCCGCGCTGCCTGGAAGAACCCTCGCGGCTGGGCCGCCTGTTCGGCCGCGACGTGACGTGCGACGCCGCCGGGCAACCGGTCAAGCAATAAGCCAGCGCGTCAGCCGGTCACGCGGCGCAGGTTGTCGCGCGCCCGCGCCTCGAGCGCGTCATGGAAATATGGCGTGCTGTAGATCGCGGGACGGTCGAGGAAGCCCTTCAGGATTTCGCGCCGCTTGCGCCGGAACAGGAAGCCGGGGACGTAGGCGTATTCCCTGCGGATCTGCTGCTCGTATTCGTCGAAGCGCGTGCGTTCCGCGCCAAGGATCGACAGGTCGATGTCGACCAGCAGTCGTTCGTCATGGCCTGAGGGAACGGCGGTATGCCGCGTCGCCATGACCAGGTCGTGCACGCGCTGCGCCGCTGCGCCTGCCACGCCGGCATCGCGCAACGCCTCGCGCGCCCAGTCGGCACTGCGCTGCTCGTTGTCGTGGCCCTTGATGTCGTAGATCGCGTCGTGGAACCACAGCGCCAGTTCCACCTCGTCCGGGTGCGCTGCCAGCGTGCGTGCCGCGTCGAACGCGGACAGGCATTCGCCGAGGTGCTGCAGCGTGTGGTAGTGGCGCTGCGGTTCGGCGTAGGCCGCCTTCAGCTGCGCGAACAGCGCGCTGCCGTCGCCGGCTGCGCCGATGCCGGTCCATGCGCGTTGCCAGGAGCGGGAGAAAAGATCCATGCGGCAGTCTAGGCCGAGCGAAGCGCAAATGGCGTTGGTGGGAGCGACGTCAGTCGCGAAAACAGATCCGCGATGGTTCATCGCGACTTACGTCGCTCCCACAACGACGCTGCGTTCTCTCAGTGCGGAGACGGCAACCCCTGCCCGCCCACTGGCACGGTCTCGACATGGCTGTCGAAGCCGGCGATCAGCGGCCGTGCCTTCGCGATGGCCTGCTGCACGGCGGGCAGCGACAGTGAGGCCTTGTGGCTGGCCGCATCGGTCCAGACTTCGGTGATCCAGATCGCGTCGGCGTCGGCGGGGTCCTGCGCGATGACATAGCTCAGGCAACCGGGCATGGCGTCGGTGCCGTCCAGCAGGATCGCGAGCAGGGTGTCGCGCTGGCCGGGCGTGGCGCGCATCTTGCCGATCAGTCCGTACATGGGGGATCTCCGAAAGGGGGGACGCGTTGTAGCACGCGATGCGGACAGCCGATGTCCGCGTCAGGCCTTCGGCAGCGGCAGGCCGGCGTCGGTCTTGACCGCGCGCAGCACGAAGCTGGAATTCACGTCGGCCACGCCGCTGGCGTTGAGCAGGTTGTCCAGCAGGAAGCGCGAGAAGTGCTCTAGGTCCTGCACCACCACGTGCAGCAGGTAGTCCATGTCGCCGGTCAGGGCGTAGCAGGCCACCACTTCGTCCCAGGCCCGCACGCTGTCGCCGAAGTGCTGGACGCTGGCCGGGTCGTGCTTTTCCAGCTGCACGCGGACGAAGGCCTGCAGGCCCATGCCGATGGCCTGGGGGTCGACGCGGGCCGCATAGCCGGCGATCACGCCCGTCGCCTCCAGCCGCTGGATGCGGCGCAGGCAGGCCGACGGCGACAGGTTCACCTGGGCGGCGATGTCGGCGTTGGTGGCGCGGCCGTCGCGCTGCAGCAGGGCCAGCAGGCGCAGGTCGGTACGGTCGAGGGCGGTCGATTCGGCCATTTGCTGCGCAGGATAACCTGTTCATGCACGATCATTGCGCCACCAGCCGGAACAGGCGCAATTTTGCAAGCCTGTTGCGCGGCGGTGGCGCTAGCATCGTGGCTTCACCAGTCCGTCCCGGGGGAACCGCCATGAACGAGCCGCGCCGCGTCGAGCACCAGCAGACCGACAAGGGCTACGTGCCGGTCTACACCACCGCCATCGTCGACCAGCCGGCGGACTACCCGGCCGACGACCACGCCACCTGGGGGGCGCTGTACGCGCGCCAGCGCGCCCTGCTGGTCGGCCGCGCCTGTGACGAGTTCCTGCAGGCGCAGGACGCCATGGGCATGACCCCGGACCGCATCCCGCGCTTCGATGCGCTGAACGAGGTGCTGCGCGCCACCACCGGCTGGACGCTGGTCGGCGTGGAAGGCCTGCTGCCAGAGCTGGAGTTCTTCGATCACCTGGCCAACCGCCGCTTCCCGGTGACCTGGTGGATCCGCCGCCCCGACCAGATCGACTACATCGCCGAACCGGACCTGTTCCACGACCTGTTCGGCCACGTGCCGCTGCTGATGAATCCGGTGTTCGCCGAGTACATGGAGGCGTACGGCAAGGGCGGCGTGAAGGCGCACGGCATCGGCCCCGAGGCGTTGCAGCACCTGACCCGCCTGTACTGGTACACGGTGGAGTTCGGCCTGATCGACACGCCCGACGGCCTGCGCATCTACGGCGCCGGCATCGTGTCGTCCAAGGGCGAGTCGCTGTACTCGCTGGATTCGGACGCGCCCAACCGCATCGGCTTCGACCTGGAGCGGATCATGCGCACGCGCTACCGCATCGACACGTTCCAGAAGACCTACTTCGTCATCGACAGCTTCGAGCAGCTGATGAACGCCACGGCGCCGGACTTCACGCCGATCTATGCGGGACTGGAAAGCCAGGACGCGATTCCCGCCGGCAACGTGCTCGAGGGCGACACGGTCTACACCCGCGGCACCGGCGAAGGCTGGGCCGAGGGCGGCGATGTCTGACGGGTGTGCGATCGTGGAGCGGAGCTTGCTCCGCTGCGTCTGCCCGCTGCGTCGAGCGTGATCGATTCCGGGAAGCATTCACCCTCACGGCCCGGGACGGAAGAGCAGCCGAGCAAGCTCGGCTCTACAATCCGCCGTCCCTCCTTCGCACGTACTGCCATGCCCCGAGCGCTTTCGCTTTTCGCCCTGCTGGCGTTCTCGTCCGTGACCGCGCCGGCTCTCGCCCGCAACTGCGTGGTGACGATCGAGGCGACGGACATGATGACCTTCGACCTGAAGACGATCCGCGTGCCCGGCGACTGTGCGCAGCTGCGGGTGGTGCTGAAGCACACGGGTCGCATGCCGGCGCAGGCGATGGGGCACAACTGGGTGCTGACCGAGACGCGCCACCACCGCGAGGTCGGGTTGGCCGGCGGGCGCATGACGCTGGCCGACGCCTACGTGCCGCGCAATGACGCGCGGGTGCTCGCGCATACGCCGGTGATCGGCGGCGGGCAGACGACCGAGGTGGTGTTGCCGACGTCGCGCCTGCGCAAGGGCGGCGACTACACCTTCTTCTGCTCGTTCCCCGGCCACTGGAACATGATGAAGGGCCGCCTCGTCTTCGAGTGAGCCGAGCGACCCGCTCGCCGCGACCTTCGCGGCGGGCCGCCGTTGGTATGATGCGCGCCGGTTCTGTGACGGAGTTCTCGCGATGGCCTCTGCCGAAGCACTGTGGCGCTGGCTGCGCCAATGGCGGCGCGAGCACCTGCAGGTCGACCGGGTCGCGGTGCTCCGCAACGTCGACGAAGGCGGGCAACTCGGCCCGCGCTACGCCTTCATGACCGTCATGGCCTGCGGCATCGCCACGCTGGGCCTGTTGCAGAACTCGGTGGCCGTCATCATCGGCGCGATGCTGATCTCCCCGCTGATGGGGCCGATCGTCGAACTGGGCATGTCGCTGGCCACGTTCGACTTCCGCAGCCTGCGCGAATCGCTGAAGACGCTGGCGGTGGGAACCGCGGTGGCCCTGGCGACCGCGACCGCGATCGTCCTGGTCTCGCCGCTGCAGGAAGCGACGCCGGAAATCCTGGCCCGTACCGAACCCACCCTGTTCGACCTGCTGGTCGCGGTGTTTTCCGGCCTGGCCGGCGCGTACGCCACCATCACCCGCAAGGGCGAGACCATCGTCGGCGTGGCCATCGCGACCGCGCTGATGCCGCCGCTGGCCGTGGTCGGCTTCGGCATCGCCACCCTCAACGCCAGCATCGCCGGCGGCGCACTGTTCCTGTTCATGACCAACCTGCTGGCGATCGCGCTGTCGGTCACCATCATGGCCCGCTGGTACCGGTTCGGCGGCGACGATTCGCCCAAGCAGACCGCGTGGCAGGCCACGATGATCGTGGGCACGTTCGTGCTGCTGTCGGTGCCGCTGGGACTGGCGCTGCGCGACATCGCGGCGCGCGGCGTGGCCGAGCGCACCATCCGCAACGTCATGGACGAAGCGGCGCGCAGCAACGGTGGCCAGGTCACCACCCTGCGCGTGGACCGCAACAACGAGACGCTGCGGGTCGATGCGGTAATGCTGGTGCCCCGGCACCGGCCGCAGCTGGACCGCGAATTGGAGCGCAAGCTCGAAGGCGTGCTCGGCCGGCCGGTGGAGGTGTCGCTGCGCGAATTGCTGACCGCCGACGAGAAGGCGCTGGCAAGCGAACAGGCCTCGCTCGCCCAGCTCCGCGAAAGCGTGCTGCGCCTGCAGAGCGTGGCCGAACGCGACGCGGCCCAGCGCAGCGCCGGCACGCGTGCGAGCGAAGCCATGCATCAGCGCGTGCTCGCGCATTTCGGACAGCTTGAGATCCTCGAAGGCGGGCAACGGGCGCGCTGGCAGCTCAACGGGACGGCCGGCCTCGACATCGTCGAGGCGCGCCGCCTGGAACAGGCGCTGGCGACCGATGACACCGGCGCCCTGCAGGTGCAGGTGGTGCCGGCGCTGCAGGCATTGCCGCCGGTGGCCTTCGGCGACGACCAGTCGGATCTGGATGCGGCGGGCACTGCGCAGGTGGACGCCATCGCGTGGGCACTCCAGCGCTGGGGCGTGAACCAGGTGTCCGTCGACGGATACGCCGGCAACGACGCGGCGCTTGCGCTCGCACGCGCCGAAAGCGTCGTCGCCATGCTCGACAGGCAGGGCATTCGTGGCGCCACGGCGCGGGCCGTGCCGGGCGCCGATGCGCGAAGCGTCGCCGCGGCCGAGGGCTCGACGGTACTGCGCGAAGCCCGCATCCGGCTCGCGTCGCCGTAGCCGCGCACCGCACCGCACCCGCCACGTGTGTCATCGCGTGGCGTGGCGTGCATGTTGACGGAAACCGTCAACGGATCGGGAGAATGCGCGGCGATGTCCGGCAAGCGGACAGGTTTGCGGCGACGCGGCGCGCATAATGGCCTCCATAGCGCGCGCATCGCGCCGCGCGACCTGTTCACAGCCGACGGCACGCCATGAATACCGACTACCGCACCTCGCTCCCGGGCACCACGCTCGACTACTACGACGCGCGCGCCGCCGTCGATGCCCTGCAGGCCGGCGCCTGGGCCACGCTGTCGTACACGGCACGCGTGCATGCCGAGAACATCGTCCGCCGCGCCGATCCCGCGCGCCGCGACGACTACCTGCGCCAGCTCATCGAGCGCCGGCGCGACCTGGATTTCCCGTGGTTTCCGGTGCGCGTGGTCTGCCACGACATCCTCGGCCAGACCGCGCTGGTCGACCTGGCCGGCCTGCGCGACGCCATCGCCGACATGGGCGGCGATCCGGCGCAGGTGAACCCGGTGGTGCCGGTGCAGCTGATCGTCGACCACTCGCTGGCGGTGGAGTGCGGCGGCTACGACCCGGACGCGTTCGCCAAGAACCGCGCGATCGAGGACCGCCGCAACGAGGACCGCTTCCACTTCATCGACTGGACCAAGCAGGCGTTCAAGAACGTCGACGTGATTCCGCCGGGCAACGGGATCATGCACCAGATCAATCTGGAGAAGATGTCGCCGGTCGTGTACGTGCAGGACGGCGTGGCCTTCCCGGACACCTGCGTCGGCACCGACAGCCACACGCCGCATGTCGACGCGCTGGGCGTGATCGCCGTGGGCGTGGGCGGGCTGGAAGCGGAAAACGTCATGCTCGGCCGCGCGTCGTGGATGCGCGCGCCGGACATCGTGGGCGTCGAGCTGGGTGGCCGACCGCAGCCCGGCATCACCGCGACCGACGTGGTGCTGGCGCTGACCGAATTCCTGCGCCAGTCGAAGGTCGTCGGTGCCTATCTCGAGTTCCGCGGCGAAGGTGCGGCGGCGTTGACCATCGGCGACCGCGCGACCATCTCGAACATGGCGCCGGAGTACGGCGCGACCGCGGCGATGTTCTTCATCGACGACAACACGCTGGACTACCTGCGCCTGACCGGCCGCAGCGACGAGCAGGTCGCGCTGGTCGAAACCTATGCGAAGGCCGCCGGCCTGTGGGCTGACGACCTGGCGACCGCGCAGTACGAACGCACGCTGCACTTCGATCTGTCCACCGTCGTGCGCAACATGGCCGGCCCGTCCAACCCGCACAAGCGCCTGCCGACCAGCGCGCTGGCCGAGCGCGGCATCGCCGACGAGGCCAAGCTGGCCTCGGGCCGGGCCGAGGAAGCGCAGGGCCTGATGCCGGACGGCGCGGTGATCATCGCCGCGATCACCTCGTGCACGAATACCTCCAATCCGCGCAACGTCATCGCCGCCGCGCTGCTGGCGCGCAATGCCAACGCGAAGGGCCTGGTGCGCAAGCCGTGGGTGAAGAGCTCGCTCGCACCGGGCTCCAAGGCCGTGCAGCTTTACCTCGAAGCGTCGGGCCTGCTGCCCGAGCTGGAGAAGCTGGGCTTCGGCATCGTCGCGTTCGCGTGCACCACCTGCAACGGCATGAGCGGCGCGCTGGACCCGAAGATCCAGCAGGAGATCATCGACCGCGACCTGTACGCGACCGCCGTGCTGTCGGGCAACCGCAACTTCGACGGCCGCATCCACCCGTATGCGAAGCAGGCGTTCCTGGCGTCGCCGCCGCTGGTGATCGCCTACGCCATCGCCGGCACCGTACGCTTCGATATCGAGAAGGACGCGCTGGGCATCGATGCCGACGGCAATCCGGTCACGCTGAAGGACCTGTGGCCGAGCGACGAGGAGATCGACGCCGTGGTCAAGGCCAGCGTCAAGCCGGAGCAGTACCGGTCCGTCTACAACCCCATGTTCAACGTCCGCGTCGAACATGGCGGCAAGGTCGAGCCGCTGTACGCGTGGCGTCCGCAGAGCACCTACATCCGCCGTCCGCCGTACTGGGAAGGCGCGCTGGCCGGCGAACGCACGCTGCGCGGCATGCGCCCGCTGGCGGTGCTGGGCGACAACATCACCACCGACCACCTGTCGCCGTCCAACGCGATCCTCGCGACGAGCGCGGCCGGCGAGTACCTGGCGAAGATGGGCCTGCCGGAAGAGGACTTCAATTCCTACGCCACCCATCGCGGCGACCACCTCACCGCGCAGCGCGCGACCTTCGCCAATCCGCAGCTGGTCAACGAGATGGCGGTGATCGATGGTCAAGTGAAGAAGGGCTCGCTGGCGCGCATCGAACCGGACGGGCAGGTGGTGCGCATGTGGGAAGCCATCGAGACCTACATGGCGCGCAAGCAGCCGCTGGTCATCATCGCCGGCGCCGACTACGGCCAGGGCAGTTCGCGCGACTGGGCCGCCAAGGGCGTGCGGCTGGCCGGCGTGGAAGCGATCGTCGCCGAGGGCTTCGAGCGCATCCACCGCACCAACCTGATCGGCATGGGCGTGCTGCCGCTGGAGTTCAGGCCGGGCGACACCCGAATGACCTGGGGCATCGACGGCAGCGAGACGTTCGACGTCATCGGCGAGCGCAGGCCGCGCGCCGAGCTGACCCTGGTGATCCACCGGGCGAATGGCGAAACGGTGCAGGTGCCGGTGATCTGCCGACTGGACTCGGACGAGGAGGTGTCGATCTACGAAGCCGGCGGCGTGCTGCAGCGGTTCGCGCAGGATTTCCTGGACGCGTCGAAAGCGGCCTGAGCCGTTCGTCGCATCGGCACACCCACCGCACAGGAAACCGATCATGTCAGACACCCCCACCCCCGGCACCGTCCGCCTGCACCGCGTGCTGCGCGCACCGCCGGAGCGCGTCTACCGCGCCTTCCTCGATCCGGACGCGATGGTGAAGTGGCTGCCGCCGCACGGCTTCACCGGCAAGGTCCATGCGATGGACGCGCGCGTGGGCGGCGGCTACACCATGTCGTTCACCAACTTCGGCACGGGTACCCGCCATTCCTTCGGGGGCACCTACGTGGAACTGGTGGAGAACGAGCTGCTCCGCTACACCGACCAGTTCGACAACCCCGGCCTGCCGGGCCAGATGCAGGTGACGGTGTCGCTGAAGAAGAGCATCGCCGGCACCGAACTCAACGTCGTGCAGGAAGGCATCCCCGCCGCCATCCCGGTCGACTTCTGCTACCAGGGCTGGCAGGAATCGCTGGAACTGCTGGCGAAGCTGGTGGAGCCGGAGATTCCGGACGGGGCGTGAGCGGGCGGGAGGCGCTGGTGTGCGCCCGCCGAGGCGTTGGACCTGGACCCGCTTTGCAGCCCGCCTCTTGCGGCGCGGGTCGTGCAGCCCCGTCGGTTACGATGCCGGCAGGAGTGCCAGGCCCGAGCGCTGGACAACACCAATGCCAACCGGGCCGCCCGCTAAGGTGGCGACGGCAAGTTGATGCGCGTGCACAAGCGCCTGGTGGAATCACGCCGCCCGGGTGCCAGCCAGACCCGGCGGCATGCGACGCCGATCAGCATCAAGCACGCCGTGGATGAGGCCGTGCTGGGCAACCGGGCCTTGCTGGGCAACCCGGCGTTCTTCGAGCGCAGCGCCACGCCCATCGTGTTGCGCAGTTTCCGCAACAGCCCGCCCGGACCGGATGCCGGGACCCGTCGCCTGATCCAGCAGTTGCTGAATAATCCCGGGGCCGGTTGCCGCTGCAGTGAGCCTCAGCGGTGGGCTGGTTGTGCCCGCCGCCGCATGCTAGATTTCGCATTGCAAATGCAACGCAACGCGACAGGAGCTCGCCATGAAAACCGCCAACTTGCCATCGCTGCGCGTGGATCCCGAATTGCGCGAGGCGGCAGAGTCCGTGCTCAACAAAGGTGAAAGCCTGTCCAGTTTCATGGAGCAGTCACTGCGCGATGAAGTGAATCGTCGGCGGAATCGAGCTGAGTTTATCGCCCGTGGCCTGGCATCACGCGACGAGGCAAAGAGAACGGGCGAGTATTTCGACGCAGACGTTGTCCATGCAGAGCTGCGAGGAATGCTGGTTGACGCCAAGGCAAAAGCCAAGAACAAGGGCGCTGCTTGAGCTGGCGGGTCCGCTATACGCGGGCGGCGCGCGAGGATCTGCGAAGGTTGTACGGTTTCATGCTGGAGCGCGACACCTCCGCAGCGCAGCGCGCTCTGGTCGCCATCGACAAAGGGGTTGCCTTCCTTCGCCAGTTCCCCTTTACCTGCCGAAAGGTGGAGACCGACAACCCGTTGCTGCGCGAGATGCTGGTTCCGTTTGGTGATTCCGGCTACGTCCTGCTGTACGAAATCAGCGCAGATAGCACGTTGACCGTTATTGCCGTTCGCCACCAGCGCGAAGACGACTACCACTGAGTCCCATGAACCCAACCAGCATCCAGCAACAGACCCGCGACCTGATCGATGGCCTCGCGACTGGCTGCTCCCCCCTGCTGATGAACGGCCAGGTCCGCGTCGCATGACCGTCCTACGTTGTACGGGCAAACTGCTCAAGCGCTTGCGGCAACCCGCCAAGTTGCCGGAACCGGAAGCGCACACCAACCCGTTGGGCGAGTGGTACGCCGACATCGACTCCTGGAAGCGGCAACCGTTCGTCGTACTTCTCAACGCCGCCACCGGCGCGGTGCTGGTGCTGGCCGGCAACGCCGACAACCTGCGCCGCCTGCACGAACGCGCCCTGATGCAGTTCGCCGCCCTGTGCGGCCACCTCGGCCTGCAGGGAAACGGTGTGGATGCCGAGCTGGCGGGCTTCCACGCCGGCTTCGCGTGGGCCAATACCCGCGACCGCAGCCTGCTGGCCTCGCTCAACCAGCGCAAGTTCGGCATCTGGATGGGCTTTGAACACAACGGCTACACCTTCGCCGACTCGGCCCTGCTGGAGTGGGACGGCATGTTCAGGCACCCCGCCCTGGCCGCCGGTGAAGGACGCTACCGGAACTACCATCGCCCACTCGACTTGATCCGCCGGCACCTGCTGCCGTGGGCAGAGGTGACTCCCTTCCCTGCAGCGCAACCATGAACCATGCCGCGCGCCGCCGACGCGGCACGCGCACCCGCCCGCTCCAGAAAAGGGCGGCAGAAGAACGCCCCACCAAAAGAGTACCCACCATGTCCCACATCCCCCAGATCCGCATCCCCGCCACCTACCTGCGCGGCGGCACGTCGAAAGGCGTGTTCTTCCGCCTGCAGGACCTGCCCGAACGCGCGCAGGTGCCGGGACCGGGGCGCGATGCACTGCTGTGCCGCGTGATCGGTTCGCCCGATCCGTATGGCAAGCACACCGACGGCATGGGCGGGGCGACGTCGAGCACCAGCAAGGTGGTCATCATCTCGGCGAGTTCGATGCCCGGGCATGACGTGGATTACCTGTACGGGCAGGTGCCGATCAACGAGGCCTTCATCGACTGGAGCGGCAACTGCGGCAACCTGTCGTCGGCGGTGGGCCCGTTCGCCATCGCCAACGGCTTCATCGACGCGGCGCGCATTCCCGACAGCGGCATGGTCACCGTCCGCATCTGGCAGGCCAACATCCGCAAGACCATCGTCGCCCATGTGCCGGTGACGAACGGGGACGTGCAGGAAACCGGCGACTTCGAGCTGGATGGGGTTACCTTCCCGGCCGCGGAAGTGCAGCTGGAATTCATCGATCCGGCGGACGAGGGCGATGGCGACGGGGGTGGTGCCATGTTCCCGACCGGAAACCTCGTCGACGATCTCGACGTGCCGGGCGTGGGCGTGTTCAAGGCAACGATGATCAATGCCGGCGTGCCGGTGGTGTTCGTCGAGGCGGGGGCGCTGGGCTACGACGGCACTGAGCTGCAGGGCGCGATCAACGAGGACAAAGCGGCGCTGGAGAAGCTCGACGCGATCCGCGCGCAGGGTGCGGTCCGCATGGGCCTGGTCGCCGATGTCGCGGCCGCGGCCAAGCGTCCGCTGACGCCGAAGGTCGCCTTCGTCGCGCCGCCGAAGGACTACGTGTCGTCGAGCGGCAAGCCCGTGCACGCGGCGGACATCGACCTGCTGGCGCGTGCCATGTCGATGGGCAAGCTGCACCACGCGATGATGGGCACGGCCTCGGTGGCCATTGCGACCGCCGCCGCCGTGCCGGGCACCGTGGTCAATGCGGCGGCCGGTGGCTGCACGCGCGAGGTGCTGGTGTTCGGACATCCCTCCGGCACGCTGCGCGTCGGTGCCGACGTCAAGCAGGCGGACGGCAGCTGGGTGGTGACCAAGGCGGTGATGAGCCGCAGTGCGCGCGTGCTGATGGAAGGCAGCGTGCGCGTACCGGGCGACGCGTTCTGACGACATCCGGCTGACCTGCCGGAAGTCACCACTTGCGCTGAAGCCATTGCCTCGGCGCGGGGCAGGCGACAGCATGGGCGCATGTGGACGGCCCTGACCCGACTTCGCGAACCCATGACGCTTGCCGGCGTGTTCACGCTGGCCGCGGTGTCGCTGGGCCTGCGCTTCCTGCCGGCGGACGTACTCCCGGCCGCCGCCGCCGCATTGGCGGCTTACGCGCTGGGATTCCTCCTGTTCGCGCTGGCACCCGAAACGTGGGGACCGCAGCGACGGGTCGCACTGGTGGCCATGGCCGGCCTCGCCCTGCTGCTGGCCTGGCTGACCCCGCGTGTGGGCACCGCGCAGGTGCTGCTGGTGGTCTGGGTGGCGTGCGCGGTCAACGTGCTGTCGCCACGCTGGGTCGTGGGTGCTGCGCTGGTGTTGAACGTGGCCTTCTACCTGCTGATGGTGCACCACCGGTTCGGTGCGCCCCTGACGATGACCCTGATCAACATCGGGTTCCAGGCGCTGGCCGGACTGTGCGTGCATTACGCGCGCAGCTCGGAGGAGTCGCGTCATCAGCTGGCGCTGGTCAACGCCGACCTGCTGGCCACCCGCGCCCTGCTGGCCGACAGCGCGCGCGATGCCGAGCGCCTGCGCGTGGCGCGCGAACTGCATGACGTGGCCGGCCACAAGCTCACTGCGATGAAACTCAACCTGCGCGCGCTGGCCAGCGACCCCGTGTTCGCCGCGCGCGACGAGGTCCGCGTGGCGCAGCAACTGTCCACCGAACTGCTGGACGACATCCGCAACGTGGTGCAGGCCCTGCGCGATGCGCGCGGACTGGATCTGCAGACGGCGATCCGTGCACTGGCGGCACCGCTGCCGCGGCCGTCGCTGGCCCTCCACATCCAGGACGGCGTGAAGGTCGACGATCCTGCTGTTGCCGAATCGCTGCTGCGCATCCTGCAGGAGTGCCTGACCAACGCCGCGCGCCACGCCGGTGCGGACACCTTGACCGTGTCATTGACGAAGGAGGACGCCGGCATGCGCCTGCGCATCGAAGACGACGGACGCCTCAAGGGCGGCCTGCGCGAAGGCAACGGGCTTTCGGGCATCCGCGAGCGCGTGGCCGCCCTGGGTGGCGAGGTGCAGCTGGGCAGCAGCGCGAGCGGCGGCCTGCGCCTGGACGTGAGGCTGCCCGCATGAGCGTGCGCGTCGCCCTGGCGGACGACCAGGCGCTGGTGCGCGCCGGCCTGCGCGCCCTGCTGAAGGCGCAGCAGGTGGAGGCGGTGTTCGAGGCCGACGACGGCGCCGACCTGCTGGCGAAGCTGGCGTCGCAGCCGGTGGACGTGGTGCTGAGCGACATCCGCATGCCCGGCGTGGACGGCATCGATGCCTTGCTCCGCCTGCGCGAACGCGGCGACCGCACCCCGTTCCTGCTGCTCACCACCTTCGACGACAGTGACCTGCTGCTGCGGGCCACCGAAGCGGGTGCGCAGGGCTTCCTGCTGAAGGACGCCGCGCCGGAAGACCTGCACGACGCCATCCGCCGCGTGGCCGCCGGCGACACGCTGCTGCAGCCGGTCAGCACCGATCCGGTCCGCGCGCGCTTCCGTTTCCGCGATGAAGCGCCGCCCACCGATACCTTCAGCGAACGCGAGGTCGCCATCCTGCGCCTGCTCGCCGGCGGCTACTCGAACAAGGAGATCGCGCGCACGCTGTTCCTCGCCGAAGGCACGGTGAAGAACTACGTCTCCACCATCCTCGACAAGCTCGGCACCCGCGACCGCACCCGCGCCGTGCTGAAGGCGATCACGCTGCGGATCATCTGAGGCGCCGGCTTCGGGGTGCCTGCTGTGGGTTCTTGGTGCCTCCTGTGGGAGCGACGTGAGTCGCGATGCTTTTCCACCGGATGGCCGATCGCGACTGACGTCGCTCCCACTCCCAGCATCACCCGCACCTCAGAACACCCACACCATCGCCGCACCCGCCGCCAGCGCCGCCATCAGGCCTGCGGACACACGCATGCCGTACGCCGCGCCGCCACTGACCCAGGCGATCACCGACTTGGCGATCAGGCTGGCCGCCAGCAACGCCAGCATCCACCAGCGCGCCTCTTCCGCTGCGAGTCCGCCCCGCGCGAACTGGGTGGCCAGCGTGGCCACCGCGGCGTGCAGTTCCGCCAACGCCGACATTGCCGCTGCGGCCATCGCGCCGCGCGGCCCGATCCACGCCGCCAATGCCGCCGCCACAAAGGTCAGCGCCGCGACCAGCAGCGCGAACCCCAGCGCCTGGCCGAAACGGAACATGCGGCTTTCCGACGTCGGCGGTTTCACCGCGTCGTCTTCGCTGCGGTGCAGGCCCAGCAGGCCACCGGCCAGCAGCACCGCGCCAATCGCGCCCAGTTCCGGCAGCAGGTCGCGCACCAGCGGCGGCGACACCGTCCACAGGATCGGCACGCACAGCGTCAGCGAGGCCAGATTGGACAGCAGCGCGGCCGCCACCGCCGAGCGCAGCAGCGCCGGCGTCTCCTTCGCACGTTGACCGAAGCCGATGGTCGCCGCGGTCGACGATACATAGCCGGCGAAGAAGCCGGCCGCCGCCAGTCCCCAGCGATTGCCGACCAGCCGCAGCACGATGTGGCCCAGCGCGCTGACCGCCATCACCAGCACCACCAGCGTCCAGATGGTCGCCAGGTTGATCGCATCGAACGGACCGATCGGGCGGTCCGGCAGGATCGGCAGGATCACCAGCGCCGACGCCAGCAGCAGCAGGCCGTCGAAGACCTCACGCTCGCTGAAGGTGTCGCGGGTGAGTTCGTGCAGCGGCTGCTTGGCGTACAGCAGCACCGCCACCACCACCGCCAGCGCGGTGGCGAGCGCCGGGGTACGCATCGCCAGGGCGCCGAGCAGGAAGGTCACCACCAGTGTCACCTCGCTGGTCAGGCCGGGGTCGTCGCGGCGCGTCGCCCGGTACCCCATCGCCGCCAGCACGCCGGTCACCGCCAGCGCCACCAGCAGCACCGGCTGGCCGAGCGCGGCCGCGACGGCCGCGCCGAGCGCCACCAGCGCATGCGTGCGCAGCCCGGCAATGCCGTGCGCGCGACCGGGGCTGCGTTCGCGCACCAGTCCGATGAGCAGGCCCAGCCCGAGCGCCGAGGACAGCGCCAGCCAGGTGCCGGGAGTTGCTTCGTCCATCCTGCCTTCCTCGTCCAGGGCCGCCAGCATAGCGAGTGGTCTTGCATTGGTCTCGTCAACCCGGACAATGCGCGCCACCTTTGCCGTGGACCCCATCATGCCCGCTCCCGCTCCGTCCGCCGTCTCGCTGAGCCGCTACCTGATCGAGGAGCAGCGCGCCGGCCGCATCAGCGCCGACCTGCGCCAGCTGATCGCGGTGGTCGCCCGCGCCTGCACCAGCATCTCCATCGCGGTCAGCAAGGGCGCGCTGGGCGGCGTGCTGGGCGACGCCGGCACCGGCAACGTGCAGGGCGAGGCGCAGAAGAAGCTGGACGTACTGAGCAACGACATCCTGCTGGAAGCCAACGCCTGGGGCGGCCACCTGGCCGCCTGCGCATCGGAAGAGATGGACCACAGCCAGCCGATCCCGGACGCCTACCCGCGCGGCGGCTTCCTGCTGCTGTTCGATCCGCTGGACGGCAGCTCGAACATCGACGTCAACGTCTCGGTGGGCACCATCTTCTCGGTGCTGCGTTCGCCGGACGGCGTGACCACGCCGGGCGACGAGCACTTCCTGCAGCCCGGCCGCGACCAGGTGGCCGCCGGCTACTGCATCTACGGCCCCAGCACGATGCTGGTGCTGACCACCGGCAACGGCACGCATGCCTTCACCCTGGACCGCGAACAGGGCGCCTTCGTGCTGACCCAGCGCGACATGCGGATTCCGGAAGAGACGAAGGAGTTTGCCATCAACCTGTCCAACCAGCGCCACTGGGAAGCGCCCATGCAGGGCTACGTCGGCGACCTGCTCGCCGGCAGGGACGGCCCGCGCGGCAAGGACTTCAACATGCGCTGGATCGCCAGCATGGTGGCCGACGTGCACCGCATCCTGACCCGCGGCGGCATCTTCATCTACCCTTGGGACCGCAAGGACCCGGGCAAGGCCGGCAAGCTGCGGCTGATGTACGAGGCCAACCCGATGGGCCTGCTGGTGGAACAGGCCGGCGGCGCCGCCAGCACCGGCCGCGAGGACATCCTGTCGCTGCACCCCACCCAGCTGCACCAGCGCGTGCCGGTGTTCCTGGGCTCGAAGCAGGAAGTCGAAGCGGCGGTCGGCTATCACCGGGCGCATGACGCCGCGGCGGCGTGAGCAGAGCGGTAAAGTGGCGACTGGAGTTCGATCTCAAGTGCACACAATATGCAGCGCCACTTCTTTGCGACGCCGGATGACTTGCTGCCCGTCTTCGAGCAAGCAGAGAAGAAGCTCAATCTCGCTTATTCGCTGACCGGACTCTTTGAGTCGCCTCAGCCCATCATCATCGAAGCGGGTGCACGACTTCCCAGTCTCCGCTTGGCCGCAGAGGGCTCGTCGAGCAGCAATCCCACGTACCTGGTCACGGCGTTCGGCCATGCCGTCAACGTCCGCCCAGTCCCACAGAGCACGGGTGATATTCGGTACGCGGTCGATCAACTGGCGAATCCCGACAGCGTCACCATTACGCATGGCGGTCTTTTTTCGCCCGACACACTCATTTCAGGACGAGTCGGCACCGTGTCGGACACACCAATTGCGAGGGCGATTCAATCGGTTTTTTCCAATGCCATCGGCACGCTCTTCACTCGTATCAACGCGTTCTATGTAGGCCCCGGCGCCTCAGAGATGCTCGCACGCGGCTGTAGGCTCACACATGCCGTGCAATCCCCGCGCGAGTACGATCTGCGTCGCATACCCAACAATCCACTCGCAAAGTGACCCGGCAGCCCGCCAGGCCGACATCGCTTGGCGGAGCGACTAGAATCCCGGCATGACCGCTACTGCCGCCGACTTCATCGAGGTCTACCCCGACGCGCTGGACGCGGACACCTGCCGCGCCATCGTGGCGCGTTTCGATGCCAGCGGGCAGGACCAGCCCGGGCGGGTCGGCGGCGGCCTCTACCCCGAGCTCAAGCACAGCCGCGACATCAGCATCACCGGCCAGGCCGCGTGGCGCGACGTGGAACAGCGGCTCAACCTGGCCGTGCTCACCGGCCTGCAGCGCTACCTGCGCACCTATCCCTTCAGCCTGATCGCGCCGCTGATGCTGCAGCAGCCGGATGCGGAAGGCACGTTGCGGCGGTTGCGCCATGACGACATCGCGGGCATGGACGATGCCGCGTTGATGAAGCTGGTGATGAAGGTGTTCGTGCCGGGGCGGATCAACCTGCAGCGCTACACCGACGGTGAGGGCGGTTACCCGTACTGGCACTGCGAGCTGTTCCCGAAGGCGGCCGACGCCGAGACCCTGCACCGCCACGTGCTGTGGACGATCTACCTCAACGACGGTTTCGGCGCGGGCGAGACCGAGTTCTTCCACCAGCAGCGCAAGATCGTGCCGCGCACCGGCAGCCTGCTGATCGCGCCGACCGCCTTCACCCACACGCACCGCGGCAACCGTCCGCTCGGCGGCGACAAGTACATCGCCACCAGCTGGGTGCTGTTCCAGCGCGCGGAACGGCTGTACGGCGGCGGCTGAAGCGGGTTAGCGGCGGCGGCTCACGCGCCGCACGCGCGTCAGAACAGTTCGCCCTGCGGCGAGGGTGCGCGCGGCGGCACGAAGCGCGTCACGTCGAACGGCGGATGCCGCCGTCCCGCGAAGCCATGACGCTTCAGCGCCAGCGCGAAGCGTCGCGCCAGCAGATCCGCATACACGCCCTCGCCGCGCAGCCGCGTGCCGAAGCGGCTGTCGTAATCCTTGCCGCCGCGCAGTTGCTGGACCGTGCTCATCACGTGCGCCGCGCGGTCCGGCAGATGCGTCTGCAGCCAGTCGCGGAACAGCGGCGCCACTTCGTGCGGCAGGCGCAGCAACACGTAACCGGCGGCGGTCGCGCCGGCCTCGCGTGCCGCTTCGAGGACGGCTTCCAGCTCGTGGTCGTTCACCCAGGGAATCACCGGCGCGAACATCACCCCGACCGGCACGCCCGCTTCGCTGAGCCGCTTCACCGCCCGCAGCCGGCTGTGGGGCGCGGACGCACGTGGTTCCAGTCGCGACGACAGCGCGTTGTCCAGGGTGGTGATGGAGAAGTACACGTGCACCAGCCGTTCCCGCGCCATCGGTGCGAGCAGGTCGAGGTCGCGTTCGACCAGCGCGTTCTTGGTGATCAGCGAGAACGGATGCTTCGTCTCCGCCAGCACCTCGATGATGCGGCGGGTCAGCTGCAGTTTCCGTTCCGCCGGCTGGTAGGCATCGGTATTGATGCCCAGCGAGATCGGGCGCGGTTCGTAGCCGCGCCTGGCCAGTTCGCGCCGCAATGCCTCCGGCGCGTTGGTCTTGGCGAAGATCTTCGTTTCGAAGTCCAGCCCGGGCGAGAGATCGAGGTAGGCGTGCGACGGACGGGCGAAGCAGTAACTGCACCCGTGCTCGCAGCCGCGATAGGGGTTCAACGACTGGTCGAACGGGATGTCCGGCGACTGGTTGCGGGTGATGACGCTGCGCGCGAACTCCTCGATCACCTGCGTGTGCGGCGCGGACGCGATGTCGCCCTCGGTGTCGGCGTGGTGCCAGCCATCGTCGATCGCATCCGGCGTGGTCACGGCGAACCGGCCCGGCAGGTAGCCGGTGGACCCGCGTCCCTTGATGCCCGGATGTTTCGGTGCGCCCATCGCCGCACCTTACGGCAGCGGCGTCGCAGCGCTGGAGATCCGCGCGATGGCCTACGGGCGGCGTTCGTCGAAGTGCGTGTTCAGTTCCATCACCAGCCGGCCGATTTCCGGCGTGATGCAAGTGTTGAACTGGGCCGGGTCGTGACAGGCCTGGTCGATCCGCTCGGCATGCGTCCTGAGGCCATAGCGCGCCAGCAGGTTGCGCGCCTCGCGGAAGCAGGTCTCGCCGCGCGAGCCGACGCGCAGCGGACCGTGCGTCTTCATGCAGTACGTCATGGCGGTAGCAAGCGAGGCGGCGTTGACGGCATACAGCGACGCGCTGACGGCGCCTGTCGACGGCGTGGCCGCCGGCCGCGCGGACTGTGCGGCGGCCGGCAGGGCGATGGCGACCGCGAGCAGCAGGACGACCGTGATCGGGGAAGCGAAGACGCTGCGCATGCCCTCACTCCACCACATAGCCACTGAGGCGCGCCGTGCCGTCCTCGTCCATCCGCAGCGACACCAGTTCGCGCACCAGCTTGCCGTCGCTCGCCTGTGCCAGCAGTTCGACACTGACGTAATGGCCGGCAGGCACGCCCTGCTTGCCGTCATGCACCTGGCGGCGCACGGCCAGCCACTGCCGGTTGGCCAGCGCGCCCTGGCGCTTGCGCGCGGCCGAGATGCCCGCCACGAAGACCTCGCGCGTGACCGCACGCTTGGCGACCGCTGAGGCGCCATCCCACAGTTCGCCGACCCGACCGGCGTCGACCATCAGCGCGGCCTGCACGGCGGCATCGAGCGCCGCACCGGGGGCCAGCACGCGTGCGGCGTTCGGCGGTTTCGCCGCCGTTGACGACGCCTGCGCCCATGCAGGACCGGCCGCTACCGACGCCAGCAGCACGGCGAACAGGCACGCCCGGACACCCTCAACGCACGCCATGCGCCAGGACCTCCACGCGGCGGTTGGGCTGCTCGCAGGCGATCCTGGCCGGCAGCGCAAGCGTGGCGTCGCAGGTCTTCAGCGGTTGCGATTCGCCCGCCCCCAGCGCGGTGACCATCGCCGGCGCGATGCCCTGTTCGATCAGCAGGCTGCGCACCGACAACGCACGTTGCTGGGACAGCCGATGGTTGTAGCGGTCGTCGCCCAGCAGGTCGGTGTGGCCGATGACCTGCAACGAGCTGATGTTGCTGTCGCGCAGCTCGGCGGCGATGGCCGCGATCTGTTCGCGCCCGCCGGGCAGGATGTCGGCGACGGCGTGGCGGTCGAAGGCGAACAGCGCATCGCCCGACAGTTCGAACCGGTTGGTCGCGGCCGTCGGCGCGGCGGCGGGCGCGTCCAGCAGCGCGGCGCACGAGGCCGGCGCCCAGTGGAAGCTGCGCCCGGTGTAGTCGCGGTCGAACAGGACCTTGTACTGGCAGGTGGTCAAGCCCTGCGCCGTGCGGAAGTGGAACAGGTAGTCCCACTCGCGCGCGCGCAGGCCTTCGCGGAAATGCGGCCGCCCCAGCAGGTCGTACAGCTGCGGCTTGGTGACGCCGGCGGCGATGGCGCGCAGGTTGTCGCGGTTCGGGAAGGTGCCGTGGTTGAACAGGACGTCGGCCGGGTCGGGAAACACGACCTCTCCGGCAACGCCCGCCGGCGAGATGTCGTGACTGACATGGCGCGTGCCGCACGCACTCAGCGCCAGCCCGACGGCGCAGGCGATCCACAGCGGCACCGCAGGCCGGCGCTTGGACGACAGGGACATCAGCGGACTCCTTGAAGGACGGAAGGGGCGAGTCATGCGATCACCACTGCAGGCCGGCGCCGACCGAGAAACCCCAGTCGCGCGTGGTGTTGCCGGTGGCCTGCGCCTTGTAGACCCAGCGACCGTTGTCGCTGATCGTCGACAGGCCGAACGCCATGCCGTACTCGCCCTGGTAACCACCGAACGCGAACGACAGCATGCTCTTGCCGGGCAGGTAGGCCTGCGGCAGGCCCGCCATCGCCATCGCCGACGCGGTGCCGCCGCGATAGCCGCGTTCGAGGTTCCACATGTCGCCCTCGAACTGGTTGAAGCGGGTGTCGGTGTAGGCGTTGGCCTGGTTGATCGCGTAGTCGACGCCGGCATCGAGCTGGTTGACGTTCACGGCATCGGTGCCGGCGATGCCGGGCGCCACGCCGCTGATCGTGCGGCCGCCGATGTTGACCTCGCCGGTGGACGTGCTGGTGCCGACGTACGCAGCGTTGTAATCGCGCTGCGCGCCGACGGTGGTGGCCGAGCCGCGACCGAGCGCCACGCTGTTGTCGTGGCTGGCGACCGCGCCCTGCCCGATCGCCGTGCTGTTGTCGCCGCTGGCCACCGACTGGTTGCCGACGGCCGTGCTGTTGTCACCGCTGGCGACGGCGCCGTTGCCGCCCGCGCTGGCGTTGGCACCGGTCGGCGCAGGTGCCACGTAGGTTTCTCCCTGCGTGACCTGGAACGGACCGCTGCCGCCGCGTTCGAGGTTGGTCACCCGGTTGTCGAACTGGTTGACGGTGGTGGTGAGGCTGGCCACGTCGCCTTCCACGTCGCCGACGCGCGTGTCCAGATTGGTGATGTCGCCCTCGATGCGCACGATGTCGCCCTGGATGTCGGTGATGTCGCCGCGGATGTCGACCAGGTCGCCCTCGATGGTGGCGATGCGCGCGTCCGTGTAATTGTTGGCCTCGGTGATCGCCTGCGTCACGCCGCCCTGCAGCTGGCTGACGTTGACCGCATCGGTCGCGGCCGAACCCGCGGCGACGCCGGTGAGCTGGCGCCCGCCGATGTTCATTTCACCGGTGGAACTGCTGCTGCCGACGTAGGCACCCTGGTAGCCCGCGCGCGCACCGACCGTGGTGGCGGAACCGGCGCCCAGCGCGATGCTGTTCTCGTGCGAGGCCACCGCACCCGCGCCGATGGCGAGCGCATTGAGCGACAGTGCCTGGGAACCTGCACCCAATGCCATGCTGTCGTCTTCGGTCGCGCGCGCACCGCGGCCCATCGCGACCGCGTCCTGGCCTTCGGATTCGGCGTCCTTGCCGAGCGCCATCGCATCTTCGCCGGTCGCGCCCTCGCCCAGCTGGTTGCCGCCGCCCAGCGAATTGACGCCGTAGTAGCGCGTGGGCGGGGTGAACCCGCTGGTGATCTCGTTGCGCACCAGGCGCAACTGCTCTTCGGTCGCCGCGCGTCCGGCCGTGGCGAAGGTCGGGTCGATCAGGGTCCGGTTCGACAGCCCGGTAATGTCGTTGCTCACGCCGCTCAGCACCACGTTGCCGCTGCTCACGCCGGTACCGCTGACGATGGTCGTCGTGGTGCCGCCGATCACGGTCAGGCCACCGCTGCCAAGCGCCACGTTCGTGCCCACCGCCACGCCCGCGTTGTTCATCAGCGTGTCGCCGGTGGTGACACTGCCTGCGGCCGTCAGGTCCAGGTTGTTGCTCAGCGTGATGTCCACCACGCCATCGTCGTCGGCACCGGTCTGGCTCACCGCGATGTTCGTGTTGCCGCTCTCGAACGTCACCGTGCCTCCGGGACCGATGTTGGCGGCATTGCCGTTGGCGTCGGTCGCGTTCCAGCCGGCGTTGGCCGACTGTTCGACCAGTTGCAGCTGCTCTTCCGTCGCCGCGCGTCCGGCCGTGGCGAAGGTCGGATCGGTCAGGGTCGTGTTCGACAGACCGGTGATGTCGTTGCTCACGCCGCTCAACGCGACCGAGCCGCTGGTCAGTCCATCACCATTGACCACCGTCGTTGTCGTGCCGCCGATGACGGTCAATCCGCCACTGCCGAGCGCCACGTTCGTGCCCACCGCCACGCCCGCGTTGTTCATCAGCGTGTCGCCGGTGGTGACACTGCCTGCGGCCGTCAGGTCGAGGTTGTTGCTCAGCGTGATGTCGACCACGCCGTCGTCGTCCACGCCGGTCTGGCTCACCGCGATGTTGGTATTGCCGCTCTCGAACGTCACCGTACCGTTCGGGCCGATGTTGGCGGTGTTGCCGGCGGCGTCGGTGGCGTTCCAGCCGGCGTTGGCTGTTGTCGCTACGGCCTGCAACTGGGCCACGTTGACCGCATCGCTGGCCTGAGTGCCGGCGGCGACATTGATAATCTGGCGATTCCCGCCCGCCGCGCCCGTGCCGACGCTGACCGCGCCCAGGTTGGTGCTGTTGGTGGCCTGGATCGTGGCAATATCCGTCGCCGTGGCACCTGCCGGCGAATAGCCTGTCGATCCTGCTGCGCGATTCGCGACCGAACCGAAGCCCAGCGCCACACCGAAATCCGCCGCGACGTTCGTCGCCGCACCCAGCGCCACGCCACTCGCCACCGTGGCATTCACCACCGCCGAATTGCCTATCGCGACGCTGCGGGCGCGGATGGCTTGCGAATCGGCGCCGATCGCAATCGAGCCTGCGCCGTTGGAAACCTGGCCGGCAAGCGCGTTGCGCCCGAGGGAGATGGCATCCGTGCCCTGTGATCGCGCCAGCGAGCCGATGGCGACGCTGCCAATGCGACTCGCTTGCGCACCCGACCCGATCGAGACGGCGTCGGCCCCGACGGCTGTCGCGTTGACGCCGGCCGCCAGCGCATTGAGACCGGTCGCGCCATCGTTGTTGTAGTTGCCGGTCGGCGTGCCATTGTCGTTGACGCTGTAGTAGTGCGTGGTGGCCGCATCCTGCGCCGCCTGCAGCTGCGCCACGTTCACCGCGTCGGTGTCTTCGGTGCCTGCCGCGACGTGGGTGATCTGGCGGGTGTTGCCTGCACTGCCCACGCTGACGGCGGCCAGCGTGCTGACCCAGGTGGCGGAGATGTCGGTGGACGGCAGGCCGGTGCGCGGGTCGTAGCCTGCGACGCCCGCCGCGGTGCTGGCGATGGAGCCGCTGCCCAGTGCCACCCCGCCGGCCTGGGTCACGCTCGTGGCGTGGCCCAGCGCGGTAGCGTTGTCGACGTTGAGGTTGGCGTTGTTGCCCAGCACGAACGTGTTGTTGGCTTCGATCACGTTGCCCGAACCGACGGCGTAGCTGTTGCTGTAGCGTGAAGGTGTCGGCTGGGGGGGAGGCTGGATTTCACCGACGCGGTTGTTGAATCCGAACGCGCCGGACTGGTCGCTCCAGACCTGGTTGCTGTCGCCGACCGCCGTGCTGCTCACTGCCAAGGCCAGGTTGTCGTGGCCGACAGCGGTGCTGTACTGACGAATCGCGAAGTTCTGCGAGCCAACCGCCGTACTGCCTTCGCCAAATGCAAAGGTGTCCACACCGGCCGCCAGGGAATTGGTTCCCAGCGCACCATCGTTGTCGTAGTTGCCGCCGATGACGCCGTTGTCGTTGACGCTGTAGTAGTGCGTCGTGGCGGCGGCCTGTGCTGCCTGCAGCTGCGCCACGTTGACTGCATCGGTCTCTTCTGTGCCGGCGGCGACGTTGGTGATCTGGCGCGTGTTGCCCGCGCTGCCCACGCTGACGGCGGCCTGCGTGCTGACCCAGGTGGCGGAGGTGTCGGTGGACGGCACGCCGGTGCGCGGGTCGTAGCCCACGGCGCCCGCGGCCGTGCTGGCGAGCGAACCGCTGCCCAGGGCCACGCCGCCCGCCTGGGTCACGCCGGTACCGTTGCCCAGCGCCGTGGCGTTGTCCACGTCGATGGTGACGTTGTTGCCCAGCACGAAGCTGTTGTTCGCCGCCGCGCCCAGCGTGTTGTTGTTGCCCACGCTGTAGCTGTCGGATGCATCGATGATGCTGGGATCGCCGATCGCTCCGCTGCGGTCGCCGTTCACGACATTGCCTGTGCCGATGCTGATGCTGTTCTCGCCGTTGGCGCGCGCACCGGTACCGATGGCCATGGAGGAGACGCCGTCGGCAATCGCCTCGGCGCCGATCGCCAGGCTCTGGTCGCCATTGGCTTCCGACACCCAGCCCAGGACCGTGCTGCGATTGCCGCGTGCCACCACCTCGGTACCGATCGCATTGCTGTTCTGGCCCAGCGCCAGACCATCGTGGATGGACAACGAAGCGGCGCCGACGGCCCGTCCTCCCAGTGCGGTGGAGGAATCCCCTTCGGCGACACCGTCAATCGCGGTGGACGCCAGACCGGTGGCCTGCCCGCCGATGGCGAGGGAGTCGCCGCCCGAGGCCAATGCATCCCGGCCGATGGCGATGTCGTCCGCGTTCACGGCGCGGGCATTGGTGCCCATCGCCAACGCATTCTCGTAGGTCGCGCTGGCGCCTGTTCCAAGCGCAATCGCGTTGTCCCGGGTCGCCGAGGCGAAGGTACCCATGGCCGTGACGTTGGCTCCCGTGGTAGCTGCGCCGTGGCCGATGGCGATATTGCCCGCGCCTGCCGCCTGCGCCACAAAGCCGATAGCCACCGCACTCTGGCCACTGGCTTCAGCGCTGTAACCCATCGCCGTCGCATGCGATTGCAAGGCGCGCGCCGAGGTACCGATGGCGATGCTGTTGGACCCCGACGCCTGGCTGTCGAACCCCATGGCCGTGTCCGCCTGGCCTTCGGCACGGGCGCCGACACCTGCCGCCAGCGCGCTGACGCCGGTGGCGCCGTCGTTGTTGTAGTTGGCGCCCGGGACGCCATTGTCGTTGACGCTGTAGTAGTGCGTCTGCGCCGCCTGCAACTGCGCCACATTCACCGCATCGGTGTCTTCCGTGCCGGCGGCGACATTGGTGATCTGGCGCGTGTTGCCTGCACCACCCACGCTGACCGCACCCATGGTGGCGACCCATGTGGGCGAGGTGATGGCTGCAGGCAAACCGGTGCGCGGGTCATAGCCGATCACGCCGGCTGCTGTGCTGGCCACCGACGCGTTGCCGATCGCCACTCCATCGACGGCCGTGGTGATGGCGGCGGTACCCAGCGACAGTCCACCGTCCACGTTTGCACGAGCGCCGTATCCGAACGCGGCACTTTGCGACCTGCCAAGGCGGGCATCACTGATGGCCTGCGCACCATAGCCGACCGCCACGCTGCCGCCGCCATAATTGGATGCATCGAAAGAAGGTGTCGTGGTGGCGTTGGCACCAATGGTGACGCTCTGGCTGTGGCCGATGGCGTTGCTGCCGATTGCGATAGAGTCGGCTCGGGCCGCCCCGGCGTTGTTGCCGATCGCGATACCCCCTGCATGCGCGTCGGCAAATGAGCCACCGACACGCGCATTGGTGCCGATCGCGATTGTATTGGCGCTCCAGACATTAGCGCCCTGTCCCATGGCAATGCCACCCGCGCCGCGCGCAGCCTGCGCTGCCGTGCCAATGGCAATCGTGTTGGCCGCTCCTGACGTGCTTGGGCCCGCGCCGCGGCCAGTGTTTGCACCATCACCAATCGCGATGGACGACGTGCCCGTCGACACGGCCGTGCCACGCACCAGGGCACCTTCGCCGATGGCGATGCCCTGCGTGGCGTTGGACTGCACGCTGGCATCAGGGCCCAGCGCGATGGAATCGATGCCCGCTGCCACGGTCTCCACGCCAATCGCGATCGCCCGGTTCGCCAAGCCTGCAGCCTGGTGGCCAATGCTCACCGTTTCGCTGAAGGCGGCGGGGGTGAGCACCGCCGGGGTGCCGTCGGCGGCGAAGGTGGTCAGCGTGCCGGCCTGCCGGCCGATCGCGACATTGTCGTCGCCGGTGACCAGGGCGCCCGCACCGTTGCCTTGTGCGATGTTGTGGTCGCCATTGGCGCCGGCCAGGGCGAACGTGCCATTGGCGACGTTGAAGTCGCCCACCGACTGCGCGCCCGCCCGCGAGCCGACGAAGGCGTTGCTGGTGCCGCTGCTCTGGGCGCCGGCGGCGAAGCCGACGAAGGTTGATTGGGCGACAAGGGTGGAGTTCGCGCCGGCCTGGTAGCCGACGGCGGTGGTCTGGGTGGAACCGGTGGAGCCGATCAACGCGGCGGCGCCGATCGCGACGTCGAAATCACGCGCCTGGGCGTTGTTGCCCATGGCATAGGACGATTGGCCAAGCGCCACGGCACCGCCACCCAGAGCCACGCTGTACTCGTCTTCGGCCCGTGCACTGAAGCCGACGGCCACGGCACCCGTGCCGGTGGCGCTTGCGCGGTCGCCCAGCGCGATGGCGGTGTCCGCCGTGGCGCGGGCACCGGGACCGATCGCCACCGCGCCGTCGGCGCTGGCCTGGGTGGTGGTGGTGCCGATCAGCACGGCGTTCGGGCCCAGTGCGCCCGCCAGGCCCGTCAGGTCGGGCGCACCGGTGGCGGTGGCATTGATGCGGGAAATGATGGCGTAGCCGCCGCTGCCGTTGGGGACCTGGCAGGTCCATGCCGCGACGGCGTTGGGGGCCGGCGTGCCGACCGCACTGCAGATGGCGCCGTCGGGCGACACGAAGCTGTTGCTGCCGATGGTCGTGTTGGCCTGGGCGCCTGCCGCCATGCCGCCCGCCAGGAGCGCGATGACGAGCGCGTGCCGATGCGGCAGCGTCCTTCGCTGCGCGCCGGTGACGCCGGCACTGTCACCACGCGCCAGCTCGGAGGCGACGACCCACTGGCCCAGCGCCCGATTCCATACCTTGCAATAGATCCTGTTCACGGCATTCCCCCTGTCCTTGCCCGTTCGCGGCGCGCGTCGGCCGCAAAGATGTGATGTAAGTCGCAGAAAAGAGACGCAACCTCACGTCATTCGGCGTGCGGACGTTCCACAGGACACGCGGGGAGATCGCGCGGGTCGGCGTGGCCTGCGGCTCGCCGACATCGCCGGGACGCCGGCAGTCAGGACCGCGCCGTCACCTCACGGCGGCAGCCGCCCTCTAGAATCCGCGCATGTCGGAATTCCTGAACGCGGTGCACGGGGCCTGGTCCTCGCTTCCCCACCTGGGCTGGTGGGTGACCCTGGCCTGGCTGCTGTATCTGGTGCCGCTGTGCGCCTGGATCGTCCTGCAGAAGCGGGAACCGGTGGCGACGTTGAGCTGGCTGCTGTCGCTGGCGCTGCTGCCCTACGTGGGCTACCTGATCTACTTCCTGCTCGGCCCGCAGCGCATCAAGCGGCACCAGCTGCGCCGCAGGCGCTCACGCGAGGGCGTGGGGAGTTACGAGGTGTTCGCACCCAGCGACGGCAACAGCGCCGAGCTGCCGATGCTGGCGCAGAAGACGACCGGGCTGCCGCCCGCCACTGCCACGTCGGTACAGCAACTGGTCGACGGCTGCGCCACCTATCAGGCCATCCTCGACGCCATCGCGCTGGCCGAGAACCACATCCATCTGGAGTACTACATCTTCAACGGCGACCGCACCGGCCAGCGCATCCTTGAAGCGCTCACGGTGAAGGCGCGCGAGGGGGTGAAGGTGCGGCTGCTGCTGGACGCCGTGGGCTCGAACCGGTTGAAGAGCCGGGCGCTGCGTGCGCTGATCGACGCGGGCGGCGAGCACGCCTGGTTCCACCCCACCCGCTTCCGGCCCTTCACCCGCCCGTGGCTGAACCTGCGCACGCACCGCAAGATCGTGGTGGTGGACGGGCGCATCGCGTTCACCGGTGGCATCAATGTCACCGACGACGAGGACGAGTCGCTGCGCGAGGACGCCTTCCGCGACCTGCATCTGCGGCTGGAAGGCGAGATCGTGCGCAGCATCCAGCAGGTGTTCGTCGAGGACTGGGTGTATGCCACCGGACAGCAGCGCAAGGACTTCCAGGGCACGCGCCTGTGGAGCGCGGAGGATGCGAACGTGCGCGGCGGCATTGCGGTGCAGGCGCTGGTCTCCGGCCCGGACTCGGCGTGGGAGCCGATCCATCGCGCCAAGGTGGCGGCGATCCACGAAGCGAAGCAGCGCGTGTGGCTGGTGACGCCCTACTTCGTGCCCGGCGAAGCCGCGCGCATGGCGCTGACGTCGGCGGCGCTCGGCGGCCTGGACGTGCGCCTGGTGGTGCCCAAGGTCAGCGACTCGCGGCTGGCCACGCTGGCGGCGCGTTCCTACTTCGACGAGCTGCTGGCGGCCGGCGTGAAGGTGTACGAGTACGGCCCGCGGATGATGCACAGCAAGGCGCTGCTCTGCGACGACACGCTGGCGATCGTCGGCAGCGCCAATTTCGACCACCGCAGTTTCCGGCTGAACTTCGAGATCTCCATGATGTTCCGCGACCGCGGCGTCGCCGGCACCCTGGCGCAATGGATGGAAGGCGAGATCGCCGCCAGCCAGGTCGTCAAGATGCAGCGCGACCGCGCGCTCTGGCGGCACCGGCTGCCCGAAGCGCTGGCCCGGCTGATGTCGCCGCTGCTGTGAAGCACGGCCGTTTTTGATGTCGGAGGGAAGCGGTAAGATGCGGCCACCAAGCTGCGGGGGTGGATGATGCACTGGCTTTTCCTGTTGATGGCCATCGGCTGCATGTTCATGGCCGTGCGCACGACGTCGATGCCGCTGATGGTCGTGTTGATGCTGGTGTCGCTGGGCCTGTTCGTGGCGTGGATCCTGGGCCGGCACGCGCGCCGCCTGGGCGAGACCAGCCGCGACCCGTCGATGATGATCGACCCGGTCGAACTGCGGCGACTGCGCGAGCTGGCCGAGGCGCGCCGCCAGGCGCCGCCGCCTGCGGAGCCGCCGGCCCCGTGACCCTGCTCAGCGTCAACGTCAACAAGATCGCGGTACTCCGCAATTCCCGTGGCGGCAGCGAGCCCGACGTGGTCCGCGCCGCACGCACCTGCCTGGCGGCCGGCGCGCACGGCATCACCGTGCATCCACGGCCGGACCAGCGCCACATCCGCCCCGACGATGTCCGCGCCCTGTCGCAACTGACCCGCGCGCAAGGCGTCGAATTGAATGTCGAAGGCAATCCGTTCGCGCCACCGAGAGCGGGCTATCCCGGCTTCCTCGCGCTCTGCGATGACGTGCGGCCGGCGCAGGCGACCCTGGTGCCGGACGGCGACGGGCAGATCACGTCCGACCACGGTTTCGACTTCGCCCGCGACAGCGAGCGCCTGCGCCCACTGGTGGCCGCGCTGAAGGCCTTGGGATGCCGGGTCAGTCTGTTCGTCGACGCCGGCTGCGAAGGGCTGGAGCAGGCGACGCAGCTCGGGGCGGACCGCATCGAGATCTACACCGGTCCGTACGCCGAGGCGGCCGCACGGGGCGAGCCCACCGGCGAACTCGACCGCTGCGTCGCGACCGCGCGCCAGGCCCAGGCGCTGGGCCTGGGCGTCAATGCCGGGCACGATCTGAGTCAGGAAAACCTGGGCCGTTTCCTGGCCACGGTGCCCGACGTGCTGGAAGTGTCCATCGGCCATGCCCTGATCGGCGAGGCGCTTTACGCCGGCCTGGACGCGACGGTACGCCGTTACCTGGGCATCCTGGACACCGCCGCCGCCGGCCGGCACTGACGCCGGTCCCGGCGTCGCGGGCGGCTCAGTTCCTCATTGCGATGTTGCCGATCCCGCTGGCTTCGGCCTGGGCCAAGGCACTGACCAGCTGCTGGTAGTCGGCGTCATCGGCCGCTTCCACCTGCAGCACGGTGCGAGGATCGGCGATGCGGGCATCCTCCAGCCGGGCGCGAAGTTCGGACAGCGTCACCGGCCGGTCGTCCAGGGTGTAATGCCCGGCCATGCCAACCTTGAGCACCAGGTCGTTGGGAGGCTCGATCCGCGTCACCGGCGGTGTGGCCTGCGGCAGCATCGCCTCGATCGGCCGCGACAGCATGGGCGCGGTGACCATGAAGATCACCAGCAGGACCAGCATCACGTCCACCAACGGCGTGATGTTGATTTCGGCCAGTTCGGAACGGCTTGCGGGAGCGGAGAACGCCATGGCACACCTCCTTCTGTCAGGACCGTAAGCCGGACGCTACGCCCGTCCCCGGGGCGCCGCAAGAGGGTTCGCTTCGTCCAAACAAAAACGCCGCCCCGGAGGGCGGCGTTCAAAACGGCGTTGCGCGTCAGGATTACTGCACGAAACCGATCTTCAGCATCTGCGCGTTCTTGGCGGCGGCCAGGACCCTGGCCATCACTTCGTAATGCGCTTCCGAGTTGGCTTCGATGCGCAGCTCGGGCTGGTTGGTCGGATCACGCTGGACTTCGTTTTCCATGCGGGTCTGCAGGTCCGCCACGTTCACCGGACTGTTGTTCCAATAGATCGTGCCGTCAGCGTTGATCCGCAGGTCGATCGGCGGCGGCGGTTCCTTGATCTGCGGCGGCGGGTTGATCACACGCTGCGGCAGGGCCACTTCGATCGGGTACGTCATGATCGGGGCGGTCACGATGAAGATGATCAGGAGCACCAGCATCACGTCCACCAGGGGCGTGACGTTGATGTCGGCCATGGGGCCCTTGCTTCCACCACTGCTGAATGCCATGGCTTACTGCCCCTTCTCTTTCGTGGCCACGTAGCCGATGTCCAGCATGCCCTGACCCTGCGCGATCTTGGTGACGTCGGCAATGACGCCCATCTTGGTCGTCTTGTCGCCACGCAGGTTGAGCTTCGGCTGCGGCTGCAGCTGGGCGGCGCTGGACAGGCGCGACTCGAGGATTTCCTTGCTGACCGGCTCGTCGCCCCAGTACAGGTCACCGTTCTCCTTCACGGAGATGGTGATCGGCGGGGTCTTCGGACCGTCCTGCTCGTCCTTCGCGATCTGGGGAGTTTCGGGCAGGTCGATCTTCACCTTGTGCGACATCAGCGGCGCCGTGATGATGAAGATGATCAGCAGCACCAACATCACGTCCACGAGGGGCGTGACGTTGATCTCGGCCATCGGGCCACCGCTATTACCACTACTGAAAGCCATGACGGGCTCCGTCTAGAACGTTGCGTTGACTGCTTGTACCGCCGGCTCAGCGAACGCGCGAGCCGGTGGCGAAGAAGTCGTGCAGGTCGTGCGCGAACGTGTCGAACTTGGCGATGACCGCGGCGTTCGTCTTGCTGAAGAAGTTGTAGGCGAACACGGCCGGGATGGCGACGAACAGACCGATGGCGGTCATGATCAGCGCTTCACCCACCGGGCCGGCAACCGCGTCGATCGACGCCTGGCCGGTCGCACCGATGCGGATCAGGGCGCCGTAGATGCCCCACACCGTACCCAGCAGACCCACGAACGGCGCGGTCGCACCGACGGTGGCGAGCAGCGTCATGCCGCCCTGCAGGTTGGTGCTCTCGCGGGTCACAGCCTGGCGCAGGGCGCGGTCCACGAACTCCGAGCGGCTCAGCGTTTCGCCCGAACCTTCCGAACGCTGGTGGTGAGCGGCAGCCTGGGCGGCGTCCAGCGCGATCTTGGAGAACGGCTCGTTCTTCGGCTGTTCTTCCATCAGGCGGATGGCGTCCTGCGCGTTGGGGGTTTCCCAGAAGGCACTCGTCACGCGGTCAGCCTGGCCCTTCAGGCGGCTGCTGCGCAGCACGTTGATGACGGTCCAGTACCACGACATGGCCGACATGATCACCAGGGTGAGCAGCACGACCCAGGAGACGATGAACTCGCCGGGCTTGCTGACCATCTCGGAGATCATGTGCTCGAAGCCCATCTGCGACAGGGCATTCGCGGCGTTGTTGCCCCCGGCGGCGGCGGCGAAAAGGGTTTCCTGCAGCATGACGCTTACCTTTATATAAGTGTTGATTGAGAGTGTTGCGGGTTACGTTGAACTCTGTCGATGCCTGATGGCATCAGCCGCCCATGTTGAAGTCCACCGGCACGCGGACGCGGCCTGCAGCCTTCTGGCCATTGACGACGGAAGCATTGAAGCGCCACTTGCGTGCGGCGTCCATCGCGGCGCGATCGAGATCGCGGTTGCGGCTGGACTTCTCCACCGACACGTTGGTCACGTTGCCGTTGGCATCGACGTCGATGATCAGGATGACCGTACCTTCGATACCGGCGCGCGCGGCGGCGGGCGGGTAACGCGGCGGGTTCATGTTCTTCGACGAGATGTCCACGCTGGCGCCGATGTCCGGCGTCGGAGCGGGCGGAGCCGGCGGCGACGGCGGCGTCACGATATCGGTCGGACGCGGCTCGGCGATATCGACCGGCGGCGCCTCAGGCGGCGGCGGCAGCGGCGTGGTCTTCGGCGGCGCCAGGTTCTTGACCGGCGGCGGCGGCGTGTCCTGCGGCGGCG